>NZ_CP121682.1:604318-906477 GCF_029760955.1 Streptomyces cathayae
TGAACCCGGCTGCCCGATAGCCGCCGAGATACAGCAAGCAGGAGCGAACAAGGGTGTTGGCCCGGCGGCCCGCGAGATAGGTCGCGGGGAAGTCCATGGGTGGTCCGGCGGGCAGCGGGACCTCCGGGAGACGACGGCCTTCTCCAGAATCCCGGCACGGATGTCCTCGACAGTTCCCGCGCTTCCATAGGCGGCGGTGCCGGCCGCGATGATCCGCTCGGTCACGTCCGGAGCGGTCCCGTCCGGTGGAAGTTGCGGGGTCGTCGGCTCCGCCGGCAGGTCGGCGACCTTGCGGAGCCACGTCCCGTCCACCGCGCGGACCACGGACCGGGCGCGCAGTGCGTCGGCGAACACCGGCTTTGGCCTGCCGTCGGTGGAAGAGGTCCAGGTGTGCCCCGCCGCCCGCGCGGTGATGCCGGTCGCGTACACGGTGAGGCTCACGGCGGAGCCCGCAGCGAAGTGCCAGGTAACCGCCTGCTGCCTCGTAGACCATGTACGGGGCGGCGAGAGCGGCTTGGGCGAGGCGGGCGGCGGTGACCGCGGGGTCGTGGCAGGGCTTCAGGGGGCTTGAGCACGCGAGTGGCGGCAGGAGTCCGCCCATGAGTCCCAGGTGTTCATCAGGCCGGTGCTCATCGTGTCGTGCCTTCCCTTCGACGCCGCGGTTGTGTCCGGTGGGCCGCTGGTGCCAGGTGCGGGGTCATGACCGTGCCGCCTCCAGCCGCCAGCGGTGGGCCCGGGCCCACCGCCGCCAGAAGGACGCGTACGTGCCGGCCACCGTGACCAGGTCGTCGTGCGTGCCTCGCGCGGTGATCTCGCCGTCCTCCGGGACCAGGATCTGGTCCGCGCGCACGACGGTGCTCAGCCGGTGCGCGATGACCAGCAGCGTCTTGTGGTCGGCCAGGGTGCGCACGGCCTCGGCAAACAGCACCTCGTTCTCCTGGCCGAGTGCGGCGGTGGCCTCGTCGAGGACGAGGATCGGAGCGTCCTTTAACGGTGCGCGGGCGATGGACACGAGCCGGCGCTGCCCGCCGGACAGCCGCGCGCCTCCCTCCCTCACCTTGGTGTCCCAGCCGTCGGGCAGCTCCGCGATCGCCCGATCGAGCCCGGGCAGATCCGCGGCTGTGGACAGTCCGCCCGGGGCGGCGTCCGGGGCCGCGATCCTGACGTTCTCCTCGATTGTGCCGTCGAAGAGGTAGACGTCCCGGAAGACGAGGGAGACATGGGCGGTTAGGTTCGTCGGCGACGATCTCACGGACCCCCACGCCGCCGATGCGGACGGTGCCCTCCGTGGTGTCCCGGAAGCGGGCGATCAGGCCGGCGACCGTGGTCTCGCCGGCGCCGGGGCCCCACCAGGGCGGTCATGCCGCGCTCGGCCAGGCGGAAGGTCACGTCGTGCAGGACCGGACGTGCCGAAGCTCCGTCGGCCGTTCCGACGTCGTAGCGGAAGCCGACCCCGGTGAACTCCACGCTCGCGTCGCAAGGTGTCTTCGGCTCGGCGGGCTGCGGGAGCGGCGGTTCGTCGAGAACGGCGCCGAGCCGTTCCAGGGTGTTGCGGGCGATGCCCATGCCCGCGCCGCCCGGGCGGCGGACGACACGCTGTCGATGAAGCGGACGAGCAGGACCAACCCCCCAGGACCGCTATCTCTTTGACTCCATATTAGGGATGATTGCCATGTGCAACACCTCGCTGCGCCACCAGAGACGTCCGGTCCATGCGAGGCCCGTTCCGTCGTTGAGACCGACCCGCACGTTGGGAGGTGGGGCGTCCTGCGCGACGCACCGGCAACGCGGTCACCAGCCCCCTGGCGCCCGACACGGCAGCGGACGGCCGTGCTGAGCGCCTTGTACGAGCGCGCCGGCTTCACCTCTAAGCAGGAACTGCACGAGGCCCTCGAAGCCAAGGGCATTACCGTCGGCCTGACCACGGTCTACCGGACCCTGCACGCCCTGAACCGCTCAGGGCAGGTCGACGTCGTGCGGGACAGGACTGGGGGACGTCTCTATCGCCCGCGGCCCGCCGACGGGCACCGTCACTACCTCGTCTGCCGCGACTGCGACTCCAGCACGGCGGTCGACGCGGACCCCGTGGAACGCTGGGCGGACAACCTGGCCGAGACCATGGGGTTCACCGAGGTGGGACACACCATTGAACTGACCGGCGTCTGCGACCGCTGCCGCGTCGGCCCGACCGCGCGGAACCCGGCCGTGCAGGACGCCTGAGCGGCGTTTCACGTCCGGCCTGCGGCGTGGGTCCCCGTCCATCGCGCTCGCCCAACCCCCACCGTGCGCAGGCCGCTCCGGCACCACGCCCGTGTCTCGCCAAGCTGCTCCGGGCGGGCGCCGCGTGGTAGCTGCCCGCAACTCCCTGTGGGCGGTGCGTCCGGGTGATCGGGCGGTGAGGCCGAGTGGTGTGAGCACCAGGAATCACGCGTTGGTGTGAGGCGGGCTCACCGATGCCGTACGCCTCGTCGCGTGGACGGTCGTGCATGTCGTCCTCGGCGGATCCACACTCGTCACCGTCGTCACGGTCGCCGGTCTCCTCGGCCCCGCGCTCGCGCTCGACCTCTACGCTCCGCCCGTCGCTGCCCGGTGGACGGTGTTCACCGCCATCGTCGTTCAGGGCCTCCCGTTCCTCCTGCTCGGCGCGCTGGTCTCAGCGGCCATCGGTGCCTTCGTGCCCGAGCGCGTCTTCACCCGGCTGTTGCCGCGCAGCCAAGCCCTCGCCGTACCCGTCGCGGGCGCCGCGGAGACCGGCACATGGGTGACCGCGACAGGCACGTGGCGTCCCGAGGGCGAACTGGGTTCCCCCTCGGCCTGGCCCCCCGGTGCTGGACGCCACGCCCGTCGAACGGGTCGCGGAGCCGTCGGACCCGTACGAGGAACGCTGACAGGGGCAGCGGACGGCGCACTCGGAATCGCACGCCTGGCAAGCTACCGGTTATGACAGCGCCTGAGGTGTCACCTACTCCCGTGATCGCACAACTCAGCCGGCCCCATGACGCCACCGCAGCCGTCCGACGGGTCCTCACCGCGTGCTGGACGGCAGTCGTCAACGCCGGAGGGGCCGTCGTCCCCATGGACTGCCCGCTCCCGCCGGTGACCGAGGCGGCGCTCCGCCCGGCGGTCGGGAGAATCACCCGTGGACTGTCCCCTGAGCACAGCAGGCTCCTCCTGGCGACCATGGACGGCGCGCTCGCGGGCTGGCTGCTGCTTCGCCGCGAGCCGCATCCTCTCGTGGCGCACTGCGGCGTGGTGAACCACGTCCAGACACATGTGCACTTCCGTGGCATGGGTGTCGGAATCGCACTGATGCGGCACGCCCAGCGCGTGGGGCGTGCCGAGGTGGGGCTGGAACGGCTGCAGCTCGGCGTACGGTCCGGTTCGGGGCTGGAAGAGTTCTACCGCAAGGCGGGCTGGACGGAGGTCGGCAGGTGGCCGGGCGCGCTGCGGGTGGCGCCCGGTGACGGCCGGGACGAGATCCTGATGAGTCTGGCTCTGTGAAATGCCTTGGCCTACCCGTTCCCCGCAACGGTCCCAAGCGGCTTTCCCGGCTGCCGTCCTCAGGTCCTGAGGGGAGCGGGGAGTCCGCGCGTGTCGCCCATGATCGCCACCAGGACGGTGCTGTCGCCGAACTGCCAGACCGGCGCGACATGGGCGAAGCCCGCCCGGCGCAGCAACTCGGCGTGGCGGTGCACCGTCACCCGCTCGTCGCCCCCGCTCCCGGCGCGGACGGCCTGGCGCCGTCCGCGTTCGTCGAACAGGTCCGCCAGTTCGGGGTCCCGGGCCGCGGCGTCCCACCAGGACCGCCAGTCCTCCTGTGCGCGGCCGCCCGTACGCTCGGACCTGCGACGGCCCACATGGGCGGTGAGGTCCGCGCACTGTGCCGCGCCCGGCGGGAAGTGGTCTCCGTTGACGAGGACGCCGCCGGGGCGGAGCAGGGACGCGAGGGAGCGGTACGTGCGCAGCAGCGTCTGCTCGGGCAGGTAGTGCAGCGCGGTCGTCGAGAGGGCGGCGTCCAGGGGACGTCGCAGTCCGAGGGCCCGGGTCCAGCCCTCCTCGCCGATGACGGTGTCGACGTAGCGGGCGGCGTCGGCATGGTGGGTGCGCCCCAGCTCCAGCAGCAGGGGGTCCATGTCGGCGGCGATGATCTCCGCGCGCGGGAAGCGGGCGGCGAGCCTGGCGGCCAGGGAGCCGGGACCGCATCCCAGGTCGAGCAGGAGAGGGTGGGCACGGCCGGCGATGGTGTGCTCGACGACGTCCGCGATCACGGTGAACCGCTCCTCGCGGTCCACCGCGTACCGTTCCTGCTGCCCTTCCCAGCGCTCCACCCAGGCCCTGGCCGTCCCCATGCTCACGCCCATCGCTCGCGCCACCTCATCCGTCTCTCGTCCATCCGTGGGCACGGACGAATCTACAGGTGGAAACGGTTATCAGTTGCCGTTCACGTCAACGACGCGAGGACAGTCAGCAGGCGGTCGATCTCCTCTGCCGTGTTGTAGGCATGCAGGCTCACCCGTACGGATCCGTCCCGCTCGTCGGTGCCGGCCTGGCAGAGGCTGTCGGCGCGCACCATGAAACCGTGGCTGAAGAGGATGAACCCGAGGTCGTCGGACGGGATGTCACGGTGGCGGAAGGTGACGATGCCGTGGCGGCGCTGGGCCGCGGGCAGTGGGGAGTGGGCGGCCAGGCTCGCCGGGCAGCCGAGGACCTCGTACGGGCCGAGTTGTCCGAGCCGGTCCGTCAGCCGGGTGGTGAGCGTGGTCGTCCAGCGCGCGATCCGCTCGACTCCGGCCGCGTCGAGCCAGTCGAGTGCGGCCCGCAGCGACACGATGCCCACCGTGTTGGGCGTGCCCTGCCAGCCGCCCGGACGGAACACGGGCCCCCGCGCGTTGCGCGCCCAGACCGCGCCTGATCCGGGCAGGGCCATCGCCTTGTGCCCGGAGAAGACCACGAAGTCCACGTCCAGCGACGGATCGTCGAGGTGCACGGGCAGGTGACCGACGCTCTGCGCCGCGTCCAGGCAGATCGGTACGTCCGGGCCTACCGCCTCGCGGATGCGGTGCACGTTCATGTCGCCGCCGTAGACGTGGTGGACGTGGGTGGCGGCCACGAAGCGGGTCCGCGGGCCGATGGCCTCGGCCAGGGCCCGGTGGTCGTAGTCGCCGGAGACCGCCTGGTACGGCAGCGCCCGTACGCGGACCTCGACACCACGCTCGGCCAGCAGCCGGCGGGCCTCGAGCCAGGGGTCGAGATTGGCCCGGTGGTCGGCGTACGGCACGAGGATCTCGTCCCCGTCCCCGAGGTACGGCACGAGCCAGTCACGGGCGACGGTACGCAAACCCTCGGTGGTGCCGCTGGTGAAGTGGACGCCACAGCGGCCCGGTTCGGGGTCGTGGAGGAACTCCTTGACCCGCTCCCGAGTCGACTCCACCAGTTCCGTGGTCCGGTTGGCCCAGGGGTAGGTGCCGCGGCCCGCGTTGGCGTTCGACGTCGTGAGGTACGTCTGGACGGCCTCCAGTACGGCACGTGGCTTCTGTGACGTGGCCGCGCTGTCGAGGTATGCCAGCTCCGGATGCGCGGTGACGATGGGGAACTGTTCCCTCACCTCCTTCTGCCAGAGCGGGTTTTCGGGCTCCCCGGCGGGAAGCGGGCGCGCCGGGCTCATTCGCGTACCAGCGGTGCGCCCGCGTCCCGCCAGGCGACGATCCCGCCGGCCAGACTGCGGACGTCCGGGTGGCCCATCCGGGACAGCACGGCAGCGTAGCGCAGTGACTTCTCGCCGACGGGACAGGCCAACAGCACGGGTGTGCGCTTGCTGAAGGGGAGCCCGCCGCGGAGCAGATCCTCGAACACCTCGTCGACGATGTTGACCGAGCCCTCGATGTGCAGGGCGGCGTAGGCGTGCGGGCTGCGCAGGTCGACGACGAGGGGCCGGGGATCACCCTCGGCGGACCAGCGCCGGGCGTCGTCCACGTCGATGACGCGGGCCTCCGCACGGGCCTCGGCGTTGGTGACGGCCGACGCGGAGTGCCCGCGGCCGGTCCGGCCCAGGAGCTGGGGGCGTCGCTGACGCACGTAGCTGAGATAGCTCTCGGCCCGGTCGCACACGATGAACACCGCCGTCCGGCGCTGCCCCGTCCCGTCCAGCTCGGCGTCGGCGTACCGCAGCTGCCGCACCGCCCCCTGGTAGGCGGCGCCGCCGGTCGGTCCGCTCAGCATTCCGCAGCGGCGGATCAGGGTGATCATCCCGTCGATGGCCTCGTCCGAGGTCACCGACTCGATGGTGTCGTACGTCGCCGGGTCGAACAGGCCGACCTGGTGGACCTCGTCGATGGTGCGGATGCCGGGTATGAAGTCCGACTTGTGGGCCACCAGGCCGAGGACCCTCACACGCGGGTCGTGCTCGCGCAGGACCCTGGCGACACCGGTCGACGAACCCGCCGTGCCCACGCAGGCGACGAACCAGTCCGGCACCCGGCCGTCCAGGTCCTTCACTATCTCGGGACCGGTACCCTCCGCGTGCGCCTCGACGTTGCGCGGGTTGAAGTACTGGTCGGTGTGCAGGTAGGTGCTCCCCGGATCGGAGAGGGCCCGGTGGAAGTGCGTCAGCGGGTCGTCCGTGTCGGTCGGGTCGAGGCACTCGCTGCGCCCGGGAAGTTCCTCGATCTCGGCGCCGAGGAGCAGGAGGAGCTCCTTGATCTCGGGTACCCGCATCCGGTTGGTGACGCTCTTGAACCTCGCTCCGTGCATACCGGCCAGCAGGGCCAGGGCCTTGGCCGTGTTGCCGCTGGAGAGCTCCACGACCGTTCCGTCGCCGTCGGCCGCGGCCTCCAGATGGGGCCGGGCCATGTGCCAGGCGGGCCGGTCCTTGACGGACCCGAACGGATTGAGCATCTCCAGCTTGGCGTAGAGGTCGATGTTGCGCAGACCGTGTACGGCGGGATCGATGCGCACCAGAGGCGTGTTGCCTATGGCCTCGGTGATGCTGTCGTACCTCATCCGATTGCTCCCCCCAAGGGTGTGATCGGCCAGTAGTCCTCGTCCGGGCACCAGCGCCAGGAATCGTCCCGCCGCTCCACCGCCACCGTCCGCGCGACGGGCTGGCGCTGCGCGTGATGGGCGTGGAAGTCCATGGCGTATCCGGCGGTGTTGGCGAAGGCCAGCAGATCCCCCGCCCGCGGCAGCCGGGGCAGGAAGACCAGGCGGCGGGTGAGGAGATCACCTTCCAGGCACAGATTGCCGGTGAGGTAGACGCCGACCGGCTCCCCGTCGCCCGACGCCGCTTCGCCACGCGGCAGCAGGACGGGGTCCACCAGGACCCCGTGTTCCTCCAGGCTCATGTCACCCGCGTTCATGGCGAGACGCACCAGGTACTGCCCGGCGTCCATGTCCGCGGGCCGTACGTCCAGCACCCGGGCGAGCGACAGCCCGCACTGGTCGACCAGGGAGCGACCGGGTTCGATGTACAGGTCGTGGAGGTGCTCCAGCAGGAGGGTGGCGGGCGGGCGGCCCAGCACCGGCGCAGGCAGGGAGAGAAGCTCGTCGAGGTAGCCGGGTCCGGCGGTGGGGCGGTAAGCGGGGTACAGCGCGGCGGCACCGCGCACCGTGCCGCCCTCGTTGCGCAGCCCGTATCCGTGACCGCGCCAGGTCAACGGCGGACGGACGCCGAGCACCGCCTCGGTCAGCGCGGTGGTCCACCGCTCCCATTCCTCCGCCTCGGCGACGTAGCCGACACCGAATCCGCCCCCGATGTCGAGGGCGCGCGGCGCGAGTCCCCGCGCCCGGCATTCGTCCATGAACAGCACGCACTGCTCCAGCGCCCGCGCCTTCTCCTCCACACCGGTGGTGTCCATGTGGTAGGCGGCGCCAACGAACTCCACCGCGTCCGCGTTGCGTTCGAGCGCCGACAGCAGCGCCTCCGAATCCCGCACCGGGGTGCCGAAGCGGCTGCGCCGGGAGAGCAGCCGGGTGCCCGCTCCCCCGTGGCCGGTGGCGTGCTCGAACCCCGACAGGCGTACCAGCACGGCGACTCGGCCGAGCCCGTGCGCGCGCACCAGGCCGGAGAGACGTTCCAGTTCCCCGGGCGAGTCCAGGTTGACCGTGGCTCCGACGCGCGCGGCCAGCCAGAGGAACGCGGCGTCCTTGGGTCCGGTGGCCATGATGCGGTCGCCGGTGAACCCACAACCCAGTGCGTGCCTCAGCTCCTCCGTGGAGGCGACGTCGACGCCGACGGTGGCCGGGTCCTCCGCCGCCAGTCTCCGCAGCAGGGCGCTGGACCGGTTCGCCTTGTGCGCGAAGTACGCCCGCCCGGTGAGATGGTGGCGGCGGTAGACGGCACGGAAGCGGGCGGCGTTCTCGGCCACGGCCTCGGGGAGCAGCACGTTGAGCGGCGACCCCAGCGCGTCGACGAGCGAGTGCAGGAAGGGCCGGTCCGTCAGCAGTGAGGCGAGCGGCGGATCCACCCTCGGCCTCAGATACAAGGGCACATCCATGTGAGACCCCTCCCGGTACCGGCCGACCGCCGACG
Organism: Streptomyces cathayae; assembly: GCF_029760955.1. Lineage (GTDB taxonomy): Bacteria > Actinomycetota > Actinomycetes > Streptomycetales > Streptomycetaceae > Streptomyces > Streptomyces cathayae. The sequence goes on from NZ_CP121682.1 coordinate 612,846, forward strand.
CGACGATCGTTCGGGAGTAGTCGTTTCCAGGTACACCCGCCCCTAAGCGTCACTGGTCCGGCTCCCGGGGCGAAGTCCCGTGCTCAGGAGGGGGTGGTGCTGAGGATGCGGTTGAGCGCGCTGCCGGGGCGGCTTGTGAGTTCCTCCCAGGTTCCCTCTTCCGTGATGAGGCCGCCCTCCAGGACTGCGATGCGGTCGGCGCGGCGGATGGTGGCCGGGCGGTGGGCGATGAAGATCGTCGTGCGGCTCTCCTCCTGCAGCACGGTGGCGAGTTCGGCGTCGCCGGTGTTGTCCAGGTGGGCGGTGGACTCGTCGAGCACGAGGACGCGCGGTCCGGCCAGCAGCGCGCGGGCCAGGGCGATGCGGGCCCGCTGACCGCCGGACAGCGTGGCGCCCCGCTCACCGACGGGCGTGTCCAGGGGCGCGATCCGGTCGACGCCGCACAGCCGTGCCGCCTCGGCCAGCACCCGGTCGTCGGCCTCGGGCACGGCGAGCCGCAGGTTCTCGGCGAGGGTGCCGTGGAAGAGGGGGGTGTCCTGTCCCACCAGGACCACCGCCCGCCGCAGTTCCGCGTCGTCCACCTCCCTCACGTCCACGGGCTCGCCGTCGGCGGGCAGCAGCTGGACCTCACCGGCGGACGGGTCCCAGAAGCGGGCCAGCAGGTGGGCACAGGTGGACTTGCCGGCGCCGGAAGCGCCGACGAGGGCGAGTGTCCGGCCGGGGTGGACGGTGAGGTCCACGCCGTCCAGCACGGGCCCGCCGCCGTAGTCGAACCTCACTCGGTGCAGCCGGACGCCCAGTGGTCCGGGAGGCAGGGGACGTGGTGCGGTGGGCGGCGGGGCGAGGGCGGGGGCCTTGACGGCCGCGTCGACGCGAGCGGCGGCGGCGCGAAGGGCCACGGCCTGGCTCAGGGCGCGGGCCGACTCCGCGACCGGGCCGAGGACGGACAGGGCCAGCGCCATCGCGGCCGGGACCCACGCGCCGTGCAGCCGTCCGGAGGTCACGGAATGCGCCGCCGCGGCGACCACGCCGAGGACCGCGACCACGATGAGGAGGTCGCGGACGGCGGCGGCGACGGCCTCCCAGGTGGCCTCGGCACGCTGGGCGTCGCCCACCTGCCGCCCCCGCTCCGCCAGCTTGCGGCGGCGTCCGGCCAGAGCACCGAAGGCAAGCAGTTCGCGCAGCCCGTCGGCGGTCTCCACCGTGTCGGCCGACAACGCGGCCACGGCCGTGCGGGTGCGGCCGCCGCGTACCGTGCGTGCGCGGGCGTCGGCGAAGGGCGCCGCGGCAAGCAGGGCCGCGACCGGCAGCACGGCCACCGGCAGCCACGGCTCCACCAGGGCCAGAAGCACCGATCCGCCGGTGAAGACCGTTCCCGCCGCGAGCAGCTGGGCGGTGGTGTGGGCGTAGAAGAACTCCAGCGCCTCCACGTCGGCCATGGCGGTGGCGGCGAGGTCGCCGCTGCGCCGGCCCGCGACCCGGGCGGGCGCGCTGCGGGCCAGTCCGTCGAAAACACGGACCCGCAGTGCGGCCAGCACCCGGTAGGCCAGGTCGTGCGAGAGGTCCATCTCCCGCCAGGTCGTCAGGGCCCGTACGAGAACGAGGGCGACGAGCGCGGAGACGGTGCCGGCCGCGGGTGCGCGCCCTTCGATGACGGCGGTGCCCACGGTGTGCGCGGCCAGGGTCACCAGCGCGACGAGGGAGCCCTGTTCGAGGAGCGCGGCGGCACAGGTGCGGGCCGTCATGGCGCGGTGTGCCGCGAGGGCGGGCAGCAGGGCCCGCAGCGCGCCCCGCGCGGGGACGTCCGCCCCGGTGGCGGCGGGACCGGTGACGGTGCTCATGCGGCGAGTTCCCCTCGGTGGGCGCGGCCGGCCTCGACGAGCCGGGTGTAGACGCCGCCGGCCTCGACCAGGCCAGTGTGGTCGCCGACGGCGTCCACCTGTCCCGCGTCGAGGACGACGATCTGGTCGGCGTGCCGCACGGCCGCGAGCCGGTGGGCGACCACCAGGACGGTCCGCCCGCCGACCGCCTTCAGCAGCTCCCGAACAATGTCCGCCTCGCGCCGCTCGTCGACCGCGCTGGTGGCCTCGTCGAGAACGAGGACCGGGGCGTCGGACAGCAGGGCCCGGGCGAGGGCGAGCCGCTGTCGCTGGCCGCCGGAGAGCGTGGCGCCCCGTTCGCCGAGGACTGTGGCGTAGCCGTCCGGGAGGGCGGCGATCTCGTCGTGGATCCCGGCAGCGCGCGCCGTCCGGGTGAGCTCGTCGTCAGTGGCGCTGGGCCGCGCAAGACGCAGGTTGTCGGCGATGGTGGCATGGAACAGGTACGTCTCCTGCGAGACCACGGCGATGCCCTGCCGCAGCGAGTCGAGCGCGCACTCGGTCGTGGGGCGCCCGTCGAGGGTGATCCGCCCTTCCTTCGGGTCGTGATGGCGCAGGAGCAGGGCCAGCAGGGTCGACTTGCCCGCGCCGGACGGCCCGACGATCGCGGTGGTCCGTCCCGCTCGCGCGGTGAAGGAGACACCGTCCAGGGCGGGTGCGGGAGCACCGTCGTAGGTGAACCGGACTTTGTGAAAACGGAGTTCGGGCGGAGTGTGCCAGTGCGCGGGCGCCGTTGCGGTGTCGGGGACCGCCGGCTCGGCCGAGCGCAGGGCCGCCAGCCCGTCGGCGGCCGACACCCCCAGGTAGCCGGCGTGCCATTCCCGGGCGAGGTCGCGGACCGGGCGGAAACACTCGGAGGCCAGCAGCAGCACCAGATAGGTGCCGGCCGCGGTGGTGGATCCGGTGACGGCCGACCAGCACGCCAGGAGCGCTGCGGCGGCGGTGCCGCCCTGAATGGCGAGGTCGGTGATGCCGGTGTCGACCAGGGACACACGCAGTTTGGCGACGGTCGCGCGGTGCAGGGCCGCGGACCGCTCCTCCAGGCGTGCGCGGGTACGTCCGACGGCGCCCGCGGCGCGCAGGGCGGGCATGCCCTGGAGGGCCTCCAGGTAGTCGGCGCCCAGTCCTTCGTAGGTGTCCCAATGCTCCTTTCCGCGGGTGGCGAGGAGCCGGTCCCAGGCGCGCGGGCCCAGCAGGGCCAGGAGCAGGGCGGGGACGAGTCCGAGGAGGGCACGGGGTTCGACCACGGCGAGGACGGCGAGGACCAGGGGTGGTACCGCGAGGGTGACCAGGAGCTGGGGCAGGTAGCGGGAGACGTAGGCGTCGACCCCTTCCACCCCCTCGACCAGGGTGGTGCGGACGGCTCCCGCCCGCGCTGTGGTCAGGTATGCGGGCCCCAGCCGGCCCAGGTGGGCGAGGAGTTCGTCGCGCAGTGCCACCCTGACCCGGGCCCCGGCGCGGGTGGCGGTGCGCCGCTGCCACACGGCGAGACCGGCGCGGCCGGTGACGACGGCGAGCACCGCGGCCAGCAGCCACGGGAGTTGGCCGGTGTCACCGCGGGCCAGGCCGGCGAGCGCGAGGGCCAGCAGCACGGCCTGCGTCAGGTGGGTGAGGGTGACGGCTCCCTGCAAGAGGGCGGCCGCGAGCAGGGGACGCCGTGCGCGCCGTGCGGCGCGGCGCAGCTCGGGGTGGACGATCATGTGGAGTTCTCCTCGTCGGCGTGGCGGGTGCCGAGGGCCAGGGCGTGCACGACCCAGTCACGGCCCGGCGCGGCGCCGAGGGCGGCGCCGAGATCCGCCTGCTGCCAGGAGCCGACGGGCCGGGCCGCCAGCCCGTGGCGCAGGGCTGCGACATGGGCCAGGTGGACGGCGAAGCCGGCTCGCAGGTGGGCGCGGCGGATGTGCGCGGTGTCGGCGTCCGTGGGGCAGCCGTGGGCGAGCAGTGCGGCGCCGGCGTCCGCGAGCCACGCCTGGCCCGCGGCCCAGGCCGCGAGCGTCGGACGGGCCTCGCCGGACGCGTAGCGCCGCAGGGTCGTGCCCTCGGGGGTCAGTTCCATGAGGCCGGGCCGAGGCGGGCCGACCGCGGCGCTCCAGCGCAACAGGCCACCGCCCCCGGCCCGTTCGGCGGTCGCCAGGACTGCCCGCAGTGCATCGCGGGGTGGGAGGCCCGGCAACGGTGGCGGGGTACTGCGGCGCGCCAGCAGGTCGGCCGGGGTGGGCGGGTCCTCAGTCTCTGCAGGGCGCCTCGGGCTCCGCCCGTCGGGCGGTGGGATGCGTACGACGGCCAGGGGGTTCTCGGCGCGTCCGTCCATCCGTACGTCGGATTCGCCCACGCCCAGGACGCGGGCCGCCAGGAGCAACGCCGCGGCGGCGTGCCCGGTGTCCAGCAGCAGGAGAGGCCAGGCCCGATGGCCGTAGTGGGACACCGTGCGCTGTGCGGTGACGGAGAGTGCGGCGGTCACGCCCGGCGGCGTGCCGTCGACGGGCGGGCCGACGTGGTGGACGCGGTGGCGCAGCGGGTCGTAGCCGTAGCGGCCGGGCGGCAGGGAGCAGCCGGTGCCCACGACCAGTTCGGTGTCCACCGGGTGCAGCGCACCGGCGGAGGGGGTGGGCCTGAGGCGTCCGGAGGTGTCCGAGGCCGCCAGGGAAAGACGCAGCAGAGTCCGCAGGTCGAGGTTCGCGGGGCCGGCCTCCGGGATCGGGCGCGGCGAGCCCGCCCAGGCCCGGACGGGTGCTCCGGCGGGTGTGTCGGGGCCGGGGCGCTCCGGGGAGCGGGCCCGGGCGAGGGCGGCGACGAGGCCCGTCGGCGGGTCCTCGCGGTGGTCTTCCACAGCGGTCCTCACATGTGCGGCGGAGGTGCCAGCGTGAAATCCTCCGGCGCGCTCGGCGCGGTCACGCGCCATCCGCGCGCGACGGCGGCCTCGGCAAGGCGCGGGCAGCCGAAGTAGCCGAAGGCGGCGGGCGCGTTGGGCAGCAGTCCGGAGACGAGGACCCGGGCGACGCGCAGCGCGGTCTCCGCCACGTCCTCGGTGGTGAGATCGAAGGTCATGACACGGTGACCGCCCCCGCGCAGCGTGCTCTCCAGCCGCTCCCGACCGCCCGGCTCGACCTCTGCGACGGATACCGTCCCGAGCGCAGGCTCGGTGAACCTCCGGGCCTCGACCGCCATCCGCTCGTCAAGCCACACCTGCACGTGTGCTCCCAGGTCCCGCACGTGCTCGAACTGCTCGCCGCACACGCCGAGGTAGCGGCCGTCGGCCCGGTGCTCCAGGTACAGCCCGCGGGCGAGCAGCCCGGCCTCGACGGCCTGGAACACCCAGCCGTCGGGGTCGGTCAGGCCCTGGGTGAAAACCCAGGTGTGGACGGCTTCCAGGACGGCTTTGCGGGCGGCCTCGGCCGGATCGTACTTGCAGGCGAACCCGGCGGCGTACAGGCCGAGGCGCGGATCGTGGACGAGCGCGGCCATGCAGGGGGCGAACTCCGAGGGCATCTCGACGATGTGGACGTCGAGCGCGGAGCCGGCGAGGTCGTCGGCGAGGCCGGGCACGCTCGCCGGGTCGATGCCCCGGGTCGGGCCGTCCAGGTGCCACCACAGTTCCAGGGCGTCGCGCTCGACGATCTCCATCAGGCCGCGCTCGACAGCGTCGTCGAGGCCCTGTCCGGTGGCGATCCCGGCGTAGTTGAGGTGGTGGGTGCGGGGCAGCTCACGCAGGCCGCCTTGGCGCCAGTTGAGGTGGGTGAGCGAGACGGGTGCCCAGACCTCGGCGTCGGTCCCGTCGGGCAGTCGTTCGGTTCCTCGTGTCCACAGCGCGGGGGTGTCGGCGGTGAGCGGGCGGTAGGGGAACTTCGCGCGGGCGTACTGCCAGGGTGCGTAGGCGGGCAGATCGGCCGGGCCGTACAGGCGCAGGCCCTTGTCCGCCAGTTCGGCGGCGGTGGCGCGCAGGGGTGCGTCCGGGTGGCCGGGCGGCGGAACGCGGTTGCCGCAGTAGCGCTCCATCCCCTCGGCTATCGCGGCGACACGGGCCTGCTCGGGGTCGCCGAAGGTGGTGCCGAGGGAGACCCGGTCGGCGGGCCACAGGCCGTGTCTGCGGGCGTCGGACACCTCGGCCGTGAGCGCGGTGTAGCGGGGCGGGGCGCCCGCGGGGTGCTCGACGGGCTTGACCTTGCGGACGATTCCGCAGACGGGGTCGACGAGCGCTTCCAGCGGCAGAGCCGTCATCGCAGGATCTCCTCGGCGGGGTCGGTGGGGGCGGGACGGGACGGGAGGACGGGCAGGTTCAGCACCACGCTGTCCGGGTCGACCTTCCGCCGGGAGGCGAGCAGCTGTGCGGCCGTCATCGGGTCGTCCCCGGTGTGGGGGTTGCGGGCGTGGGCCGGGAAGTGGTGTCCGGCGATCTCCAGGCGCAGCCGGGTACCGGCCCGGAGCCGACGTGCGAGCCGGCCGAGTCCGACGGTGAACGCGGCTTCCCGGCCGGCCGGTTCGGCACGCCGGACGATACCGACGGCGAGCCGCTCGGCGGTGCCGTCCGGTGGGAGTGCGACGAGCCTGGCGGCCCAGTCGGCGGACGGTGTGTGGGCGATGGCCCGCAGCCGCACACTGACGGGGCCGACGAGGTCGAGCGGACGCGGCGACGGCGGTGTGACCAGCAGGCAGCGGTCGGGCGGGCCATCGGCGGGGACGGTCAGGTCGTCGGACCGAACGGGCCGGGCGGGGTCGGCGGTGAAGGCGGAACCGTACAGCAGGCGCGTGCGGTGGGCACGCGGTACTCCCTCGGTGTTGGCGGGCAGCCATAGGCCGGCGCAGCCGAGCGCCAGTGCGCCGTGGCGGCCGGGGGCGAGGTCGCCGGTCAGGGCGCGGCGGGCCCAGCGCACGTACAGCTCGCCGAGGTTCAGCCGGTGGGCGGGTCCCGCGTCCGGCCCCGGAGCGGCGGTCAGCGGGTGCCCCCAGGGGCCGAGCAGCAGACGCGCCGAGGATCCGCCCCAGGCGCGCCACAGAGCGACGGTCTCCTCGGTGAAGTGGTCGTGGTGGCCGCCCACCGCGAGCAGGGGCGGCCCGGCGTGCGCCGCCCGCGCCACGATGTGCCCGCGGTCGGGCCGGCGCCACAACCCCGCCCACGAGGGCAGGGCGCGTCCCAGCCGCTCGGGCAGAGCGGTCAACGGCAGGTGGGCGAGCAGGCCGGGGTCCTCGGCGAGGGCCTTGTTCAGCGCGCTTTCGTCGGAGTCGCGCCGGTCGCCGTGGGCGGCCCACCATCCGGCGCGGGAGAACAGCCGTTCCACGCCGGACGCCTCGCGGGCTGTCTCCGCCGGGCCGAGGGCGGGCACGGCCGCGATGACGGCGTCCGGCCGGGCGTCCCCGGGCGCGTCGAGGGCGAGGACGAGGGCGCAGTGGGCGGCGTAGGAGGCGCCGGCGGCCACCAGCCGCCCATCGCTCCACGGCTGTTGCCGGATCCAGCGGACGGCCGCTGTTCCGTCCGCGGTCTCGTGCGCGTACGGGTGCCACTCCCCCGGCGACGCGAACCGCCCCCGCACGTCCTGAACGACGGCGGCGAACCCGCGGCGGGCCCAGCCGCGCGCCTCGGCCTCGTGCCGGGTCCGGTCGTAGGGGGTGCGGATCAGGACGGTCGGGAAGCGGCCGTCACCGGTTGGGAGCAGGACGTAGGTGGCGAGTTTCTCCACGGCCGTGCTGAACGCCGTCATCCGTCCTTCTTCGGCATCGGGGCGACGTCGGGCACCGGCAGCACGGGGTGCTCGGTGAGGGTCAGCGTGCGCAGGTCCACCCGTCGCAGTCGGCGCCGGGCCGGGAGGCCGGCCGCGTCGGGGGCGCCGGTGGCCCACTGGCCGAGATCGTCCGCGAGCAGCGCCGCGAGCAGCATGGCGGCGGGCGCGGCGAACCGGACCGGCGCGCCGGAGGTACGCGGTCCGCTCCAGTACGCGGCCAGCTCGCGGTGAGCGGGCGTGGCGGCGAGCCGGCGGGACCGGACGTGCGCCGAGGTGACGTCCCCGGGAGCGGCGGCCACCGGCTCGACGTACACCTGCCAGCCCTCGCGGTGGCAGCGCAGCCACGCGACACCGCGCTCCGGCAGCCGGTCGGCGGCGTCCCACAAGCCGTCCGGCACGGGTCCGTCCAGGCACCAGACGACCGCGGAGGGGTTTCCGTCGAGCAGGTCCTCGATGCCCACCGGTGAGCTGCCGGAGGCGGTCACGGCCGGAGTCGTACGGGGCCGCGCGCCCAGGGCGGCCAGTTGCACGGCGAGCGGTTCGGTCAGGACCGGGTCGCCGAGGATCCTGACATCCTGGCGAGCGGCGGGCCACTCCGGGCCCAACGGCCCTTCCGCCAGATAACCGGCTTCTTCGAACGCCCGGATCACGCGGTCCATCCCCTCGTCCACCAGGGCTGTGGTCCCCCCGGTGAGCAGGGAGAGCAAGGCGTCCTCGTCGACGTTTCCTGTCCTGACACTGAAGAACTCCCCCGCGGGGGTGCGGACGGCAAGCCCTCGCCCTGGCACGGCGACGACCTCGACACCGGGGACGAGTCGGCTACGGGACACGGTGTTCCTCCTGTCGACGGGAGCGGGGACGGGCGTGGGCCCGCCCGGAAGGCATCGGGCGGGCCCACGGTCGAGGGTGGCCAGGCCCTCGCTTACTCCTCGGTGTCCTCGAAGGGGTTCTCGACGAGTGCGTTGGAGTGGGAGGCCGAGTCGTGAGCCAGCTGACCCGGGTCGGCGATCGGCGCGAAGACCTGCTCGTTGTCCATGAACTCTCCTTCATCAGCAGGGAGATACGGCGTTCGGATGAGCGCCGTGACCTCACTCTAATGAATCTGATTTTCATATTCTAGAGCCGCGATGGGGTGATCTGGGTAACACACAGGCCATCCCCCTTCCGGATCCTCACCGACCCGGCCTGCCACCTGCAGCACCTCCGCCAGCAACCCCGGCGTGACGACCCGCTTCGGCGCTCCGTCGGCCACCACACGGCCCTCCCGCAGGGCGACGATCCGCTCGGCGAACCGGGCTGCGTGGGCCAGGTCGTGCAGCACCATCACCACCGTGAGCCCGCGTTCCTCGCGCAGACGTACCACGGTCTGCAGTACGTCGAGCTGGTGGTGCAGATCCAGGTACGTGGTCGGCTCGTCGAGCAGCAGGACCTGGGTGTCCTGCGCGAGCGCCATCGCGAGCCGGACACGTTGCCGCTCGCCGCCGGACAGCGCGTCGACGTCACGGTCGGCCCAGTCCTCCACCCCGACATCACGCAGCGCCCGGCGCACGACGGGGTCGTCGCCCTCGCGCAGCATGCCCAGCGGGCCACGTGCCGCATACCGCCCCTGACGGACGAGATGACGCACTGTCATGCCCGGCACGGCCGGAGCCGACTGGTGCAGCAAGGCTGCCCTCTGGGCCGTGGCGCGTCTTGAAAGCCGCGTGACGTCGTCCTCGCCGAGCAGCACGCGCCCTTCGTCGGGGTGCAGCAGCCCGGCGGCCAGCCGCAGCAGGGTCGACTTGCCGCAGCCGTTCAGGCCGATCAGGGCGGTCAGTTCGCCCGGCCGGACGGTCAGGTCGACGCCCCGCAGCACGGGCCGTCCGGGGTAGCCGAAGTGGACCCCCTCGACGTGGATCCCCACGGACTCGATCATGCTCTGTCCTCAATTCGACGTCAGAACGTACGGCTCGGCGTGCGGCGCACGACGAGCAGCAGCAGCGCGGCGCCGAGGCAGGCGGTGAGCGCCCCGACCGGCACCGTGAGCCGTCCGGAGTCGAGCGCCGTCGCCAGTAGCCGCGAGGACAACTGCGCGGTCGCGTCGGCCCCGCACACCACAACCGCGCCTGTCAGGGCGGCGCCGGGAAGGCTCCGGCGCAGGTCCGCACCGAAGACGGCCACGGCCAGATGCGGGACGAGCAACCCGATGAAGCCCAGCGCGCCGACGGCAGCCACGGCGCCGGCGGTCAGGGCCACCGCGCATATCAGGGCCAGGGTCCGGGCCCGGCGGGCGGAGAGACCGGCGGCGAGGGCGATGTCGTCCCCGCAGCGCAGCAGGGTCAACGGCCCGGCCAGCAGCCAGGCAGCTGTCCCCCAGAGGAGCGCCCACGGCCACAGCAGGTGCCAGTGCTCCCACACCCGGCCCTCCGTAGTGCCCACCAGCCACTGCACGACGCTGCCGAGCTCACCCGGCTCCACGAGCAGCACCATGGCGGTGAGCCCGCCGAGCACCGACGACACCAGCACCCCGTGCACGGCGGTCTGCGCGGGATCTCCGCGACCGCGGCCGGCGAGCAGCCACAGCAGCGCTGCTCCGGCGCACCCGCCCGCGCAGGCGGCGAGGACCACGGCCAGGGGCGAATCCCACCCGGCGAGCCCCAGGGCGGTCGCGGTGACGGCGCCGAGCACCGCCCCCGGGGTCACGCCCGTCACCTCCGGCCCGGCCAGGGGATTACGCAGGGCGGACTGCAGGACCAGCCCCGCCACGGCCAGACAGGCGCCCGCGCCGAGGGCCACCAACAGCCTCGGCAGACGCAGTTGGAACACGATGTGGCGTTCCGTCGCGTCACCGCCACCGTTGAGGACGTCCCAGACCACCCCCGGGGACATGCCGCGCCCGGCCACCACCTCCGCTGCGGCGCATATGACGGCCAGTGCCGCGAGGGCCGTGAAACGCCGGGTCACCGTACGTCCTCCGTTCTGATCGTCCCGAGAGGCGGCGAGGTCGGACCGCCAGGCCCGGGTTCGCCCCGGTGAGCGTGATGCGGTGCCCCGGCGGGAGGTACTTCGTCCGCCACACCCGAAGCCGTCCTCCGCGGCCCGGACAGCTGCTCGCGCACCCCGGCCGAAGCGGCCGGGGTGCGCCAGGCCGCCGCCCGGCGACGGCCACCCGACCGCATCAGTGCGACGCCGGCCGGCACCCCCAGCAGGGCCGTCCACGCACCGGCAGGCGTCTCCACGGGTGCCAACACCAGCCGGGCCGGAACATCGGCGACCACCACGACGACAGCGCCCCAGGCCGCGGACCAGGGGAGCCAGCGCACCGCTCCCGCCGCGGGATCGAACCAGCGGCTCAGATGCGGGGCGAGGAAACCCACCCAGGCGACGGGCCCGCACACGGCCGTCACCGGAGCGATCAGCACCACGGCGACGGCCAGCGCTGCCAGCCGGGCGCGCTGAGCTCTCACACCGAGTGCCTCCGCGTCCTCGTCGCCCAGCCGCAGCACGGACAGCACCGGCGCGCACAGCACGAGTGCGGGCACCGCGACGAGCAGCCACGGCCACAGGCCCGTCACGTCGTCCCACGTCCGGGCGGAGAGGGAGCCGAGCAGGTAGCGGTAGATCAGCTGGAGGTCCAACTGGTCGGCCATGACCATCAGCACGAGCAGCGCGGCCTGCAACGCGGCCGCCACCGCCGCACCGGTCAGCAGCACGGCGGACGGACTGCGGCCGATCCCGGCGACGAGCAACGTGAGCCCGCCACCCAGGGCTGCCCCGCCGATGGCCAGCAGAGGCTGGACGGCGGCGGGCAGCGAGAAGGCCAGCACCAGCGGTGCGGCCACCCCCAGCGCGGCCCCGGACGACACACCCAGCATCTCCGGCACCGCCAGCGGATTGCGCAGCGCCTCCTGGAGCACCAGCCCGGCCGCCCCCAGGCAGGCTCCGGCGACCAACGCCAGCAGCAGCCGGGGCACGCGGAGTTCACTCACGACGATCCCGGCGAGGGTGGTGTCCCCCTCCAGCACAGCGGCGACCAGCCGGTACGGGGGGACGTAGGGGGTACCGAGGCTGAGCGCGCAGACCGAGAAGACAGCCAGCAACACGACCACCAGAAGCGGTTGCCACCTCCGCGCACCGCGCAACGGCCGCTCTCCGCCCGCCGCGGGGCGATCGGCTACGGCGGGCACCGGAAGGGACGTCCTCACCGCAGCGCGGCCGTGGCCTCGTCGAGCACGATGCCCAGCGAACGGGTGCCGCGCCCCTTGGCCCACACCTCTGAGTTCACCTCGTGGACGTCACCGTTCTTCACTGCGGGAATCTTGCCCCAGAGCGGGTTTCCGGCAAGCTTCTCGGACAGTTCGCCCTCCGCGTCGCCGAAGCTCAGCGTCTCGACGAACAGCACGTCGACGTCCTTGGCGAGGATCTCTTCGAGACTGTAACTGCCCTCCACACCGCGGGACTCCCACGGGTAGTCGGCGATCTTGGGGAACAGGCTGGCGGCCACGTCACCTTCGGGCGTCGCGACGCCGAAGTTCTCGTCACTGCCGTAGATGATGAGCGCGGTCTTGTCGCTCGGGGTCTTCTCGGCGGCGGCGAGCTTCGTCCGGAAGATCCTCTCCGCCTTCTCCCCCTGGGCGGTGCGGCCGGTGAGCGCGGCGGTGTCGCGCAGGTAGCCCACGCTGTCCTGCCACGTCTCGGGCTGCATGGCCCAGAACGTGGTCGCTCCCTTCAGCGCCGGGGCGAGCTTGCCGTGGGTGTCCCCGAGGCCGATCACGAGATCGGGCTTGTGGGAGAGGATCGCCTCCACCTCCGGGGCGATGAAGCCGCCGGGGATGATGTCCACCTCCTTGGCCTTCCCCTCCCCCAGGAAGTCCGGGTGGGTGAGCACCGCGCTGTTGGTGGCCGTCGGGACGATGCCCAGTTCGGTCAGGATGTCGTCGCACAGTGCGAACAGGCAGACGATCCGCTCGGGCTCCTTCTGCAAGGAGATCCTGACGCCGTTGGTGTCGGTCAACTCCGTCGACGCCTTGATGGGTTCGACGGTCACCTCCGTCTTCGCCGCGGGCTTGGCCTTGTCGTTCGCGGACTCTTCGGAGGACGAGCCGCAGCCGACCAGGAGCGAACCCACCGCCGCTGCGGTGAGCCAACTGCGAACGAATCTCGACGGTGAGCGCAGCATCGATGCCCTCGCTTCTTTTTCAGGTACCGGGAACGCACTGAAGATACATGATAATCGTTTTCACTAGATCGGTTTCTGGAGGACTCATGCCCGCTGCCACACCCGCCCTGCTCGTCTCCGACCATGTGGCCGGAGCCGTACACCTGCTGACCGTGCCCGACGGTGCCGTAGCAGGACGCCTCACCGGCCGTCACCTTTCGGAGCACGCCGGATTCCTGGCGCTGCCGGGTGGGCGGGTGGCCTGCGTCGACGACCGCCGCGGGGAACTGCTGGTGCTCAACCCCTACGCCGAGGAACTCGTGGAACGCGCGGTTCCGGTCGCCGTGCCGGCCGAGCACCTCGCCTGCGACCCGTCCGGCCGCCGACTGGCCGTCACCACCGGCCTCGGCAAGAACAGCGAACCGTGGTCGGACCTGCTGACGGTCCTCGACCTGGCCACCGGAGAGGCCGCACGGGTGCGGACGCGCGTCGGCGAACCGGGCGTAACCGTGCTGGGCGAGACCGACCCTCTGGTCGTACTGCGGCACCGGGAGCCCGGGGCGCTGGCCGTCCACCGGTTCGCCGACCTCCTCGCGGCTCCGCCTGGCTGTCCCCTGGTCACGCCTCACGCGCTCCTGCCGCTGCCGGACGACGGACACGGGGACGCACAGGCACCCGGCTCGGAGCAGGTCTTCGCGGCCACGAGCCAGGGAGTGCACCGGGCCCGCAGAAAGGGCGACATCCTCGCTGCCGAGGCGGTCATTCCGTGGGGATCGCCCGCCCGGGGCTGGTACCTCCGGCTCGACACCCGGCGTCAGGCACTGTGGACCACGCTGCGCGGCGGTGACCCGGACCCGCTGCGCTGGCCGGAGTGGACCAACCAGGCATGGCACCACGAGCTGGGAACCGGCCGGACGCTGCTCACGGACCTCGGTGCCGGGCTCGTCTTCCGGCTGGCCCTCGCCCGGCGCCACACCGCCTTCACCCGTGTCCATCCCGACGGCGACGAGTTGGTCCTGCTCGGCGCCGACGGCGCCGCCCGCCGCTGCCTCCTGCCCGGTATGGACGGTGCTCCACGTCGCGGCGGCACCCCCTGGGAGGGCGTCCAACGTCGCGCGGTGGCCGCCTCACCGGGCTCCGACTGGATCGCCGTCACCCGGGGCGGCCACGGCGAGGTGCACATCTTCGACGCGGAGACCGGCCACGAGGCGGCGCGTCCGCGGCTGAGCACACCGCTGCATCACGGCGGCCACCTGACACTACGCGCCCGGAACGACGGTGCCGACGGTGATCCCGTGGGTCGGTGACGGGACGTGTGGGCGCGCGCGGGGTCTGCCGCGACGAGCCCCTCGGCGAACGCGTACGCGTCGATGGCGAGGGAGTCACCGCCCGTCGGCGCGGCCCTGGCACGCTGGACCAACACGTGGTCCGCATCGGGACGGCGGCGTCGGTGGGGTGCGCCTACGGCAACGATGCGAAGCTGTCCGCGTGCACGTGGACCCGTCCGCCGTCGGTGGACGTGCGCACGCAGTGCGGGTACAGCTCGTGCGGGCTCCGATGAGAGCCCGAACGCCGTCCAACCCGGCAACGGAAGGGGCAACGGCTCCTCCAACGACACGGGCGAAACAGACACGGAGACGACCGTTCATCCGGCACCGGAGCGGCCGGTGATGATGCGCCCCGGCCCGCGGTTCCTCAGACAGCGACGGCTCGATGGCCCGCATCACCACCGACGACGCCCCGGTGACACTCACAGCGCGCGACGACCTGGCCGCCGGCGCCGAGGGCACCGTCAAGGTGCTCGACGCCTCGATGGGTGCCGAGATGCGGGCACTCGACCTGCCCGACGGGGCGCTGCGTACCGAACTCGCCGCGGGTGCAGGTAACTTGACGGTCTCCGGCCCGATGGGGTAATCCCTTGTGGCGCAAGGACGGGCATACGACCGTGCGCGAGTCCGGTGCCTGGTCGGCAGCAGCAGCGTGGGCCGACCACGAACGGGTGGCGGTCGCCTCCGGCCGCCACGCGCTCGCCCTGGACACGGACGGCGCCGAGTTGTGGCGGACCGAGTCCGCCGCGTCAACCGTCACCGACCTGGCCTGGATGCGGCAGGGGAGGCGTCTGGCCGTGGCAGCGCACGGGGCCGTTCGCTGCCAAGAACGGCACACCCGCAAGCCGGTGGCCACCTACCCCTACGTCGGCTCGCACCTGGCATTGGCTGGCGCACCGACCGGCAAGTGGATCTGCAGCGGCAACCCGCGCAAGCACCCTGACACCGACCACAACTGACAACTCGACCGGCTACGCGCCGCAGCCGTCGGCTCGGGCCGGCAGCTCGCCGTCCGCACGATGGACTGCCCTGGCCCCTGCGACCAGGGCAGCATCATCGTCGTCCAGCCCTCCACCGCCGGCCGCCGTGCCGGAGCCCGCGCCGTGTGGATCGGTTTCGCCGCCCCGAGAGGCACGGGCCCGTGCACGCCGGTGAATCCCTGCGAGCCACGGGCGGCCGCGGCATCATCGCGGCCGCCCGCCTTGATGAAACCACCGCGACGTCCGTCGCTGCCACGATCCAGGCCCTGGCCGCCCCCTCCCGGCTACTGATCCTCACCACCCTGCGGCACGCGCCATGCTCCGTCGGCGACCTCGCCGCCGCCGTCGGCATGGAACAGTCCGCCGTCTCCCACCAGCTGCGCCTGCTGAGCACCCTGGGCCTGGACACCGGCCGGCGCGACGGGCGCCGCATCGTCCACACCCTCTACGACAACCACGTCGCCGCGCTCCTCGACCAGGCCGTCCACCACATCGAGCACCTGCGCCTCGGCATGCGTGACATCGCTTGAGCCGACATAGCCGGCTTCCGGAGCGAAGTCCTGCCCGGGAGCGCGTGGGACGCCGGGCGGATCCCCAGTACTGACCGCCCAGGGCTTGGTGTGGGTCCCCGATGGGCTCCCTCCACATATCGCATTGGAGAAAACCGCTTCCAACAGTGGTTGGCGTCGTGGTACTCGAAGTGCATCCACAGCCTCGGGGAAGAAGCGTTGGAGACCAATCACGTCGTGCTCGCCCCCGCACGAAGGACGAGGCCGAGCAGGTTCCCGGCCCTGCCGGACTGGGGGATCGCCCGCGGCCGGACCATCCCCGATCCCGGGCTGTCCAATCTCAACGGAGCCCCTGTTGTCGTTCCGAACTCTGGCTCCGCCCACCAGGCACCGCGCACGCCGAAGAGGCGGCACCCTTGCGGCGGAGCACACACGCGTGCTCATCCACCGCTTGGCCCCGCCCGAGCGGCGGACGTCCGCGTTCGCCGCCCAGTTCTCACACTCCCACGGCTGCTGACATACCGCCTGGCCGGCCGGCGCAACGCGACTGCGGGTCTCCAGCGGCCGTGATCGCTCTGGGCGCGATCCACTGACAACGACAGCCGTGTGCTTCTCAGCCCTCGACGGTCCGTCGTACGCGTCGGGACGGGCCGAACTCGTACAGGCCTACAACGTCCGGCGGTTCGGCGAGGCCCGGCCCGCCGGAACGCACCCACGCCACGATGTCGCCCGTCACGTCAGGGTCGTTGACCAGGCCCAGCGAGACCGGCCGCCCGCCTGCGGCCCGCCCGGGCGAAGACGGCTGTACGACGATGACGTTGGCCTGCTCGCACGCGTCGAGACAGTTCACCGCCCGGACCTGGGCCACCGCCCCCAGTTCGGCCCTCGGCATGGCGAGTTGGGCGGAGTGATCGGTGCCGGGAACCTTGGCCGTGCCGCAGCAACACCCCCGGCACACGGTCACCGTGCACTTCTTCTCCGCATAGACCTGCGTCAAGCGTTCAATCGCGTCATCCTGCGTGCCGAACCCGCCCTCCTCAACCTGCTTCCCCAGACCGTTGCGGAAACGGATCGTGTACGGATGCGGGCACCGGGCCGACCTGGCACAGCCGCAGTCCTTGAAGAACGACCCCATACCGCGGGCGAGCTGACGAGCCACGTGACGCACCTTCCGAGCGGGAGCCGGGCATCTGCGCTTCCAGGCACCGCGCCGCGGCGGTCACCAGGTCAGCAAGCCAGGACGCCCTCGCACCCGATGCTGACCATTTGCTGACCTGAGTGGCCCCGCTACGCCTCTGAACCGCACAAACGCCCGCATGCTAGATCTTGGCCTTGAACAGAGTACGCAGCATTTGGGACTCCTGGAAGACGGCTCCCTGCCAGCTTTCTGCAGGTCAAGGGCGTTCTTCACTCTACACTGGCGCGCGTCGGACTCGAAGATCTCGAAGAACATCGGTTCACTCCGGAGAGATGGCTCCCGGCCTGCGCTTCCGTGCGAGCCAGGCTGCTGTGACGCCGCCGGCCAATCGCCTGTTCGGACAACCGTCTCGGAATGTGCGGGGACTGATGCTGATCAGATGCTGACTTACCTGACGACACATCAGGCACATGAGGGGGCACAGGACGACTCGCTTCCCCCCGGGAGCACCCGAAGCTTCCTCGCCGTGCTCAAGGGTGGTTTCCAGCGGCCCGTTCTGCCACTCGGCCATGCCGTCCATGACCTTGTCGGTGATGGTGGAGATGGTCTGCTTGGACACCTCGGCGCCGTACACCTCGGCGAGATGAGCCGATATCTCGCCGTGCGTGAGTCCCTTCGCGGACAGGGACAGCACCATTTCATCCACCCCGGTCAGGCGCCGCTGCCGCTTCTTGACGATCTGCGGCTCGAAGCTGCCGGCGGTGTCCCGGGGCACCTTGACCTCGACCGAGCCGACGCCAGTCAGCACGGTCTTCGCCCGGGTGCCGTTGCGGCTGCTGCCGTTGTTCTTCCCCGCCGGATCGTGCTTCTCGTAGCCGAGGTGATCGGTGATCTCACCCTCCAGGGCCGACTCCAGCACCCGCTTGGTCAGCATCTGCTGGGGGTTGCCCCCTGCAGGGACAGTCCGTCCTCGCCGGTCGGCTGCAGCCCCTCACTGCGGGCCCGGTCGACCAGCATCGCGACGAGTTGCTCGTCCGACGCAGCCGACGGCATCGCACCACCGACCGGCTCCTTCACGGACTCATGCTCGATCGTCGTCTCGCTCACTTGGCGTCTCTTCCTTGATCAGCAGATCCGCCGTTGTTTAGACACTCCCCCCTGCCAAATTCTTGTGTTCAGCGACTGGTGCCAGGGGGCATGGGGTCGGGTCCCCGTCGGCTTGGCGGTGAAGCGGAGGGCATAGACGTCCCGGTCATGGTCGGGAACGGGGCCGAGGTAGTCGTGGCCGGTCTTGTAACACCAAGCGGGCAGGTCGAGCGGGTCGGCAGGGTCGGTGGCGATGACGTGGACGACGGTGCCCGGCTCGGTGCCGTCGATCTCCTTGCGCAGGCGCATCAGGAGGGTGACGCAGAGCAAGCCGATGCCCGTCAACTGTCATGCTCAGCGCGAGGGTGTCGGGGTTCATGGGACTCATCGGCGGTACGCGGTGCCGGAGACGAGGCCGAAGTTCCAGCTGTCATCGCGCTGATGAGCTCCCTGCAATCAACCCCCGCTGCTCAGGGGTGTGACGCTCGGCCCTTCTCTGAGCCAGGTGCGGACTGTGCCGCGCAGCACGGCCAGGTTCTGGGCGACTTGGAAGGTTTGTCGCATACCCAGGCTGCACGCGGGCGCCGCAGCACCCGCGTGCAGCACTTCACTCTGGCTGCTGACCTGTCTCGCTGCTGTCGAAACGGGGCACGCTCAGCAGTCAGGTCGACACGGCAATCAAGATCGCTATGGTCAGTGACCGCCCGTCGACGTGACGTCCATTCGCTTGGTGAAGGTCTTGCCACCGTTCTTCGACTCGTAGACGCCGTCCTGTGTGGCCACCAGGACTCGCTCGGCGTCGACCGCGGTCAGCGCCTGCGGCTGGCCACCGGGGGCTGTACCCAGTTTCTTCCAGGTGTCCCCGGAGTCCGCGCTGCGATGGAGCGCTCCCGAGCCGTCGATTCCGTACAACGTGTCCGGCGCGCCCCAGGAGACGAAGTAGAGCACTGGCTCGGCACCGTCGGCAAAGGTCTTGCCGCCGTCGGTGCTCTTCGCCACGCCCGCTTCGGTGGTGGCAAAAAGCATCTGCGTGTCATCGGGGTTGACGGCGATGTCGAGGGCCGACAGTGTCGCGCGATCCTGCCACTTCACGCCGTCCTTACTGACCCGCACCTTGCCGTTCGTGCTGTCGTAGCCGTAGATGGTGCCGTCGGCGTACTCGAGCGCGTGGAAGTCGACCTCGCCGGACAACGACTTGGTCTTCCACGTCTTGCCTGCGTCGGTGCTCTCGACCAGTCCCTTGTTCGCGGGGCCCTCGGCATCGGGCGCCGGGTGTCCGCTGGCCAGGAACGTCTTGGCCTTGGCGACCGTGAAGCCCATGTAATCGTCGCGGCTGTCGCCGACCCGCTGCGGCTCGTTGTTCTCGTCCGGTGTGAAGACGCCTTCGTGGGTGGCGACGTACAGCCGGTCGTCGGCGGGGTCGATGCCGACTCCGTGGATGTGGCTGACCGTCGAAAAGGGCGATGTCTGAGCCTCTCCGGAGCCGCCGCCGTCCCCGGAACAGGCCGTCAGGGTGAGCGCGAGGGCCGCAGAAGCGGCGATGGTGAAGTACTGCTTCCTCATGGTGTCCTGTCAAGTTCGTGCAGGCCAGGCGGAAGGACGCACCGGGCCAGGTGGGAGGGGCGGATGCCGTCACGGCCTCGGTGGGACTCGCGACGGCATCCGCGGGGTGTGGGTCGGATCAGGATCAGAGCCTGTCGAGGATCTTCTGCAACTGCTCGATCTCGACGGACTGGTTCTTCACCACGTCACCGGCGAGCTTCTTCGCTGTGGCGTTCCTGCCGTCCGCCTGCTCGTCCTCAGCCATCTCGACCGCACCCTTGTGGTGGTCGATCATCAGCTGGGCGAACATCCGGTCGAACTCGGTGTCCTTGGCCGCCTTGAGCTTCTCCATGTCCTCGTCGGACATCATCCCGGCCATCCCCGAGTGGTCCATCCCGCCGGAACCATGGTCCATTCCGGGCATGCTCTCTTCGGCCGACTCCGGCTTGCCCCACGCCTTGAGCCAGGACTTCATGGTCTGGATCTCAGGATCCTGGGCCTTCTCGATCTCCTCGGCCAGAGTCTTGATCTCCGCGTCGGAGGCACGGCCGTCCGCGAGCTTCGCCATCTCCAGGGCCTGCTCGTGGTGGGGGATCATCATCTGCGCGAACATGACGTCGGCGTCGTTGAAGGCGCCCGGCGCCGGGTTCTCGCCCGCGTTCCGGGCGTTCTGGGTGGCGGACACGGAGCTCTCGCCTCCGCGGTCCGCGCCCTTCGTGTCGTTTCCGCCGCAGGCGGTGAGCAGCAGTCCTCCCGCCGCGACGACGCTGACGAGCGCGACCCGGCGGCGGTTCGAGCGGCCGAGGGCACGCTTGTAGACGATCATGTGAAAGACACCTCGTATGGTCGGTCAGGTTTGCGGATTTCGTGGCACGAGCGGGAACGCGAGCGCACTGATACGCCCGCGTGACCCGGGGGCCTATATCCGCAGGACCGACAACTGAGCGAGGACTGTTCTGGGCAGCAGCGGATCGGGCCGCGCCGGCGCTACGGCCCGCCCGGGAAGGCCGACTGCCCAGTCAATGCGGCCGATCAGCGCTGCGTACAGCAGAGCGGCGAACGCCCAGGTGCCGAGGACTGCCACGCAGAGCGCGGTCATGTCCATCCCCATCCCCGCGGGATGGGGGTCCACCGACTGCGGCGGGCTCGCGATGGCGCTTGAAGCGTGCGGCGGCAGCCCCGATGACGGACTGCTCTCGGCGGAGTCGTGCTCCACTGCTGGGGCCGGCACGTCGATGTGCGCCGATTCCGCGGCGGTGGTGTGGCCGACGCCACTCATCCCAGAGCCTGAGGCATCTTCCGGATGCCCCAGGGTGTGCATGACGAAGACACCGAGTGCGAGCACGACAACCAGCAGGAGGTGCACCAGGGCACCGCCTGCTCGCAGTCGTCTGCTCGCGTCCATGTGGCACCTCCGCCCTCGACCCTACCGAAGCCGTGGCGGACCCGTCGGGAGAGGTGGGCCGTACAAGGTCCGGCACCGGCTGAGCCAGATGTCGTCTGCGCCGCAGGTGGCCGGGCCGGTGGTCGCGGCGCGGCCCACGAGGGCGCGCAGCGCTTCGCGGGTGGTGACGAGTTCGGCCAGGCGCCGGTCGATGTCGTCCAGGTGAGCGTGGATCAGTTCGGTGACGTGGGTGCAGGGTGCATGGCCGTCGTCGCGCAGGGCAAGGATCGAGCGGATCTCGGCGAGGGTGAGGCCCGCGCGCCGGCGTCGCGGACGAACGAGAACCGGGTGACGGTGTGGTCGGGGTAGTCGCGGTAGCCGCCCGGGGTGCGGGGTGGCGCAGGCAATAGACCACTGTCCTCGTGGAAGCGAAGGGTCTTGGTCGTCAGCCCGGTGCGGGCAGCGAGGTCGCCGGTGCGCATATCTCCAGGCCGGCCCTTGACCTTCCTGTGCACTGGGACCTTCCTGTGCACTGGAAGGTCTACCGTCAGGTGTGGAGATCGAGCAGTGGGCTGGGAGGACGAGGCGGATGCGGATCACGGTACTCACGGTGGCGGACTGCCCGAACGCACGACCCGCGCTGGAGCGGGTGACCGCCGCGCTGGGCGGACGAGCAGCTCGGGTGGAGCTGCTCGAGGTGTCCGATGAGGCGGAGGCCGCCCGGCTGGGCATGTACGGGTCTCCGACGATCCTGGTCGACGGCACCGACCCGTTCGCGCCACCCGGTGCCGCGCCCAGCCTGTCGTGCCGTCTGTACCGGAACGCCGACGGCACCGTGTCCGGCGTGCCGGACGAGATCGCCCTGCGCCAGGCCCTTGCCGGGGCGGCGGCGCCCGGACCTTAACCCGCGTGACGAGATCACCTGCGCAGAGGCGCCGAGCGAGCGTCAGCCCTGAGGACGCAGACCCGTCAGGGTGACAGCTACGAGTCGCCGTACCGCGGCCTTGGACGGCAGCTCTCCCGCCCCGGCCAGTGCGTGCAGGCAGTACCCCGTCAGCTCGTCCGGCGTGACATCGTCCCGGACCTCGCCCGCCTGGACTCCCTCGGCCAGCAGGCCCCTGACGAAGTGGCGCAGATGCTGCTCGGCGTGGGCCGCATGGCCCCCGCGATGCAGGAGTGCCGAGAGTTCCGCCCCGTGGCCGTGCCGCTGCTGCTGGATGAACGCGTAGCGTTCCAGCACCGCCGCCAGCCGTGCGCCAGGGGTGTCGGAGCGGCCCCTGAGGTCGGCGAGTTCGTCGAGGTGGCCGGCGATCTGGCGTTCATGCCATGCAGCCATGATCGACTCGACGTCCGGGAAGTACTTGTACAACGTGGCCCGTCCGATGCCGCTGCGCTCGGCGATCCGCGACATCGTCACGCCCCGCAGCCCCTGCTCGGCCACGAGTTCGGCCGTGGTCTCCAGCACCGTGTCGCGTACGGCGCGGCGATGCTCTTCGATCGTCTCGTTCCACAGCTTCGGCACCCCAGCAGTGTACGTGACGACGGTGTCCATACATAGTGACTTGACGTAGACACTGTGTATCGATAAATCTTGTCGACATGGAAGAAGAGACACAGCCCACTCCAGGTGCGCGGAGCAGCCGCGCGGCACCACCCGGCACCCCACGCTGGGTGAAGGTCTCCGGGGCTGTCGCCCTGGCAGTGATCGCCCTGCTCCTCGCCCTGCACCTCACCGGCAGCGGCATGGGGCCCGGTATGCACGGCGGTAGCGGCTGATGGCGATGCCGCCCGCCCTGCGCAAACTCGCCCTCACCGCGCACATCGCGTCCTCGGTCGGCTGGCTCGGCTCGGTCGCCGCCTTCCTGGTGCTGGCCGTCGCCGGCCTGACCAGCCAGGACGCCCAGCGGGTCCGTGGGGCATACCTCGCCATGGAACTGACCGGCTGGTACGTGATCGTTCCCCTGGCGCTCGCCTCACTGCTGACCGGGCTCGTCCAGTCGCTGGGTACGCCGTGGGGGCTGCTGCGCCACTACTGGGTGCTGGCGAAGCTCGTACTGACCGTCGTGGCCACGTTCCTGCTCCTGCTGCACATGCAGGTGGTCGACCACGTGGCGGGCGCCGCGGCGCGGGCGAACCTGTCCGGCGGCGACCTCAGCCACATGAGGTCCCCACTCGTGTTCGACGCCGCTGCGGCCGTGGCGGTGCTGCTCACGACCACGGCCCTCTCGGTCTACAAACCGCGCGGCCTCACCCGGCACGGATGGCGGGTGCGGAACGAGGGGCGAACCGATCGGGCGGGTGGCGCCACCGGATCCATGGCGGTGCCACCGGCGCGCGCTTGACCCACCCACCCGTGGTCCGACCCGGCTCGGCGCCAGCGGCCCGGCACAGTCCGTTCTCAGGTGGGGTACCAGCGGTCGAGATGAGCGCGCAGGCCCTTCCACCTGCACACCCCGTGCCACGTACCCGAAGTATCCGTCGGGGCGAACCAGGCCGTGGGGGACGTGTGGCCACCGGCTCTGCGCACCGAGCCGGTGGACGGTGAGCGGGTCCTCCCGGCCGCGGGTGACCGGGGCGAGACGCCCGCCCGGCCAGAGGTGAGGCGGCCCCGCCCGGCAATAGGTGATATCCCGGTCCGGTCGTTCTCGACCGGAGGCCGCGCGGCAGATCAGGCAGCCGGTCCCCCGCCTTCGGCCCCCCGGTCTCGACTTCGCCCACCCGGGGCACCCCCATCGGGATGAACGCGGACCCGTGCTGGAGGCGGGACTGCGCCGGTAGTGGATGTCCGGCTCCGAGACCGTACGGAAGACGCGCCCGCTGTCGCCATGCCCCATACCGCCGGACGGCGAGCTGCCGCCGGGGCCGCGTGTCCGCCCGTGTGCGTCTCGTCCATGCCGTGCCTGATCTCGACGAAGACCTCGTCGGGGGCGCCGGTGACGCCGTCGATCCGGTCGTCGAGGAGGGCAACTCATTCGTCGTCGTAGGCGAGGGTCTCCTTGGGGTCCTCGACGGTCAGGGGTGCGTGCAGGCCCCGGCCGCGCTGGACGCCGACATGCGGGTGGAAGAAGTAGGTACCGGGGGCATCGACGGTGAAGCCCCCGGTCCCCTTGGTGGCTTAGCCCAGTGGCAGCCCGAACGGTCTCTGCCCACACCGCTCGCGGTGATCGCGAAGGTTCGCAGAAAGGGAAGGCCGGGGCGGTCGGCCCGCATGCCTGCCTGCCCTGCTTCTGACAGCACCACACCGAGGGAATACCCCCAGGGGGTATACTGTTGCCGTGGGTCGAGAGGGGCCGGCAACCACGCCTCTCCCGTCGACGCCCCACGCATCCGCACTTCGAGGGAGAAGCCTTGACCACCGAGACGAACTCCGGCTCCTGCTGCGGCACCGGTTCCCGCGGCTCCGACGACACGATCACCGTCCAGGGCGCTGATGTCACCACCGTCTACAAGGTGTCCGGTATGACCTGCGGCCACTGCGAGGGCGCGGTCTCGAAGGAGATATCGACCCTGGAGGGCGTGACCGCGGTCCAGGCCGTCGCCAAGACCGGCGAGGTGACCGTCACGTCCGCCGCCCCGCTCGACGAGGGGACCGTGCGCGCTGCCGTCGACGAGGCGGGCTACGAACTCGTCGGCCGCGTCTGAGTGGTCTGCCGGACTTCCGGGCCCGGCAACACGAATTCTTTCCCGTGCCGGGACGTACCGCTCCGCTGATACGGGCGCTGTGCGCCCCGGCCTTCCTCTACCGTCTCCGGCGGCCACTGAGCACCAGGGGAGAAGAGAAACGATCATGACGAGTCACGAGCACCACCACGACGCTCAGCACGCGCTCCTCGACGACGCGCCGGCGGCCGATCACGCTGCCCACGCCGGGCACGCGGAGCATGACATGACCGAGCACGATGGGCACCACGGGTCCGATCACGCCGGCCACGCAGGTCATGCGCACCACTCGGGTGGCGGCGCACACGGTGATCATGCAGGGCAGTTCCGGCGGCTGTTCTGGACGATGCTGGTGCTGGCCGTGCCCGTCGTGGCGTTCTCCGGCATGTTCGCCTCACTGCTGGGCTACCGGCTGCCGCAGGCCGACTGGGCGACCTGGATTTCGCCGCTGCTGGGCACCGTGATGTACCTGTGGGGCGGTCGGCCGTTCCTCACCGGTGCGGTGTCCGAGACACGGTCCCGTCGGCCGGGAATGATGCTGCTGATCTCGCTGGCCATCACGGTGGCGTTCGTCGCCTCCTGGGGCGCCAGCCTGAGCATCCTCGGTCACCACCTGGACTTCTGGTGGGAACTGGCCCTGCTTGTGGTCATCATGCTGCTCGGCCACTGGATCGAGATGCGCTCGCTCGCCCAGACGACCTCGGCCCTGGACTCCCTGGCCGCGCTGCTGCCCGACGAGGCCGAACGGCTCGACGGCGACCAGGTCGTCACCGTGCATCCGGGTGAGCTGCGGGTGGGCGACACCGCCCTGATCCGGCCCGGTGGCAGCGTCCCCGCGGACGGCCGGATCGTTGACGGTGCGGCCGAGATGGACGAATCGATGGTCACCGGCGAGTCCCGGACGGTACGCCGCGGCGTCGGCGACCACGTGGTGGCCGGCACCGTCGCCAGCGACTCCGGCCTGCGGGTCGAGGTCACCGCCACCGGCGAGGACACCGCGCTCGCCGGTATCAGGCGCCTGGTGACCGAGGCGCAGAACTCGTCTTCACGCGCGCAGCGGCTGGCCGACGTCGCCGCGGGGTGGCTGTTCTGGTTCGCCCTCGGCGCGGCTGTCATCACGGTCCTGGTGTGGGCCCTGCTGCTCGACCGATCGGATGACGCAGTCACCCGCACGATCACGGTGCTCGTGATCGCTTGCCCGCACGCACTCGGCCTTGCGATACCGCTGGTGGTGTCCATCGCCACCGAACGCGCCGCCCGCGGCGGAGTCCTCGTCAAGGACCGGCTCGCGTTGGAGAGCATGCGCACCGCCACCGCGGTCCTGTTCGACAAGACGGGCACCCTCACCAAGGGCGAGCCGACCGTCATCGCCGTCGAACCAGCCTCTGGACTCGCCGGCGACGAAGTGCTCGTGTTGGCCGCCGCGGCCGAAACCGACAGCGAACACCCACTGGCCAAGGCCATCGTCCGTGCGGCCCGCGAGCGCAACCTCGACATCCCTCAGGCGAACGGCTTCACCTCGGAACCGGCCCTCGGCGTCACCGCCATCGTCGACGGCCGGACGGTCAGGGTCGGCGGCCCGCTGCTGCTGGACGAGGAGCACCAGCAGGAGCTCGGGGCAGTCGAGCAGTGGCGGGAAGAGGGCGCCATCATCCTGCACGTACTGCGTGACGGTGTGGTGATCGGAGCCCTGAAACTGGCCGACGAGATCCGGCCGGAATCCCGCCAGGCCGTCGACGCGCTGCACCGGCGAGGCATCGAGGTCATCATGATCACCGGCGACGCCCGAGCGGTCGCGGAATCGGTCGGCGACCACCTCGGCATCGACCGGGTGTTCGCCGGCGTCCGGCCCGAGGACAAGGCAGCCACCGTCAAAGCGCTGCAGGTCGAGGGCAAAACGGTGGCCATGGTGGGCGACGGCGTCAACGATGCCCCCGCACTGGCCCAGGCCGACATCGGCATCGCCATCGGCGCCGGCACCGACGTGGCCATCGCCTCCGCCGGGGTCATCCTGGCCAGCGACGACCCCCGCTCCGTCCTGTCGGTGATCGACCTGTCGCAGGCCAGCTACCGCAAGATGAAGCAGAACCTGTGGTGGGCCACCGGCTACAACCTGCTCTCCGTACCACTCGCCGCCGGCGTCCTGGCCCCGATCGGGTTCGTCCTTCCCATGTCGGTCGGCGCCGTCCTCATGTCGCTGTCCACCATCGTCGTCGCCCTCAACGCCCAACTGCTGCGCAAGCTCGACCTGCGGCCAGGCGCGACCCGCGGATGACCGGGACACGGCAACGCCGTTGAGCAACGACCCTCCCGAGCGGGGGCCTGGGCAAATGCCTCGGCCTCCCCCCGCCGGCGCTGGTACCCGGCCCGCGCCGGGCAACTGACGCCGCCCGTGCCGCTGCCGGCCGACTCGCCCGCAGCGGCCCCTGCGCAAGGCCCGCTGCGGGCGCACGATGGAAGATGTACGGGCACGCCTGGAAGGTGATCGTCATGATGTGGCACGACGGTGGCTGGGGCTGGGGCGGCTGGTTCTTCATGGCCGTGTTCATGGTGCTGTTCTGGGCGCTGGTGATCGCCGGCATCGTCGCGCTCGTCCGGTACCTCACCGGCACCCACCACGACCGCCAGTCCGGAAGGCCCTACTCCACCGGCGAGCCGGGATGGGGAAGCAAACGGGCCGAGGACCTGCTCGCCGAACGGTTCGCCCGCGGGGAGATCGACGAAGACGAGTACAAACAACGGCTCACACTGCTGCGGGAGCACCGGTGAGCGCAGACCGCCGACGCGGGATGTGGCCGGCCATCGGCGGGGCGATCGCCGCGCTGGTGCTCGGCATCGCCACCACGGTGCTGCTGGCCGCCACCGGCGCTTTCCGCAGTGCGACTCCCACGGCGGCCTGGCGGGCGCCTGGTGCACGGTGCAGCGCGCCCGGCCTGCCCGGCCATGTGGTGGACGTGACTGCCGGCGACATGGGAACGGGCATGATGAGCGGCGGTCCTGGCGGGTACGGCATGCGCATGATGCGCCTGGCGCTCCAACCGTCCACGGTCCCCGCGGGCGTGATCTCGCTGCGGGTGTTCAACACCGGCTCCCTCGCGCACGAGGTGGTGATCCTGCCACTGCCCTCAGGCCACGGCGCTGGGGAGCGCCCCACCGGTCCTGACGGGAAGGTCAACGAGGCGGGCAGCCTGGGCGAGGCGTCCCGCGGCTGCGCGGCAGGCGCCGGTGACGGCATCGCCCCCGGCGCGATCGCCTGGACCAGGCTGCCCCTGCCTCCCGGGCGTTACGAGCTGGTGTGCAACTTCCCCGGCCACTACCTCGCAGGCATGTACGCCGAACTCGATGTCACCAGTCGGTAGCGGACTCCGGCAGCATCTGCCACGCCCGCAGTGGCAAGGTCACCCCGAAGTACCACACCCCACGCATCACGCTCGTCCTCCAGCTCCGCGCCGAGCTGGAGGTCAAGACCCTCGCCGACCGCGGCCCTGGCCGCCCCTGGCAGAACGAAGGTTCTTTGAAGGGCGCTATGCCCCCAGGACAACCCCCGCGTCCCGCAGGAGCGCGGCAAGGTCGTCGGGGATGGGCATGGGGGTGGTGAGCCCTACGCGGGTGCGGCCGGTGTTGCCGGTCGAGTACTGGCCCGCCGCGGAGCCGGGGGCCGCGACCATCAGCCGCACGAACTGGCCGAGGACTTCGAACGCGTCGCGGTCGCGGAGGGCGAGGCGGAGCATCACCGCGTGGGTGCGGGTGTGGGCGCCGGGTCAGGGCTGAGACAGGATGTGGGCGCGTTCGATGGCACGCCAGCGTTGGGGCATCGGCCCCGGCGTGCGGACGGTGGTCATCTCGGCGGTGTAGCCGGGTTCGAACAGCAGACCGGACCCGATGCCGAGCAGGCTGCCGACCGGCTTCGAGTCGATCAGGTAAACCAGTCCGTTGGCACCGGTGACGACGGCGTCGAGGGCGAGGAAGCGGCGCAGCATGGTCTGCGGGTGGTCGGTGCGGGAGAGCGCGCCGAGCAGGGTGGTGGCGGACATACCGATCAGCCTCCGTCGAGGTCGAAAAAGCTGGTCAGGGGCCGTGGCCTGGGCGGAGTGCGCCGCCCAGACCACGGTGACTCCCACCTTGCCCGGTTCCGCACGAAGGGTCGATTACCACTGAGGTAATGAGGCAGGTCAGACCATGGATGCCGAATCGGGCCCGACCCGCGCGGCGGCCGCGCGAAGGGCCGCGAGCACCGGGGCCATCGGCGATGTACGTCTGGTCGGACTACGTGCGGTGGAACCAGCAGGTGGAGACCCGGGCCGTCCTGGCCGCGGGCGAGGCGTGCCGTGCCCTAGTGACCCGGCAGCAGAGCACGGGCGGGGCCCGGCCCAGGGGCCTGCAGGACGCGGGCGGCAGGGTCGGCTTCCTGATCCGCGACCGGGACGCAAAGTGCAGGCAGGCCTTCGACGCCGTGTTCGCCGACGCCGGGCTGGAGGTCGTTACCAGCGGCATCCGTATGCCCCGGATGAACTCCCCCATGGAACGGTGGATCCAGACCTGCCGGCGCGAGCTGCTGGACCGCACCTTGATCTGGAACCAAAGCCACCTCCTGCACGCGCTCCGCAAGTTCGCATCGTTCTGTAACGGACATCGGCCGCACCGGGCCCTGGGTCAGGCCGCCCCACTTCGCCCGCTGCCCGAACCACTCACCGCACCAGGACAGATCGCGCACCTGAAGATCCACCGACGAGACCGGCTCGGCGGCACCCTGCATGAGTGCCATGCATGCCGCCTGAACAGGCCGGATGATTAATCGACACCCGCAGTGCCGGAGACGGGCCGCACACTGAGGCGGCCCGCGGCGCCGCGCTGTCGCGTTGGCAGTGCTTCGGGGCTGTGAAACGCTGGCTGCAGGGCGCATATATCCGGTACCTCCATATCGATCTCGAACGGGTGAGACCGGCTGCCTCCCAGGAGTCCCCCGGCTCCAGGCTCCCGTTCGGGAGTAAGGAGCAGCCATGACGACGACCGAGCATGCTCACGACCGCGGCGAGCACAGTGACCCCACCTTGTACCGCACTCCGGCGGACGCCGTCGCCGCACCCCCGGAGAAGCTCGCCTATGTCGTCGGTTTCGACCCGGCCGCACAGCGCGCGGACGCGTTGTTCACCGTCGGCACCGACCCCGAATCCCCCGTATACGGCCGCGTGACCTCCCAGGCCGAGCTGCCCGACCTGGGCAACGAACTGCACCACTTCGGCTGGAACGCCTGCTCGAGCGCGCTGGCGCATGCCGGTCATCATCACGCTGCGCGGCGCTACCTCATCGTCCCCGGACTGCGCTCCTCCCGGCTGCACGTCCTCGACACCGGCCCCGATCCCGCCCGTCCGCGCTTGGTCAAGGTAATCGAGCCCGAGGAGCTGGCCGCCAAGGCCGGATACTCGCGCCCGCACACGCTCCACTGCGGCCCCGACGGAATGTTCCTGTCCTGCCTGGGTGGCGCGGACGGGGCGGACGGGCCCGGCGGCGTCGCGCTGCTGGACCACGAAAGCTTCGAAGTGCTGCGCGCCTGGGAGAGCGACCGCGGACCGCAGCGGCTCGCCTACGACCTCTGGTGGCACCTGCGCCAGAACATCGCTGTGACCAGCGAGTGGGGGACCCCCTCGATGATCGAGGACGGCCTCGTCCCCGAACTGCTGCTGGATCGCCGCTACGGCCACTCACTGCACTTCTGGGAGCTGGACTCCGGCCGGCACCTGCAGCGCGTCGATCTGGGGGACGAGAACCAGATGGTGCTGGAACTGCGCCCCGCGCACGACCCCGAGGCCACGTGGGGGTTCACCAACACCGTGGTCAACGTGGAGGACCTGTCGGCGTCGGTGTGGCTATGGAACCGGGAGGGCGAGGAGTTCGCCGTCCGCAAGGTGCTCACCGTCCCGGCCGAGCCCGCGCAGACGGAGGACCTGCCCCCGGCGCTGCAGCCGTTCGGCGCCGTGCCCCCATTCATCACCGACATCGACCTGTCGGTGGACGACCAGTGGCTGTACGTATCCGCCTGGGGAACCGGCGACCTGCTCCAGTACGACGTGAGCGACCCGTTCCATCCCAGGCAGACCGCGTCCGTGCGTCTCGGCGGCGTCGTCGGCCGACAGCCGCACCCCGCCGAACCGGACACTCCGCTGACCGGCGGAGCGCAGATGGTCGAGCTCAGCCGCGACGGGCGGCGCGTGTACCTGACGAACTCCCTGTACGCCGCCTGGGATGCGCAGCTCTATCCCGCGGGCATCGACCCGTGGATGGTCAAACTCGACGCCGACACCGCGCACGGCGGGCTCTCCGTCGACAGCCGCTTCTTCCCGCACGGCCCGGACTTCCTCGGCCTGTCCGTGCACCAGATACGCCTGCAAGGCGGCGACGCCTCCTCGGATTCGTACTGCTACCGCCGCTGACCGCTTGTGCTCCGCGAGCATCGGCGCCGGCGCTCGCGGCGGTTGCCGCCGCGGTGGTGAGGCCTCTGCCTGTCATGTCGGTCCCTGGGCGTTCCGGGCGTCGGACAGCACGGCAAGCCCCCTGGATGCCAGCAGCTTCGCGCTGACCGCGTGCCCCACGCCACCAGGCCACGCCGATCTCAGGCGTGCTCGACCCCTGGCAATGCCCGCCCGGAACAGCCGCAGCCTGCACAGTGAACTGCTTCCAACCTGACGGCGGCGTCCGTCAGTTGGGCGGCTCTGCAACGTGCTGAAGCTCCTGGTGGGAGGTGTCACGACCAAGATCCACCGTGCCTTGCCAGGAGCTTCGCGCGCTTGTCACTCGTCGGCGATCGATCTGTCCACCGCGCACGTGCGCTACCTGAGCCGTGAACTGGCGACTCGACGCCGGCAGATCGGGACCCGATGGCGGCGACTGACTGTGGGACGTCAGGCTCTGCTCGCCCTGGCCCACCTGAGATGCGGTGACACTCCCCCAGCCTCCGGCCGGGGGCACCCCCAACGTTCCGACGAGGCGATGGTGACGGCTCGTACGAAAGCGCACGTAATCCTCGACGGCACCGTGCGCCGCAAGGCGCTTGAAGACCGGGTGGGGGTGAAAGGACCCCGCAACCGGGCTGTCACAGCAGTCCGGTTGAAGCTGAGGGCAGCCTGATCCGGGGGACGCCGGTGAGGCATCGGACCGTTCCCTGGCGTCAGGGGGTGGTTGCTGTCGGGCTTGGTGAGGGTCGACCTGGGCGATGAAGCCCGGCGGTACGCGGTGCGCAGGTGGTCGGGGGCAGGGGGGCCGGTTCGTCCGAGGGCCGGTGGCATCAGCCCGTGGCGGCCCGCTCGATCAGATCCGCGGCCGTATGCAGTCCGTCGCGCGTCCGGATCGTCTCACCGGCCTCGGTGAGGGTGCGCCGCAGAGTCGTATCGCCGAGCAGACGGCCGATGGCACCGTGGAGTTGGGCGTCGGTGAAGCCGTACGGGTCGAGCCGGACGCCGTAACCCAGTTCGGCCATGCGCTGGGCGTTGTCGTACTGGTCCCAGAACAGCGGCAGCAGGATCATGGGTTTGCCGAAGTGGAGGGCCTCGGTGGTCGTGTTGTTGCCGCCGTGCGTGATGACGAGGTCGACCAGCGGAAGGATCTGGGGCTGCGGCAGGAACTCCTTGCCCCACATGTTCGGCGGCAGCTCGATTTCCTCGTGCAGTGGGCCCTTGGAGACGATGTAGCGGTGCGGGGTGAGGGCGAGCGAGGCGATGACCTTGCGCATGAGGTCCACGTCGGCTGAGCCGAGCGAGCCGAGGCTGAAATAGATCAGCGCACCGCCGTCGGCCAGGCCGGGCGGCAGCGTGAACCTCTCCTGCGTCTCGCGGACCGAGGAGTCCAGCCGGTGCCAGGTGGGTCCCAGCGGACGGGCGTCCGTGTAGTCGGCCGACTCGGGATAGACGTACAGGTTCAGATCGCCCTCGTGAATGAACTCCAGGTCGGGCAGCGGACGCGCGCCCTGCTCGGTCACCCAGACGCTGAAGTCGCTCCACAGGCTCCGGTGCGTGTGGTCGTACTCGGCGCGGAATTCGTCCCACTCGCTCCGGTCCCCGGCCGGATACCCGGAGAACGGCGGTGGAACGTGCTCGCCCTTCATCTCCAGCGGGTTGCAGGAAACGATCCGCACGAAAGGAACGCCCGCTGTGGTCAACGCCGGGAAGCACACGACGTTGTCTTCGACGATCACATCCGGCTGGACCCGGTCGATGATCTCCTTCATCTGCGGCTCGCAGTACCGGGCGCCGGAGATCAGTTCCTCCCACACCGGCTTGATCCAGGTGCCCAGCTGCTCGATGGTCGGCTTCCGGAACTCGGGCGCGGTGCTGCGTATGAAGTCTTTCCAGAACTGGCCCGCGTCCTGGGGTTGTTCGGGCGGCGGGGCCAGCTCGACCAGGTCCTCCTCGAAGTCGAGCGGCGCGAGGCGGCCCTTCCAGGACGCCTCCGCGGCGAACACCACACGGTGCCCCCGGCGGCGCAGGACACCCCCGATCCCTACGCAGTTGTTCGTCGGCCCGTACGCGCTCTCCGGGGCGAAGAGGATGGTCAGGGGCCGTAACGATCTTCCCGTGGGTGACAAGCCCAACTCCTTTACCCGCGACGGCGGTTCCGAAGTCTCGCACCGGATCCGGATGCCGGGCAAGACCGCCGGAACCGCCGCCCTCGGACCGCTGCGAGTGCTACCGCGACCTCTCGGGGCACGTCCAAGGAGTGCGTCGCGGCGGGTCATCCGGGCACGAGCACGGCGGCACCGCTGACCCGGTCGGCGGCCAGGTCCCTCAGAGCCTGGGCGGCGCGGCTCAACGGATACGGGCTGACGGTGACCCGCATACCGATCCGCGCGGCCGTGTCCAGGAAGTCGCGGCCGTCCTGCCGGGTGTTGGAGGTGACGCTGCGCAGATTCCGCTCTTCGAAGAGGTGACGGCGGTAATCGAGCACGGGGATGTCGGTGAGATGGATGCCCGCCACGGCGAGCGTTCCCGAACGGTCCAGTGCCTCCAGCGCCACGGGCACCAGATCCCCTACCGGCGCGAACAGGATCGCCGAATCCAGTGGTTCGGGCGGGCGGTCGTAGGCGCCGCCCACGGAGGAGGCACCCAGGTCGAGGGCGAGTTCACGGGCCCGTGCCGAACGGGTCAGCACGTGCACGGTTGCCCCTTCGGCCAGGGCGACCTGCGCCGCCAGATGGGCCGAGGCCCCGAAGCCGTAGATCCCGAGCCGGCCGTCGGGTGGCAGGGCGCTGCGGCGCAGAGCCCGGTAGCCGATGATCCCGGCACACAGCAGCGGTGCCAGCAGCACGGCGTCCTGGCCGTCCGGGAGCACGTAGGCGTAGTCCGCCGGAACCAGGGTGACATCGGCGAAACCGCCGTCCGCGTCCCAGCCGGTGTAGAGGGAGGCCGGGCAGAGGTTCTCGCGACCGGCCCGGCAGTAGCGGCATCGGCCGCAGGTGCTGCGCAGCCACGCCCCACCGGCTCGGTCGCCGACCCGGAACCCCGTGACGGACTCGCCGACGGCGGCCACGCGGCCGACGATCTCATGACCGGGAACGGTCGATGCCCGGTGCGGGCGCAGGTCGCCTTCGGCAAGGTGCAGGTCCGTGCGGCAGACGCCGCACGCCTCGACCCTCAGCAACAGCTCACCGGGCCCCGGCGAGGGCACGGTACGCCGCACGGACACCAGTGGGCCGTTTGCGATCGGACCAGGACTCTCGACAGCCCACCCGGTCAGCATGTTCGAAGCCGACGCGCGCACCATGCTCCCAGCCTGGCGCCGGCCGACAGGTCCGGCAAACGCTCGCCACAGCACGGCAGGCCGCAACCGCACGCCGCTCGGTGCGGCAACGGCCCTCGGCCGTTCGGGCGGCACCGCCATGCTGGCCGGCCGGGTGGGATGACCGTCGGGTTGATCACGCCGGGAAAGGTTCGTTCGTGCCGTCCGCGCCGCCGCCGTACAGGGGGCACCGGTACCCGGTGGAGATCATCTTCACTGCGTGTGGCGGTACTTCCGCTTCCCGCTGTCGTTCCGCGAGGTCGAGGAGCTGCTTTTGGCCCGCGGCGTCATCGTCTCCCACGAGACCGTCCGACGGTGGTGCGCGAAGTTCGGGCAGTCCTAATACTCCAGCAGTACTTCGCGTCTTGACCTGCGCGGTTGTCGAGCGGTGGGAGTGTAGCGAGCGATCGTGTGGCCCGGGCCGGTTGTCGGTTCAGAACGCTGAGCGCACGCGGGTGCCTTCGGAGTAGCGGCGCGTATTCCTCGCGGAGGGCGCCGTCACGGTTGGCGGCGCGAGGCCCCGACCCTGACCGGTCGGGGCCTCGCGCCCCTTTGTCCGTCCGTCCCCGGTCCGAGGAAGGCCGGGCACTATGTGTATTGATCACAAGCGTTGCCGACGTTCACAGCCCGGGCCCCGCCGTTCCGCAGGCCGCATCCCGCCACCCTGACGATCTCCAGCGCGAGGTCGTCACCCGCGACGGTCAGAACCTGCTTCACGCATGCGAGGGTCGGAACGACCACCTTTCCTCGGACGTGTTCCGGTTCCTTCCTGCCCTTCACCGGGCCGTCCGCCATGCTCCCTTGTCATAGGCGTCGCGCAGGATCGTCTTGAGGGTGTGGAAGATGTTGACCTGATTCCCTCGACCGGCCCCGCCGGCCTCCAGTTCATCCAGGAAACGCTCGACCACGATCGGCATGACGGAAATCAGCTTCCGCGATCCCAGGCGCGGAACGATGTGGACGTCGATGGAGCTGTCCACGTGCCAGCCCGTGGAGTATTCGGTCATCCTGCGCTGCCGGGGCCGCCACTGCTTCGCGTACTCCGCAATCGCCTGCTGACCCAGCTCTCGGCGGGCCTCGGCAACGGAAGGCGCCGTCCGCTTCTTCTCCGCGTAGATCAGCGTCAGATGCTCGATCGCATCGTCCTGCGTCCCGAAGCCAGCCTCCTCACGCTGCCTACCGAGCGCATATCTGAAGCGAATCGCGTACGGGCACGGACAACGGGTCGGCCTGGAACAACCACATGCCTTGAAGAAGGACCCCCTCCCACGAGGGAGCTGACGAGCCACGAACCAAGCCTTCCGAGCGACGCGCCAGGCGGCGCAGCAGGCGCCCGCTTCGGGTACAGGTCAGCAAGCCGGGACACAGTCCCGTCTCATGCTGACCGTTTGCTGACCCGAGCGGCCTGACCATGCCTCTGAGCTGCACAGATACCCAGATGCTAGATCTTGGACTTGAACAGAGTACGCAGCACTTTGGACTCCTGGAAGACGGCTCCCTGCCGGCTTTTTGCAGGTCAAGGGCGTTCCTCACTGTACCCCGGCACGCGTCGGACTCGAAGAGTGTGAGGAACATCGACTCACTCTGGCAAGAAGGCTCTCTGCCTGCGCTTCCGTGCGAACCTGGCTGCTGCGACGCCGCTAATCTGACGCCTGTTCGGGCAGTCATTTCGGAAAGGCCGGGGATTGATGCTGATCAGATGCTGACTTACCTGACGGCACATCAGGTACATGAGGGGGCACAGGACGCCTCGTTTCCCCCAGGAGCACCCAAGGCTTCCTCGCCGTGATCAAGTAGCTGGCCTCCCTTGGGGGCGGGCTGCGCTCTCTGCTTCCGGGCCAGTTGCAGCGCCGAAGTGTCCGGCACGGCGATGTAATCGACCGACACGGTCCAGCCAATGTCATCGACGGCATCCGCTTGCCGCGGTTGCGCCCAGGGAAGGGGTGGTCCGCTCCTGCCTTGGAGGTTCTCGAACCGGACGGTGCACAGCTCTTCGACGTCGTCGGGGTCGACCTCGATGACGAGGCGCCCTGTCGGAGCGATGAGGTCGCGGCAGCGGTGCAGCAGGCTGCGAGGGTACCCTCCGATGCCGATGTCGCCGTCGATGAGCAGAAGGGTCTGCCAGCCTCTCTCGGCCGGCAGCCGGTCGAAGACCGATCGACAGAGCGCGAGCCCGCCCAGGACACTGGTCAGGGCAACCGCGCGAGGAGCGATGTCGCCCCTGAGGGCGAAGACTCCCTGGCTCAGGAGTTCTCTGCACAACCGGCCCGGCCCGCAGCCCACGTCGAGGACGGGGCCGACGCAGCGCTCCAGCACGGTCTTGTCGGCCGCCGTGGGCCGCGCGTGCCGGCGGTGCACTGGCATCCGGATCCGGCGCCCGTCCGTCAGCCGCAGATACACCGGCTCGCGGAGCGGACGAAGGGGCGGCGCGTGACGAAGCCTGAGGGCGAAGGCCGGCGCGGAGGCAGCGAAGAGCACGCCCGTGATCGCCGGCCATCGGCCGAGGTAGCCGCCGTCGGACAGTCCAGTGTCACCGGGGTAGGGCACCGCAAGCCGAAGGATGAGGGGAAACCAGACCAGCAGGAGCAGGCTTGACAGGAAGGCGGGGACGCAGAGGTAGTTGATCCACGGCGCCGTCGGCGCGTCGGTGGCGCGATGCCGCAGTACGGAGAGGGCCGACAGGTCGGCCGGCGAGTACAGGGGCAGCAGGATCAGGTCGTGCAGGATCGCCGCACCGACGAGCCAGATCTCCCCCTCCAGGGGCCGGACGGCGAACAGGCGCACCATGGCGTAGCCGGTGAGGGCGAACGAGGCTGTCGGAACCAGAAGGTGCCGGGGGCCGGATCCGTACCAGCGGGCGAATCGTGGCATGGTCACGTCCTGTCGTCGCGCTGGGCTGTCATCACCGCGCGAAGCCGGGGCCTGGTCGGCAGCCAGTCCCTCGTGCGGGGAGTGACGCGGCTCAACCCGCCCTGGCGCGGATTGAGGCGGTGGGCTCAGCGGCAGACGCTGTCTCCCGGACGGGCGCGCTGCCCCAGCCGTTGCTCTCCTACCGGTGTTCGGGGTTTTCGTAGTCGCGGCGGCAGCCCGCGTCCCAGGCGGTGCGCTGGTTGCCGTAGGCGGGGATGCCACCCAGGTCCTTCAGCGCCCGGGCCAGGTGCAGCAGGTTCCAGGTCATGAAGGTGGTGTTGCGATGGGTGAAGTCGTTCTCCGGGCCGCCCGAGCCGGGATCGAGGTAGGAGGGACCAGGGCCCGCCTCGCCGATCCATCCGGCGTCGGCCTGCGGAGGGATGGTGTACCCCAGGTGCTGCAGGCTGTAGAGGACGTTCATGGCGCAGTGCTTGACGCCGTCCTCGTTGCCGGTGATCAGGCAGCCACCGACACGGCCGTAATAGGCGTACTGCCCGGCTTCGTTGAGCAGGCTGGAGCAGGCGTAGAGGCGTTCGACGACCTGCTTCATCACGGAGCTGTTGTCGCCGAGCCAGATAGGGCCGGCCAGTACGAGGATGTCGGCCGCCAGGACCTCCTGGTACAGATCGGGCCAGGCGTCCGTCTCCCAGCCGTGCTCACGCATGTCGGGCCACACGCCGGTCGCGATGTCGTGGTCCACGGCCCGTACGACATCGACATGGACTCCCTGCGCGTCCATGATGTTGGTGCTGCGGTCGATCAGACCTTGCGTGTTACTCGTCCCCGGCGAGCGTTTGAGGGTGCAGTTGATCACCAGGGCACGCAGGTCGTCGTACCGGGCCGGCGGTGCGTCGGTGGCGGGCGACGAAGCGGTCACACAGTCCTCCCAGACTTACTGCCGCACGAAGGGCGGCGGAGCGTTCACATCCGGATCCAGCGTCCGGGCAAGCGTCGGTAGGCGCTACCGCAGCACCTCCGAACGGACCCGGCGGTACTCGAGCTCATACGTGGCTCGCACGCCCGCCACGGGCTGCCCCGGCTGGCTGCCGATGATTGGTCGGCGGAGCCAAGGCGTGCCTACGTTCGTCCTATGGGTATCGAAGGTGCCACCGGGTCGCGGAACTCGGCAGCGGTGGAGGACGTCGCGCATCTGCTGGTGCGTTGTCTGCGGGCCGAGGGTGTGGAGTACGTCTTCGGGATTCCCGGTGAGGAGAACATCCGGTTCGTCGACGCGCTGAACGGCTCCGGGATCCGGTACATCCTCGTGCGCCACGAGCAGGCTGCCTCGTTCATGGCGGAGATCTACGGGCGGCTCACTGGTCGGGCGGGGGTGTGTTCGGCCACGCTGGGGCCCGGTGCGATCAATCTGCTGCTCGGTACCGCGGACGCCATGACCAACAGCGCGCCGATGGTGGCTCTGGCCGCCCAGGGATCGCTTCGCCGTATCCACAAGGAATCGCACCAGGTCATCGACCTGGTGTCAATGTTCGCTCCCGTCACCCAGTGGTCGGCTCGTATCGAGTGTCCGGACGCGGTGCCGGAGATGACACGCAAGGCGTTCAAGATCGCACAGAGTGAACGCCCCGGCGCCGTGTTCCTGGCCGTGCCGGAGGACATCGAAGCCGATCGCCCCGCGGAGCCGTTGGCACCCCTGCAGATCGACACGGTGCATGCCGACGCCCCCTCGCTCACCCAGATCGCGCGGGCGGCGGAGGTCCTCACCGCTGCCCGGCACCCCATCGTGCTGGCAGGCCACGGCGCCGCCAGAGCCGGCGCGTCAGCCGCTCTTGCACGCTTCGCCGAACAACTGAACGTTCCGGTGGCGACCACCTTCCACGGCAAGGGCGTTTTCCCCGACGACCACCTGAACGCGCTCGGCGCCGTCGGCTTCATGCGCCACGACTACGGCAACTTCGGCTTCGACACAGCCGACGTGCTGATCTGCGTGGGCTACGAGATCCAGGAGTTCGACCCCGCCAAAATCAATCCGAACAGCGACAAGCGCATCCTGCACGTGCACCGGTTCCCCGCCGAGGTGGACGCCCACTACCCCGTCACCGTGGGCGTCGAAGGCGACCCCTCCCAGGCGCTGGACGCGCTCGCGGCAGCACTGCCCGAGGGACTCACCTTCGACTCGGGAGGCAGCGCGAAGATCCGCACACTGCTCGACGAGGAACTCCGGTACGGACGCGACAACGACGCCTTCCCCCTGGTGCCGCAGCGCGTGGTGCACGATGTCCGCACGGCCCTGGACCGCCAGGACATCGTGCTCGCGGACACCGGCGCCGGAAAGATGTGGATGTCCCGCCTCTACCCGACCTACGAACCGGACACCTGCCTGGTCTCCAACGGCCTGTCCACCATGGGCTTCGCGCTACCGGGCGCCATCGCCGCCAAACTGGCAAGACCGGATCGACGCGTGCTGGCGATGATGGGCGACGGCTCCTTCCTGATGAACTCCCAGGAACTGGAGACCGCAGTCCGCGAGCGCGTCCCGCTGGTCGTCCTTGTCCTGGTGGACCAGGAATACGGCCTGATCACCTGGAAGATGGAACTCGAACTGGCCCGCCACAGCCATACCCGGTTCACCAACCCGGATCTGGTCACGTACGCCGAGAGTTTCGGCGCCCGCGGCTACACGATCGAGACCGCCGACCAACTGCTGCCCGTGCTGCGCCGCACCCTGGACGACGACGCGGTCTCTGTGATCGCCTGCCCCGTCGACTACACCGAGAACCTGCGACTGACCGACAAACTGGGCAGCCTCCACGGCCCGTTCTGACACGACAATGACTGCGCAGGTGGGGCAGGGCGACGGCACGGACGGCCGCGATCCACTCGTAGGGCGGCGAAGCCGCGTATTGAGATCGGCAAGTGCGGTCTTCTCCGGGCAGTCTGCGGTGATCTTCTCCAGCAGAGATGATTCCTTCGGGCGCGGGTAGCCGGGTCGGTGAGCAGGAGGCGGCTGGCTTGGGCGTGGAGTTGCGGCTCAGGTTGCTGTTGCTACGGCGCAGGTAGGCCGGCAGAGAGGGTCCTGCGCTGCCGGACCGCCACTGCTTCGCGTATTCCGCGACCGTCTGCTGACCGAGTTCCCGGCGAACCTCGGCAACGGACGGCGCCGTCTTCTTTTTCTCACCGTAGATCTGCGTCAGGCGCTTGATCGCGTCGTCCTGCGTGTCATAGCCGGCCTCCTCACGCTACTTGCCGAGAGCATCCCGGAACCGAATCGTGTACGGGTGCGAGCAGCGGGTCGGCCTGGAACAACCGCACTCCTTGAAAAAGGACTCCATCCCACGGGCAAGCTGTCGAGCCACGCATCAAGCCTTCCGAGCAGGGCGCCGGGCGGGGCAGCAGGTCCCTGCCGCGGATGCAGGTCAGCAAGCCAGACGTCGTCCGGCCCGATGCTGACCTTTTGCTGACCCGGACGCCGCAATCAGGGCTCTGACCTGCGGAAACACTCAAACGCTAGATCTTGGACTTGAACAGAGTACGCAGCACTTTGGACTCCTGGAAGACGGCTCCCTGCCTGCTTTGTGCAGGTCAAGGGCGGTCTTCACTGTACATCGCGGCACGTGTCGGACTTGAGGATTGTGAGGAACACCGTTCACTCCGAGGAGAAGGACTCCTTCCTGCACTTCCACGGGGACCGGACCGTTGTGACGCCGCCACCGGGCCGTGCCGATCGCGAGGGTCGCCGCCACCACGGCGGCGACCCTCGCGATCATCAACGATGTCTTCGTGCAGGCCTTGTCAGGCGCGGGTCCACCGTTGGTTGTTTCCGTTCGAGCAGGAGTAGAGCTGGATCAGGGTGCCGTTGGCGGTGCCGCCCCCGACGGCGTCGAGGCAGAGGCCGGACTGGACGCCGACGATGGATCCGTTGGAGTTGAGGCGCCACTTCTGGTTGTCGCCGCCCCAGCAGCTGTAGATCTGGACCTTGGCGCCGTTGCCGGTGCCGGCGGCGTCCAGGCACTTGTTGCCGTAGACCCTGAGCTCGCCGGCGTCGGTGTACGTCCACTGCTGGTTGGTGCCGTTGTGGCAGTCCCACAGGTGGAGCTGGGTGCCGTCGGCGGTGCTGGTGCCAGGCACGTCCAGGCAGCGGCCCGAACCGACGCCCTTGATCGTTCCGCCGTCCGCGGGCGGTGTGGTGGAGCCGCCGTTGAGTGCGTTGAGGACGGCGGTGTAGGCGGGCTTCTTGCTGCCGTCGTTGTTGAACAGCAGCGGCGTGTGCTCCGATCGCCAGGAGTCGCTGTCGCGCACACCCCAGGCGGTGATGCCGAGGCAGCGCGGGACGGCCAGGCAGTCGTTGACCACGTTGGCGTAGGTCGAGGCCGAGGCACCCTGGATATCGAGTTCGGTGACGGCCACGTCGACACCGAGGGCGGCGAAGTTCTGCAAGGTGGTACGGAAGTTGCTGTTGTAGGGGCTGCCGCTGTTGAAGTGCGACTGGAAGCCGACGCAGTCGATCGGCACGCCGCGCTGCTTGAAGTCCCGCACCATGGCGTACATGGCCTGGGTCTTGGCCCAGGTCCAGTCCTCGACGTTGTAGTCGTTGTAGCAGAGCTTGGCGGACGGGTCGGCGGCGCGCGCGGCGCGGAAGGCGACCTCGATCCAGTCGTTGCCGGTGCGCTGCAGGTTGGAGTCGCGACGGGCTCCGGAACTGCCGTCGGCGAAGGCCTCGTTCACCACGTCCCACTGCGCGATCTTGCCCTTGTAGTGGGCCATCACGCCGTTGATGTGGTCGATCATCGCCTGGCGCAGTGCGCTGCCGCTGAGGCTCTGCATCCAGCCGGGCTGCTGGGAGTGCCAGGCCAGGGTGTGGCCGCGCACCTGCTTGCCGTTCTGCACCGCCCAGTTGTAGACGCGGTCGGCGGCGGTGAAGTTGAACTGGCCCCGCTGCGGTTGGGTGGCGTCGATCTTCATCTCGTTCTCGGCCGTCACCGAGTTGAACTCCCGGGCCGCGATCGTCGCGTACGTCGAGTCGCTCAGCCTGTTCGCGGCGATGGCGACGCCGAAGTAGCGGCCGCTCTGCGCCGCCGCGGCGCCGAGCGTGCTCTCGGCGGCCTGAGCGGACGGCGGCGCGACCAGGACGGCGGCCACACCGAGGACGCCGGCGACCAGCGCCAACAGCAGAGCACGGATCTTCCGCCGGACAACGGGTCTGGGAAGGGCGTACAAGCCCATGGCTGTGCCTCCAAAGTAGGAATAACGGGATCACTGGACACCACGGTCACAGGGCCCGGGAGGATTTCAACCGGCACGGACGGGCCCGGTCGGCCGCCGAGTGACGTAGGCCGGGCGGCAGCGGTCTTTCGACACAGGACAGGTACGGGGGTACTCCATCGCGGCTCAGCCGGGAGGCCGTCACGCGGCGTCGCCCGCCTCTCCTGCCGCACGGAG
Source organism: Streptomyces cathayae (assembly GCF_029760955.1). Lineage (GTDB taxonomy): Bacteria > Actinomycetota > Actinomycetes > Streptomycetales > Streptomycetaceae > Streptomyces > Streptomyces cathayae. Next base: position 655,279 of record NZ_CP121682.1, read on the forward strand.
GGTCGGGATGCGTCGGTACGAGCCTCACCGGGACGAAAAAACGGGGTGGCGCAGGTGCTTTGGTGCGCGGATCTGTCGTGCAGCTGTGCGCGACTCCGCAGTACGGCACAGGCTGCCCGGGACCAGCGTGGTTCGAAATCTCGTCCTGCGGTCGGTTTACCAAACAGGATGATTGAGAGGTTGACAGCGACTCGTCAACCCTCGCGGCAGAAAAAGTTTCTGCTTCCCTTCCGAAATTTTCGATGCCGTGTCAAGGCGGGCGGATCCCTGGAACGGTGAGCCGTACCGCACACCACCTGCGGATTCACGGTCGACACAAGGGATTGCCCCGCCCGGTGGGAGGAATGGTTTGCAGACAGATCGACGACAGACCTTGACCGGAGGGCCTCCCCTTCCTAGCTTGTGGCGTCACAGAACCGGGATCACTTCGAAACTTTCGAACCCGTCTCTGCCCGCCTCGGCGCGGCTGCCGCTCCGCAGTTCATCGGCGTCGCCTCACCCCGCCCCCCCAAGGAGGCCCTCTGATGTGGTTTCGCCACCCGTCCACGGTCCGTCCAAGACGCTTACTCGGCGTCCTTGCGCCCTTGCTGCTGCTGGCCACCTTCCTCGGCGCCCAGCCCGCCGAGGCCGCGACCGTGGACCCCAACGCCTCGTACGTGCTGGTCAACCGCAACAGCGGCAAAGCCCTGGACGTCTACAACATGGCGACCGACGACGGCGCCCGTATCACCCAGTGGACCAGGAACGACCAGAACCAGCAGCAGTGGCAGTTCGTCGATTCCGGGGACGGCTACTACCGCATCAAGTCCCGCCACTCGGGCAAGGTGCTGGACGTCCACAACTGGTCCACCGCGAACGGCGGCTCGATCGTCCAGTGGGCCGACCTGAACGGCACCAACCAGCAGTGGCGGCCGGCCGACAGCTCGGACGGCTACGTGAGGCTCATCTCGCGCCACAGCAACAAGGCCCTCGAAGTACAGGGCGCCTCCACCGCCGACAACGCGAACGTCGTCCAGTACGACGACTGGGGCGGCGCCAACCAGCAGTGGCAACTCGTCAAGGTCGGCGCCGGCACCCCCGGCTCGTGCGATCTTCCGTCGAGCTACCGCTGGACATCGACGGGCGCGCTGGCGCAGCCCAAGCAGGGGTGGGCCTCGCTCAAGGACTTCACCGTCGCCCCCTACAACGGCAGACAACTCGTCTATGCGACCACGCACGACACGGGGACGAGGTGGGGTTCGATGAACTTCGGCCTGTTCACCAACTGGTCGGAGATGGCCTCGGCCGGCCAGAACACGATGTCCAGTTCCACCGTCGCACCCACGCTCTTCTACTTCGCGCCGAAGAACATCTGGGTGCTCGCCTACCAGTGGGGCGGGACCGCCTTCTCCTACCGGACGTCGAGCGACCCCACCAACCCGAATGGCTGGTCGTCCGAGCAGGTGCTCTTCTCCGGAAGCATCTCCGGCTCCGGAACAGGGCCCATCGACCAGACACTCATCGGTGACGGCACGAACATGTACCTGTTCTTCGCCGGCGACAACGGCAAGATCTACCGGGCCAGTATGCCGATCGGGAACTTCCCGGGCAGCTTCGGCTCGACCTCGACAGTGGTCATGAGCGATACGACGAACAACCTGTTCGAAGCCCCGCAGGTCTACAAGCTGCAGGGCCAGAACCGCTACCTCATGATCGTCGAGGCGATCGGCTCGCAGGGCCGGTACTTCCGCTCGTTCACGGCCACCAGCCTGAACGGCTCATGGACACCCCAAGCCGCGACCGAGAGCAATCCCTTCGCCGGCAAGGCCAACAGTGGCGCCACCTGGACCAACGACATCAGTCACGGCGAACTGATCCGCACCAGCGCCGATCAGACCATGACCGTCGATCCCTGCAATCTGCAGTTGCTCTACCAGGGCCGCAGCCCCAACTCCGGCGGCGACTACGGCCTCCTGCCCTACCGTCCGGGTCTGCTGACACTGCAGCGCTGACGGCATGACGCGGGTCCGGCTCCGGTAGGGGGCCGGGGTGGCGGGCTCGGCGGAGGGCCGAGCCCGCCACCCCGTGATCTGAACAGCTCAGGTCACCTCACCCGCCCCGTCCGCGCACCGGAGGACGTTCAGTGATCGTCCTCCGGTGCGTGGACCGTGCCGCCGAGCGGAGCACCTCCGTCGACGGCGGCGAGGGCCGTGTGCAGCATCCCGGCGACCAGATCCACCGTGAGCGCGGGCTCGGGGGCACCGAGCTGCCGGACGGCTGCGCGGAATGGTTCGACCTGTTCCAGGTGGAGTTCCATCAGCCGTTCCTGGCAGGCCGCAGAGAGGCCGGCGCCCATGAGGGCGGCGGCGGGTCGGTGTGCGCCTTCGGCGCCGAGGCGGAGGCTTTCCCTGAAGAACGCCTCGACGCGTTCCACCGGGCCGTCCGCGGCGGCCATGGCGCGGGTGAGTGCCTCGTTGGAGCGCCGGAAGGCTCCTGCCCGGGCGCGATCTCGGCGGTCGCAGGGGGCTGTCCTCGACGGAGTAGCCTCTCCGGAATTGTTGTTCCAGGCGAACGCAACCGGCCTCGTGTCGGACGTCAACGGCCGAGGGCTGAGCGGGGTCCGAGCCGCTGGATCCAGCGCCAACAGCCCGAGGCTGGTGGGGTGCGTCCTGGGAAGTGGTTCGAGGCGCTGCGTAACGCGACAGGCCGGCGCACATGACCGCGTTGGCTGGGCCGTCCCTGGGCTGTCCGAGGTCGCTCGCCAGCTGCCGATGACGACCACCAGGCACACGAGCCCACCGTTCCTGAACAGCGGAAACGCAGGTCATCAAGATCTCCGGCAAGACCCGGGGCAAGAAGACACCTGTGGGAGAGGAGCCTTGCCCACGTGGGGCCGCGCAGGTCACGAGCGGCTGTCCAACGGCACAGCGTGTGCATCATGAGGCATGGGGATCGATCTGGAGCTGCACTCATCACGGCCGGCACGCAAGAACTGGCGCGCGACGCTCGTGCAGAGCTCCTACGGACATGGAGACGCTCTGGCCGATGCCCTCGGCTCGCTTCAGCTCCTCGGAGTACCCGGGAGGCTCACTGCCGTCGATCTGTACGGGGATACGTTGATGAACGAGCAGGAGGCCGCAGCCGCCGTCCGCGAGATTCGCGATCTGAAGCAACGATGCGGTGACGAGCGTCAGCTCGCCGCATTGGACGACCTCGCAAGGATGCTGAGTGAGTGCGCAGCCACTCGGGGCAGTTACCTGTGGTTCGCGGGCGACTGAAGCTCACCTCACGCCTGCCGGAAGACTGTCTGACTGCGTGACAACACCGACGGACGGCGGCGGACGAGCGCGGACACCTGCGGACCATCGGAGCAGGTGATTCGGGCAGTTCCGCTCTACCGTGGACTTGTCCACGGTGTCGACGAGTTGGCTGCCCTCCTGGTCGGCGAGCAGGAACCTGATAGCGAGCCTCGCTGGGCCGTGACGACGGACAACCCGATCGCGGTGTGTTCGTCGCCCCACAGCCCCCGCCCCATTCCGCTCGCCCTCGGTATCACACCGGGCTAAGACCGTGTCCTACGTGGTGAGTCGGACACGGTCTTAGCTGATGCGGGCTCCTGCGCCGCCGACCCGGACGCGCCGGTCACCCGCGCGCAGTGTCACCGTGAGCTCGCCGGGGCGGCCCAGGTCCTCGCCCTGGTACAGGGTGAGGACGGCGTCCTCGGGGACCAGGCCGAGCTCACGGGCGTAGGCGCCGAACGCGGCGGCCGCGGCGCCGGTCGCCGGGTCCTCGACGACGCCGCCGACGGGGAACGGGTCACGGACGTGGAAGACGGTGGCCGACTCCCGCCACACCAACTGGACCGTGGTCAGGTCCAAGCGGTGCATCAGGGCTTCGAGGCGTGCGAAGTCGTACGCGAGATCCGCGAGGCGGGCGCGCGTCGCCGCCGCGAGAACGAGATGGCGGGCGCCGGCGAACGCGATCCGGGGCGGGAAGCCCGGATCGAGATCGGCGGCCGGCCAGCCGAGCGCGGCGAGCGCCTCCGCGAGGTCGGTCCCTGCGATCTCCTCGACGTGCGGCTCGACACTGGTGAGCGTGGCCCGGAGCGTGCCGTCCTCCTCGGCCACCTCCACCGGCACGGTGCCGGCGCGCGTCGCGAACACCAGCGCCCCGGGACCTGTCCGCTCGGCGAGCGCGACGGCGGCTGCGACGGTGGCGTGCCCGCAGAACGGCACCTCGGCCCTGGGACTGAAATACCGGATGCTGTACGCCCGCCCCTCCTGGCCGCCGAGGCCCTCCGGGGGCGCGGTCAGGAACGCGGACTCCGAGTATCCGAGCTCTGCGGCGAGGGCCAGCATGTCGTTGTCGTCCAGGGCGGCGGCGTCCAGAACGACGCCGGCGGGGTTCCCGCCGTCGGGGGCGCTGGAGAAGGCGGTGTATCGCAACACCTCGGGCCGCGGCGCATTTTTCGTCATGCTCGTGGCAACCCGGTGCGGGCCCGCGGCTATTCCTGGACGCGGGTGGAGGCGGGTACGGGCGCCTGCGGCGGAGCCGCATATCGATACAGACCCACCCTGTCCCTTCCCGGACGGGGCCCCACTCCGACAGATGGGTTCATGGGCGTCGCCTCGGGCGGTTGCCCCAGCGGTGGGTGGTTCAGGACTGTCGGGTGAGGCTACGGACGGTGATGATCGTGTCGGCGAGGTCGAAGAAGGCGTCGATGACGGTGGCGCGGCGTTCGTGGCAGCGGGCGAGCCGGTGGAAGGCGTTCTGCCAGGCGTGGGTGCGCTCGACGTGCCACCGCCGGCTCGCCTGGATCGGTGCCTTCTCGCCCTTGTGAGCAATCCGGCCGTGCAGTCCGCGTTCGTCGAGCAGGGTGCGGGTTTTCCCCGAGTCGTAGCCGGAGTCCAGGTGCACCGTGATCTCGTCGGGCGGCGGTCCGAGATCTGCCAGGCGGTCCAGGGTCGGGGCCAGCAAGTGCGGAGTCGTGACGGTTGACCCCGGCCAGGGCACCGCCCAGCGGAATTCCATGACCAACTGTCATACCCGAGCGTTTCAGGCCTTGTTTGCCGTGGTCGACCGGTGAATGCCCGGCGACCTCACTGCCGCCGGGAGCCTTGGTGATGGATCCGTCGATCGCGATCTGGTCCAGCACGAGGCCGACGCTCCGGTCGTAGGCGTCCAGCGCGATCTGCTTGAGCCGGGCGAAGCCGCCGAGCCGGATCCATTCGTCGCGGCGACCTCGGATCGTCGTGGCCGAGCAGGTCGAATCGGCGATCGCCTGGTAGGAGCAGCCGAACCGCAGGAGTTGCAGCAGTTCGTCGAAGACGATCCGGTCGCTGATATCGACGCACGTACGGGGCAGCGCCGAGTCTGTTTTGCACGAGTCCGGCCTGTCCGGTCCGGCCTTGTCCGGTCCGGCCTGTCTGGGACGGGGGCCGACTCGGGCGGCCCGGTGACCCTTCGACAGGATCCCGGCCCCGCCCCGCTCACACCAGGACTTCCACCGCCCGCTCCGACACCCTCAGTGCGGCGGCGGTCTCCTCCGGGGACCGGTCGGAGGAGCCGTTGGAGGCCTGCCCGATGCCCGAGCTGTTCCGCTGACATCCAACGGTGACATCAACGCCCCCCGGACGGCGGCACACAGCAGCCACGTACGCGTCGGTTCACGAGGTGCGCCCCGACCAGTCCGAGGGAGGGTCGAACTCCTGAAGCGGGTGTCGAGAGCGCCAGCACTGTCCCAAAGAGGCGCCCCATGCGCTCCGCTGTCAGAACCTGGTGAGACCGGTCCCGTGAGAGTGGTGGTGCACCGACCGGCCCAGGCCCAACCCGTTGGCCCCGGCCTCGTGCATGGCACGATGCCCGATCACGGACGAGCACAAGGAGATCCCATGAACGATCAAGGCACCCCTGGCTCGGCAGATGGCTTCAGGGTCGTCGCTGTTGATGCCGACTGGCCGGAATCACGGCAGTTCACGGGGAGCGGCCACAACCACGTCACCGGCGACATTCATGTGTACCTGTGGTTCGGCTCTGCGTCCTATGACCCCCAGGTCGAGCACGTCACGGTTTTCAGCGCCTCCTCCGGCAATGCAGAGGCCGGCGAGGCCCTGGCGGACGCTTTGGAGGACTACTGCCACCCCGGCGAGGAACCCCCGGCCGGCCTGCCGGCCTCTGCGCCCGTCACCATCACCGCAGAGGGGAAACCCGTGACGTTCGAACTCTGGCGGAACAGCAGCACCCCTCACTGGGTCGCCCGGGGCCGTGTCGAGAGCACCGAAGTGGTCCTGTCCGGCTCCGAGACAGAACCCAGCGAGCTGCGCCTGGTCCGCGTGAACGACCTGGCCGCGTACTCGGCCCCGATCGGGTTCCTCCCGGCCCGGGAAGCGATCTCCGTTGCCATGGGAAGCGATCTCCAGGCGGCGGGGCCCAGCAGACAATCGCAGGTAGAGGAGGCGGACACCGCGCTGCGGGCCCTGGGCGACATCGCCGCCCGGAATGCCGCCCTCGGGGGACCCAGCCGGGAATTGCACGGCGAGGAGGCGGACACGGTGATGCGTGCCCTGCGCTACCTCGCCCAGGATGCCGGCCCCGCGGGAGAATTGGGAGCAGAGAGCTGATCAGCTCCCGCCGCCCTGGCCCACTCCTCGAAGGCCGTCGGGCTCTCGTGGCCCGCGCTCCGCGGGTCCGGTGCGGGTTCGGGTGACAGGTGCGGTCACGCGGCCTGGAGGGCCGGCGTGGTCGTGACGGTCTCGCATTCGATGGGGGCCAGCCGGCCGAGTGAGGCCTGTCTGCGGCGTCGGTGGTAGGTCCGCTCGATCCAGGTCACGATCGCGATCCGGAGTTCTTCGCGGGTAGCCCAGCCCGGCGGTCGAGGACGTTCTTCTGCGGCAGGCTGAAGAAGGACTCCATGGCCTCGTTGTCACCGGCAGCTCCAACCCTCCCCACCGCTCCGGCCATCCGGTGGCGGTCGAGCCCCCGGACGGACTTCCGGGAGCGGAACTGCGATCCGCGACCGCTGTGCAGAATGCGCCCGTCGACGTCTCCACGCCGGGCCACGGCATGGTCCAGGGCGGCCACGGCCGGGCGGGACTCCGTCCGCGCACCGATGGGGCAGCCCACGGTCCTGTTGCCGAAGGCGTCCTTGACCGCGCAGAGGTAGAGCTTGCCTTCGCCGGTGGCGTGCTCGGTGATGTCGGCGAGCCCCAGCCGATTCGCACAGGCCGCGGTGAAGTCACGGCGGACCAGGTCGTCGTGCACCGGTGGGCCGGCCTTCTCGTACGTGCCACGCTTCTTGCCGAACACGCTCCACCAGCGGTTGTCCCGGCAGATCCGCCATCCACATCCGGTCCGCCGTCACGGCCCCGGCGCCGCGCGCTCCGAGAAGGCCATCCTTCGGGACAGCCGACCTTCGGTGGGAGCGCTCGGCCACGTCCAGGTCCGCGTCGTGCTCGGCAACCAGGTCCAGCTCCTCGGTGAGGCTCTTCGACGCCTTCGCCAGGATGCGCGCCGTCTTCTCCAGCTGCGGCAGCATCTCCAGACGCTCCCGGTCCGAGGCCCGCCGCGCGGGGCTGATCAGCCGGTTCGCCATCAGCACTGCGAACAGATCCAACGCGTCGTCGACCACCTGCGCCTCCAGCTGACGCACCACCGCCGTCAGCAGCGCGGTACGCCGCGGCTGCTGCGCCCGCTCGATCGTCTGCGCCTTGCTCAGCTGCCCGTACCGGGCCGGCGTGGACAGTCGGTTCACCGGCACCCGGGACGGATCGACCCGGCCCAGCGCGAACGCGGAGATCTCCTCCACCCGCTCCATCGCCCGGACCATCGCGGTGCCCGTCGTCTTCGTCGGCGGCGTACGCAGCCGCTCCCACTCCGGGACCCGCTTGCCCTCCGGCACCACCAGCAGCTCCGCCAGCGCCGGCGCGAGCGCGGGATCGGCCCGGTCGGTGGCACGGGCCACCGCCTCATACAGTCGCCGCTCGGCCGCCGTACGGGCCTCCGACACCTGCCGGGCCAGCGCCCCCCCCGTAACGGGTCTGCCCCTGCTCGAAAGAACGGCCCGAGCGCCCAACAGGGCAGGGCATCCAGGCCACTTCAGATGGCGGGGTGGCGCGGCCGCACACCGGACCGCAACGGGCGACTAGCCTGCGGAACAGAGGCCGGTGCTCGGGCAGAACACAACCCCCGTGTAGTTGTAGCCGGCCCGTATGGTCACGGGATCTGGGTCGGGCGGAAAGTTGACGTATGAACCCGCGTCAGCTGTAGCGCTGAAGTGGACCGTCGTCCCGATCGGGAAGCTCGCAGTGCAGGTACCGGTCGGGGCGGGCGCCGGGTCACCGGCGTACGGATCCCACGCCGAAGTGTGGCAGTTGATCCCGGCGGGGTTGCTGGTGAGGGTTCCACCGCCCCAGCCGTCGCTGACGTACGCGTTCAGTTGAGCGGTGGACTGGGCCTCAGCCGGGGCGACGAAGCCGACCGCGGCGGCCGTGGCGAGTGCGGTGATGACTCCCGTCGCGCGCCAGGCGCGGTTTCTGTCCTTACTCATGGGCGGCCCCTCTGATCGAACCTGATCGAACCGACCCCCTGCGACTAGGCTATTCGCCCCCTTGGGGACCCACAAACCGGGCAGGTTCGCCGTCACCGCCGACGGCGGTTGCTCTCAACGGCCGCAGACACTGTGTTCACGGGAGACCGGGTTGTCCGGAGGGGTTGAGGATGATCCTTTGGAGTGGACACCCTGACAATGCATCTTGATGGTCCAGGGAGGGATGTCCAGGTGGGACGCAAGTCTCCGTATCCGGAGGAGTTCGGACAGGACGCCGTCGCGCTCTACCGCACCGCGGGTGGCAAGCGGACGTACCCGGCGGTGGCCGCGGATCCCGGCATCACCGCGGAGTTGCTGCGGACGTGGGTCCGCAAGGACGACCTCAGAGCGTGTACCACCCCGCCCAGGCGGCCGGCTCTTCCCGGGCCGTCTCGTCCCCTGGTGCCGGCGTCGGCCTGTTCGCCGCCGATGACGAACTCCCGGGGCCTGGTGACGATCGCGTGGGGGGGCCACGACGAACCGTTCTCCGCTGGGGCCGGGCGAAGCCGTCGCAGGTGGCTCCTGGGCGCCTGGTCACAGCCAGCCGGAGCGCTGTGCCTGCAGGGCCATCTGGAAGCGGTTCGCGGCGCCGAGACGAGCCATCAGGATCTGGAGGCGGCGGAACAGCGTACGGCGGCTGATGCCCAGTTCGCGGGCGATGACGTCGTCGGTCGCGCCGCCGGCGAGGAGACGCAGCAGTCGCCGGTCGGCGGGTGGGAGGCCGACGGGGCCGGTGGCGTGGCCGTGGAGGGGGAGGGCGTTGTGCCATGCCTGCTCGAACAGGGCCACCAGGGCGGAGAGCAGGCCGCACGGCTGCACCACCAGCATGGTGTTGTGCACGTCCGCTTCCTTGATCGACAATGACACCAGTGCGTACGCCTCATCGATGATCAAGAGCTTGACCGGCACCGATGGCAGCACCCTGGCCTGCTCGCCCGCCTCGATGCAGGGTTCGATGACGTCCTTCAGGTGGCCGGGGTGCTCCAGTGACTCCCGTGAGTAGACGACGCGTTGCGTCACCCCGCGGGCCAGCGTCGCCAGGGCGTCGTCGGTGGCGCCGGCCAGAGGGGCGTACGGCGGGGACTCGAACTGCCGGATCTGCTCGCGGGCGCTGGCCCACGCATGGCGCATCCTCGGACCGACGGCTTCGCCGGTGACGACCTCGACGAGGTCGTCGTTGTACGCGGCGAGCCGCTGGCGCCGGAACGACTCGAACGCGCCGGTGACGGCGATGCGCGACTCCTCGAGCTCGGCCGCCCGGTGCCGGGCGAGGATTTCCAGGCCCGCGGCGGGCGGCACCGGGGCCACCGTGTCCCCGTCCTCGGCTGCGGAACTGGCCAGACCGGCGTCGGCCAGCTCTCCGTACGCCGCGGCGAGACCGGCCCCGCCCAGCCCGGCTGCCGCGCCGATCGCACTCAGCGGAGCGGGAGCCAGCTCCAGCAGGGCCAGGTAGACCCGGCACGCCGTGTGATCGAGCCCCAGCCGACGGAGGGCCCCGCCGAGTTCCGCGTTCGCCATGGGGCACATTATCGATGCTTTCCGCCCGGGCCCGTGGCCGATCTGTGCCACTGGCACTGTCCGGCCCCAGCGTCTGCCGCGAGGCGGTACCGTCCGGGAGCCGCCGCCGACCGGCGGCAGCGAGGGAGCCCGGAACCCCATCGGGCGGGGCCACCCTGCCCGGACGGTGCGCTCGCCGGCCCTCGCCGCCGAGAGACGGGCTTCCTCGGAAGCACGGATAAGCCCAACGGAAAAGGTGCACGACGTGGCGAAACGCCGGAAGAACGGCCTCTACCCGGAGATCTCCGCAGAGCTGTCCGCCCTCATGCGGACGGGCTGGGCGGACACCGAACGACACGACCTCCAGCTCGCCGAGCAGGCCCCGCACGCGGCCCGCCGCCGCGCCGCGCTCTCCGCGCGGTTCCCCGGCGAACGCCTCGTGATCCCCTCGGGGAACCTCAAGGTCCGCTCGAACGACGACACCTACCCCTTCCGTCCGTACTCGGGCTACGTGCACATGGCCGGCGACCAGGTCCGGGACGGCGCGCTCGTCCTCGAACCCCGCGCGGACGGCGGCCACGACGCCTACTGCTATCAGCTGCCGCGGGACAGCAGGGACGACGACGAGTTCTGGACGGGCGCCCACGCGGAGCTGTGGACGGGCAGGCGCCGCTCACTCGCCGAGTCGGAGCGTGTACTCGGCCTGCCGTGCCGCGACGTGCGCACCGCGGCTGCCGACCTGGCTGCCGCCTTCGGAGCACCGACGCGCATCGTCCGTGGGGTCGACCCCTCCCTCGAGGCCGCCGTCACCACCGACGCGGGGCGGGACGCCGAACTCGAAGAGGCGCTCAGCGATCTCCGCCTCGTCAAGGACGCCTGGGAACTCGGGGAACTGCGCAAGGCCGTGGACTCCACCGTGCGCGGCTTCACCGACGTCGTCGCAGAACTCTCCCGGGCGATCGCGTCGTCGGAGCGGTGGATCGAGGGCACGTTCTTCCGCCGGGCGCGCCTCGAGGGCAACGCCGTGGGCTACGGCTCGATCTGCGCCGCCGGCGAGCACGCCACGATCATGCACTGGACGGACAACGACGGCCCGGTGCGCCCGGGGGACCTGCTGCTGCTCGACGCGGGCGTGGAGACGCACTCCCTCTACACCGCTGACGTCACCCGCACGCTTCCGGTCAGCGGCACCTTCACGCCCCTGCAGCGCGAGATCTACGACGCGGTGTACGAGGCCCAGGAGGCCGGCATCGCGGCGGTCAAGCCGGGCGCCCGGTACCGTGACTTCCACGAGGCGGCCCAGCGCCACCTGACGGCACGGCTGGTCGAGTGGGGTTTCATCGAGGGTCCCGTCGACCGCGCGTACGAGCTCGGCCTGCAGCGCCGCTTCACCATGGCCGGCACCGGTCACATGCTGGGCCTGGACGTCCACGACTGCGCGCAGGCCCGCACGGAGGACTACGTCGACGGTGTGCTGGAGCCGGGCATGTGCCTGACCGTCGAGCCGGGCCTGTATTTCCAGGCGGACGACCTGACGGTGCCCGAGGAGTGGCGCGGCATCGGCGTCCGGATCGAGGACGACCTGGTCGTCACCGACGACGGCCACGAGAACCTGTCGGCGGCCCTGCCACGCGCCGCGGACGAGGTCGAGGCGTGGATGGCACGCTTCTCCGGCTGAGTGCGGCGGTGGCGTCGTCGGTGCGCCAGTGCGCCGGGTGTTCGCCGTCGCCCTCGGTGACGCAGGGGACCCTGGAAACATCGCCGGGTGGAGGAACTGGCGGTCGCCGTCCAGGACTCCATCAGTGATCCGGACGGCTCCGGTGGTGACGCCGGCCGGGCGCCGGCCGGACGCGTCGGCGTCGCACCGGGCCGTCAGCCACGTCCTGACCACCGTGCGACGTCGGCGGCCGGACGTCCTGGCCGGGAGTGCCGGTGCGGCGGCGCCACCGACCCGCGCCGACCTCGGTCGGGCCCTCCCGCGGACCGGACCGCCGGCTACGCCTCGCCCTCAACGCGCACACGGGCATGCGCACGTTGCGGGCCACGGCACCGGGCGCACGCATGGAGAGCGCGCGGAGTGCCCGTGAAGCGGCCGGACCGCGGGACTGATCGACTCAGCCGCCGCTCTTACGCCTGAACGACCGCTGGCTCGCAGCCGGGCCGTGCGCCGCACGCACCTTCGACGCATTCGGGTTGGCGGCGACGTCGGCCGCGTCCGCCTGCGCACCGCGCTTGCGTGCCAGGGCTTCACGGAACTTGCGCTTGAGGTCGTAGTTGCCGTCGTCGTCCGGCGCCAGAGGGGACGTCTCGGAGGCAGCCGGCTCCGAGCCTTCCGTGGGTGCGGGCTCTGCGGTCATGGTGACCTCCTGGGTTCGGGGGTGGGCCAGTACAGCTTGTCATGCCGGGCGCAGTGCGGGACGCCGGCACCATCGTCCTGCTCCGTTTCGGCGGGCAGCCCTCTCGCGGCCAAGGGCGTTCGCTTCATGGGGGGCGCAGGACGGGCTTCGGGCCGGGCCGAGGGTGGTCGGTCCCGAAGCCAGGAGATTCGCTGCCCGGGCAACGGTTCTCGGCCGTTGCGACGCACGAGGGCGACCTTGCGGGCCTCGCCGGCCTTTCGGAACGTGCCACCGGCGCCGCGGGCGGTGTCCTGTGCCAGGGATGCAAGTCAACAAGCCGGACGCCGTCCGGCTCGATGCTGACCCTTTAGAGGCTCATTTGGCTGGGTGGGCGGTCGACCGTGGCAGGGTTCGTTGAGCGGCTGGTGCCGGATGAGTTGTGGGAGCTGTTCCAGCGCGTGGTGCCGGAGGAACCCTCACGGCCCCAGGGCGGCGGCCGCCGGCACGGTGACCGCGACGTGCCGGTCGCGATCGTGTTCGTGGCTACGTCGGGCTGCACGTGGCAGCAGCTGCCGGCGGAGTCGTTCGGGCCTCGGACCGGATCCGCTCGGCGTTGGCGAAGTAGATGCCGGCCTCGACGCGCAGCACGATCACTCCGGGAATCCTGCGGCTCTCGCTGTGTCTGTCGAGTGCGGCGAAGTGTCCGTTCCCGGGCAGTTGCCCCAGTTCTCTCATGACCGGGCGTGAGGAGCGGTACAGGAGCGGAAGCAGGGAGACGCCGATGCCGATGAAGAGGCCAGGCAGCGTGTCGAAGACCGTCACCCCGAGCATCGCCGCGACCGCGGCCATGAAATCCGGCCGCGCGGCCGGCCGCGCCACTCCTTCACCGCCACCCACAGCAGCAGCACGGCGAGCGCCGGGTCGAGCGCGCTGGCCCGGCCGGCCGGCTGCCCCTGGTCGCTCGCGCCGGCGCCGCCGGAGACCAGCAGCACGATCGTGCCGACCAGGGCCAGGCCCAGGGCCCAGCCCAGGAGCAGCGCCGGCCCGTTGGAGCGTGCCCTGGGGGTGGCGGGCATCAGCACCACAGCGATGATCGGGAACGCGCTCAGCGCCACGGCGACGCCGTAGGACAGAATCTGACCGATCGCCTCACCCCCGGCCGCCTCCCTCACGCCGGTTCGATCTCGCCCGGCCGCCAGCTCTTGTCGAACCAGCCGTCGAGCGGACCGTAGAGCCGCAGCATCACGAAGAATCCCTTGCCGGGTACGGTCTGGACCCAGTTCGCCTCCTGGCCCTCCGGCGCGGTGGGACCGAAGTGGATGGCCGTGTCGCCGTTGCCCTCGGCCCGGACACCTTCCGACTGGCTGTTGACGCTCGGGTAGGGGTGGTCCGTGCGCAGCAGCGACCGGGTCTGGGGGTCGTAGGCGTTGACGGCCCAGAAGTTCTTCACCGGGATGCCGCTCGGCAGAGTGAGCGTGTAGTGCCGTCCGCCGTCGAGCCACTCGCCCGTGGAGTCCTCCGCCGTGTAGGCGTACTGCGATCCGGTGCCGACGGGCGCCGTCACCATCGCCGGTGAGGAGGCGGTCGCGAAGTAGTAGAACACCGCCCGGGAGTCCAGCAGGCGGGCGCCCTCCGCCGACAGGAACTCGTAGCTGCGGGTGGGGAACGGGGTCTTCCACGACCTGTCGGGGTAGTGGAAGAAGTCCGGGTCACGTGGCTTGAAGGCCAGTGTCCGTACGATGCCCGAGGCGATCCTGGCGGCGGTGTCGAGGATCGAGCGCATACGGTCGTCCGGCTGGAAGGGCTTGCCGCGCACGATGCCGAGGGCGGCGAGCTGCCCGGCTCGCTCGGGGTCGAGCGACTCGGCCGGCTCGGCCTGGACGATGGTGTCGATCTCCTCGAAGAAGGAGAAGTCGTTGGCGTGGACCGTGTTGAAGTCCGATTCCGCCCAGTTGACGAAGCGCTGCTCGGGCCGGTCCGCCGCGGCCGAGAGGGGGTAGATCCGTGCCGTGAGCAGGCTCTCCGTGCCCCCCAGTGCGCGCAGCAGCACCCAGGAGCCGTACGTCGCCGGCCGCACGACGAAGTAGCCGTCGGGAACGTCACCTTCGTGGCCCGGAGGCAGGAAGAGGTACCTGCCTCCTTCTCCCTTGTCGGGACCGGCGATACCCATGTCGGTGACGTAGCGCTGCCACATGTCGTCGACGACGCACAGCGAGTTCCCCGGCGCCTCGATCACGGTGGGACCGTCCTCGTCGAGCGCCAGGAAGGTCATCCCGTAGGTGGTCTCCGTGTTGCCCGTGAGCACCACCGGCGCCGAGGTGCATCGCGGGGCCGTGTAGCCGATCGTGCGGGAGTCGACGCCGATGCTCCGCAATCCGCGTCGCATCGCCACCATGGAGGCGCCGGGCACGCAGTTGAGGAACGCCTCGATCCCGCGCAGCAGATCCAGCGTGTCGTAGCTACGTGTGACCGCGTCGGGCAAGGGCATGCCGTCGAAGAAGTCCAACGCTCCGAAGACCGTCTCCAGCCGGTCCGGGCAGACGATCGACGCGAGGGTCTCGGGTGATGTGCCCGGGCTCGGGGCGTCACTGATGTGGGGCACTGGGTTCCTCCTGAGTGGGGCTTTACTTGAGAACCACGTTCCAGTCGTCCTTCACACCGACCGTCGTCCAGCCGGACCTCTCGGCCGTCGCGCGTGCCCGCTCCGCGCAGTCGGTGCAGGCGTACTCCCGGACGACGTCGTCGTGGACGACGAGCAGGGCGAACCGCGCGGACCGGAGCAGTTCGACGTCCACGTCGTCGTTGCCGGCCGCGAAGGCCGGCAGCCGGCCGGTGCGGGCGAGGACGTCCTCCGGTTTGCCGGGCCCGAGCGCGACCGGGCCGTGCGGGGTCGCCCGGCGGACCGGCGCGCCGTCCCGGTGGGCGAACTCCGGGGCCGGGCCGATGACGTTCTCCCTGGGCAGGCCCCAGGTGTCCTCGCAGATCACCCGCATGAAGTCGCGCCCGCCGCCCGAGCAGACGAACAGCCGCCAGCCGTACGCCCTGAGGCAGTCGAACAGCTCCAGCACCGGCTGGTGGACGAGACCGGAGTACGGCACGCCGGAGCGCTCGTGGCGCCAGGACTCCAGGTACCGGGCAGCCTCGGCCTCGTACCGGGCGAGCGTGGTGCCTTCCCAGGCCGATCCGATGGCCTCCACCATCGACGCCACCGCGTCGGGGTCCTGTTCGTTCAGCGCGCGGAAGTACGACTCGTCCCGGTCGACGATCGCCCGGTAGGGCCGCTCGCGGGCCGGCGACGGGTCCGCCTCCAGCCGCGCGGCCAGTTTCCCGAGGACGAACGCCCTCTGCACCGGCGTGGGCTTCTCGACCCACAGGGTTCCGTCGTTGCCGAGCACGGCGACCCGGTCCATCGGCGCGACGAAGCCCGGCGAGCCTTCCACCGCCGCGGACGTCACGAAGTCGACGCTCGCCCGCGTCGCGGCACCGTCGTTCCAACTCCCCAGCGAGGTCGTGCCCATGCGCCTCACCGTCCGGACCGTCGTTCCTCCGGAGCGCTGCCGGGCGAGGTCAATCCACCGCCTCGATCTCGCCCGGCCGCCAGGTCTTGTCGAAGAACGGCTGCAGTGGGCTGTAGAGCCGCAGGACCACGAACCATCCCCGGCCCGGCGTGGTCTGGATCCAGTTGCCCTCCGGCACGCCGTCGGGCCGGTCGGGCCCGAAGTGCACCGTGGTCGTGCCGTCCGCGTCGGGGACCGCTGCCGGGGTGGGATAGGCCTGGCTGCCGGCCCGTGGGAACCGTTGTGGGGTGTCGAGCATCGACCGCGTCTGGTTGTCGTAGACGGTGACCGACCAGAACCTCGCGGCGGGGATGTCCGGCGGAAGTACCAGTCGGTAGTACCTGCCGCCGTCGAGGGCCCGGCCCTCCTGATCCGCCAGGGAGAACACGTACTGCGAGCCGACGCCGGGCAGCGGCGCCGTGAACGCCGGGCTGATGCCCACGCCCAGGTACCACCACCAGGACCGCAGGTTGAGTTTCCGGGCGCCGTCGTTCGGGCGGGGCTCGACGCCCCTGTCGGTGATGTCCGCGGGCGGGGCCAGGAACTCGTGGCCGGACACGAGCAGGCCGTTGAGCCACCGGGAGGAGGCACCGTAGTAGTGCACCCCCTCGGCCGGACGCGGACGGCAGGCGAGGGTGCGGGCCGTGGCGTTGCCGACCGCGGCTGCCTCGGTGAGGATCTCCCGCATCCGCGCGTCCGGCTCGAAGGGCCTGCCCTTGACAATGCCGACCGCGGCCAGAGCACCGGCGATCTCGGGGTCGAGCGCCTCGGCCGGCTGGTCGTGCACGAGCTCGCTCGCGAGGTCGAAGTACGTCGCGTCCCCGGGCGGGACCGTGTTCACGGGAAGCCCTGAGCCCTCGACGAAGCGCGGCGGGTCGGGCCTGTGCAGGGCGGCGGTCCAGGTCTGAGCGGTCCACGGCAGCGGCGGGGCCGTGCCGCCGGTGACGATCTCCCCGATGCTGGTCCCGTAGAACCCGGGGACGTAGCGGTAGAGACGCAGTCCCTCCTTGACCCGCTCGACCGCCGGCTTCGGGTCATCGCCCTCCAGGAAGGCCCGACCGCCCAGGATGAGCCGCGTGGTGCGGGTCCGGAGCGTGAAGAACCCGCCCTCGGGAACAGGGCCCTCATGTCCGGGTGGCACGAAGAGGTACTTGCCGCCTGCTCCGCGATCCGGACCGGCCATGCCGGGGTCCGCGACCCAGCGGAACCACATGTCGTTGAGGAAACAGAGGGCCAGGGGCGGCACTTCCACCACCAGCGGGCCCTCGGTCAGGTCGAGGAAGGTCAGGAAGTAGACGGTGTCCGCGTTCCCGGTGAGCACGAGCGTCTTGGGATCCATGAACTCCGAGAAGAGCAGAACGTCGTGGTCCTGGATTCCGGCCTCCAGGAATCCCCGGCGGGCCGCCCACAGGCTGACGCCGGAATACGCGTCGAGGAACGCGCTGACCGCGCGCACGTGGCCCACATGGTCGTATACCCGGTTCGCGGTCTCCTCGGTGGGCACACCCAGCGGGAATTCCAGAGTGCCCAGGTGGGTCTCGACCCGCTCGGGAGTCGAGATCGACTCCATGGCCCGGGGTGAGATCTGTGCGGTGCGCTGCAAGGGGTCGCTCCGTTCTCGGGAAGAGGCCGCCCTGTCGACCATGTGCCTCACCTACCGCAGACCACCACCGCACCTGGGCCATCGGAGGGTCTTCGAGTGGAGGGTGCGTGGTTCGGTTCACGGCGGGGCACGGCTGAACGACGCCGGGCAAGACCGTCACCGTGCCGTTCCTCGCCCCGGGCCGACGGGTCCCGTTCCCGGCCGCCACGTGGTCCTCACCGGGCCGGCTGCGCCTTGATCGTCAGACTCACCGTGACCAGCGTGATCGACGCGGTGGGGAGACCGCACCGGGCGAGGGCCACGGTGCCCACCAGCTTGGGCAACGCCTTCCGCGCCGGCCGGAGCGCGAGAACCCCGTGGACGGAAACCAACGGCTTGGTCCGCTGAGACGCAGCCGCATCCTGGCCGGAGGCCCTGGCGGCGCCGGGCCGGGTCACTCCCTCGCGGCCCGGAGGTCGGCAACGCCGGGACGCGGCCGCGCCCGATGCTGACTGTCTGCTGACCTCAGCCCGGCAATCACGCCTCTGACCTGCGGGAACGGCAAATCGTCAGATCTTGGACTTGAACATCACGCGAAGCACGAGGAAACTCCCGCCTTCTCCGCTCCCTGTCGGCTTCTTCCAGGTCGAGGGCGATCTCAGGAGCGTACAGCGATTCGCATGTCCGGTCAGCTGTCCCCACGTGTTCCGGGGCCCGTACTGTCCCGTTGCCGACTTTGGTGACGTGCCACCGGGCGGGCCGCGCCTGCCGCGGGCCGAGGAACCGGCGTCGAGTGGCTTCGAGGCGCCCCTGGGTGGGGATTTCGGGCATCTCGCTGATTTTCATGTATCAGCCCAGTTCAGGGCACCCACGCGCACGGCGGGAGAGTCCTCACTTCGTCTGGACCTATTGTGTCTGGACCTCTTGCCCCGCCCATGATCTGCGGGCTACGTTTCCCGCTGTTCGGAGTCCTTCACGTTTCCCTCAATTCCCTTGACGGGCAAGGCCGGAAGGAGCATGTCCGCATGCAGGACCGGAGTCTGTCCAGACGAACCGTTCTCGCCTCCGCGACCGTGGTCGTCGCGAGCGCGACGGGCGTGGTGGGCGTGACGGCCACCCCCGCGGTCGCGCACAAACGCGACAACCGCCTCAAGCAGATCATCTCCAGGATGAGCATCGAGGCGAAGATCGGCCAGCTGTTCGTGCCGTACTTCTACGGTGCGTCGGCGACTTCTCCCAGCCGGTTCGACCAGGAACGCAACCTCAGGGAACTCGGCGTCCGCACGGTGGCCGAGCTCATCGCCAAGTACCACATCGGCGGTGTCATCTACTTCCACGGCTGGACCAACAACATCCAGGATCCCCGCCAGATCGCGGAGTTGACGAACGGTGTGCAGCGGGCCTCGCTCGCCCTGCCCACCCCTGTCCCGGCCCTGATCTCCATCGACCAGGAGCACGGGGTCAACGTCCGCATCGGCAGCGGCGCCACCCAGCTGCCGGGCGCGATGGCGCTCGGCGCGGGCCGCTCGCTCTCCGACGCGCGCACCGCCGGACGGATATCGGGCACCGAACTCGCCGCCCTGGGCATCCATCAGAACTTCGCCCCGGTCGCCGACGTCAACGTCAATCCGGCCAACCCCATCATCAACGTCCGCTCCTTCGGCGCCGACGCCCGCGAGGTCGGCCGCATGGTGGCGGCCCAGGTGACGGGCTATCAGCAAGCCGGCGTCGCGGCCTGCGCCAAGCACTTCCCGGGCCACGGGGACACCGGGCAGGACAGCCACACCGACCTGCCCGCGATCACCCACACCCGCGAGGAGTGGGAGCGCATCGACGCCCCGCCCTTCAGGGCCGCCATCGCCGCCGGCGTCGACTCGATCATGACCGCGCACCTCCAGGTCCCCGCGCTCGACCCCAGCAACGAACCGGCCACCCTGTCGCCCACGATCCTCCAGGGCGTGCTGCGCGACGAACTCGGCTTCGACGGCGTGATCGTCACCGACGCCCTCAACATGCACGGCGTGCGCACCAAGTACGGCGACGACCGCGTGCCCGTCCTCGCCCTCAAGGCCGGCGCCGACCAACTGCTGTTCCCGCCGGACATCTCCGTCGCCTACAACGGCGTCCTGGCCGCCGTCCGCAGCGGAGAGATCACCGAGGACCGGCTCGACGAGTCGGTCCTGCGCATCCTGCGGGTCAAGGACAAGGTCGGCCTGCTCGGCGGCAGCCCCTACGTGTCCCCGAAGGAGGTCGACCGGGTCGTCGGCGCCCGCGGGCACCGGCTCGCCGCCGCCCGGATCGCCGAGCGCACCACCACCCTGCTGGTCAACGAGGGCAAGGCGCTCCCGCTGCGCAGCAGGCAGCGGAAGCTGCTCGTGGTCGGCGCCAGCCCGGCCTTCCCGACCGACGACACCCGCACCACGGTGCCCGAGCTGGCCAGGGCGTTCGACGAACTGGGCTACCGCACCACCCACCTCGCCACCGGCCGGGCGCCCGACGCCGCGAAGGTCGACGAGGCCGTGGCCGCCGCCCGGGGACGGGACGCGGTGGTGGTCACCACCGACAACGTCGACGCCACCAGCGCCCAGCGCACCCTGGTGTCCCGGCTGCTCGCGACGGGCGTCCCCGTCGTCCACCTCGCGGTGCGCAACCCCTACGACATCGCCCACCTCGGCGGCGTCCCCGCCTCACTGGTCTCCTACTGCTGGACCGAGGTCGAACTGCGCGCCGCCGCACGGGTGATCGCCGGCCGGGTCGAGCCGCGCGGCAGGCTGCCCGTGCCCGTCCAGCGGGCCGACGACCCGGCCGAGGTCCTCTTCCGCTCCGGGCACGGCCTGTCGTACGCCGACTGACGTCCGCGCCCTCGCACGGCTTTCCGCCCCGGTGCCGGCGACGCACCGCCCCCGGCCGTCCCGGCCCCGCCTCACGCCGCGTCGGGTACGACCACGACCGGGCAGCCGGAGTGGTGCAGGACGGTGTGGGCGACCCGTCCGAGGCGGGGGCCGGAACGGCCGGGGCGACGTCGGCCGACGACCAGGAGGCCGGCCTCCTCCGAGGCGGCGAGAAGCACCCTGCGGGCAGGGCCCTCCACGGTGCGCCGGCGCAGTTCCACGTCCGCCGGGGCGTCGGAGAGGGCGGCCTCCAGTTCCTTGGCGGCCCGTTCCTCGTGCGGCCGCTCGGGCTCCCCGGTGAGCAGGGGGTGGCTGATCGACTCGTGCGCGGGGCACCGCCAGGCCCGTACCGCCTCCAACGGGACGCCGCGCCGCCGTGCCTCCTCGTAGGCGAAGCGCAGCGCCGCCGTCGGCGCGTCGGCCACACCGACGACGATGCGGTCGTGACGTCCGCCGGTGGCCCGGTTGTCGTGGCTGCCTCGGATCACGACGACCGGGCAGTGGGCGTGGGTGGCCACGGCCAGGCTGACGGAGCCCAGCAACGCGCCGGCGAGTCCGCTGCGCCCGCGGGTACCGACGACCAGGGCGGAGGCGTTGCGGCTCTCGCGCACCAGGACGTACTCGGGTTCCTCGGGCACGACCGCGGTGGTGACGGACAGGCCGGCATGGTGGCGCCGGGCACGCCGGACGGCGGCGGCGAGGATGTCCTCGGGGGTCACGTGCCCGGAGGACTGGCCGAGTTCCGGCGCGAGCGCGGTGCCCTCGTACCGTTCCCACAGGGAGGCGAACACCACGCGCAGGGGCACGTCGCGCAGGGCGGCCTCGTCGGCCGCCCAGTCGACGGCCCGCAGGCTGGAATCGGACCCGTCGACTCCGACGACCAGGGGCAGGTGCAGGTGCAGGGACATCTTTCTCAGCCTTCCGCGCCGAGGTCGAAGACGATGCGGGCCTTGACCTGACCGCGCAGGACCTCGTCGATGGATTCGTTGACGGCGGTGAGCGGGCGGGTCTCCCGGATGACCTCGGTCCGGCCGGCCGCGTGGAGTCGGAAGACCTCGGCGAGGTCCTGGCGGGTGCCGACGATGGAGCCGATCACCGAGGTGCCGCCCAGCACGGTGTCGAAGATGGGGACCTGGATGGTGCCGTGGGCGGGCAGGGCGACCATGACGAGTTTCCCGCCACGCCGCAGGCCGGAGTTGACGGCTTCGAAGGCGGCGGGGTTCACGGCGAGGGCAAGGGCGGCATGGGCGCCTCCGTGCCGTTTCAGCTCCGCGCCGACGTCCTGGGTGCGGGCGTCGATGAGGATGTCCGCGCCCAGTTCCCGGGCGAGTTCGAGCTTGTCGTCGGTGACGTCGATGGCGGCGACGGTGGCGCCGGCGATCTTCGCGTACTGCACCGCCAGGTGGCCGAGTCCGCCCACACCGGAGACGGCGACGAGCTGGGCGGGCCGGACACCGGCGACCTTGAGAGCCTTGTACGTGGTGACGCCCGCGCAGGTCAGCGGGGCGGCGTCGACGGCGCTGACGCCCTCGGGCACGGGCTGGGCGAAGTCGGCCCGGACCAGCATCTTCTCGGCGTAGCTGCCGTCGCAGCCGTAGCCGGTGTTGACCTGGCTCTCGCAGAGCGTTTCCCAGCCGGACAGGCAGTGCTCGCACCGCCCGCACGCACTGCCGAGCCACGGCACGGCGACCCGTTGGCCGACGGCGAGGTGGGCGACGCCTTCTCCGAGTTTCTCGACGAGGCCGACGCCCTCGTGGCCGGGCACGAACGGCGGGGTGGGCTTGACGGGCCAGTCGCCGTGCGCGGCGTGGATGTCGGTGTGGCACAGCCCGGACGCCTCGACGCGGACCCGGACCTGCCCGGGGCCGGGCTCGGGGTCGGGTCGCTCCTCGATGACCAGGGGTTTGCCGAATTCCCGTACGACCGCTGCCTTCATGCTGTCCTCGTTTCCCTTCCGGGGTGAGCGCGTCAGTCGTGTGCGACGACGACGAGGAGGGTGGCGTCGCGGGAGCCGCGGATCCCTGCGGTGATCGTGCGCGCCATGGTGGCCTCCTGTATCGGGGGGTCTGACTTCAGCCTCTCGTCCGGCACGTTCCCGGGACAGGGGCCGCTGGTCCCCGGCGGGGACCGACCGGCCCTGTGCACATTCAGTGGGCCGGCAGACCGCGTTCCCGGAACTGCCCGCGGACCCGGTCCACCAGTGTCACGTCGGGGACCGGCGTGTTCCGCAGGGGGAAGGGAACGCCCAACGCGTCGTACTTGTGGGCGCCGAGCTTGTGGAACGGCAGGATGTCGACCCGCTCGACACTGCCGAGGCCCGCGAGGAAGGCGGCGAGCCCATCGATCGCCTCCGGGGCGTCGGTCCAGCCGGGCACCAGTACGTACCTGATCCACATGCGTTTGCCCAGCCGGTCGAGACGGGTGGCGAAGTCGAGGGTGGGGGCGAGTTCGCCGCAGGTCAGCTTCCGGTACGTCGTGGCGTCGAAGGACTTGATGTCCAGCAGCACCAGGTCGGTGTCGGCGAGGAGTCCGTCCGTGGCGCGGGCGCCGAGAAAGCCGGAGGTGTCGAGGGCGGTGTGCAGACCGAGTTCCTTGCAGCGGCGGAAGACCGCGGCCGTGAACGCCGGCTGCAGGAGGGCCTCGCCGCCGGTGAGGGTCACTCCCCCGCCGGCGGTGGTGATGAAGGCCCGGTACTTCTCGATCTCGGCCATCACCTCGTCGACGGTGGCCGGTTTCCCGTCCCTCATGTGCCAGGTGTCCGGGTTGGCGCAGTACAGGCAGCGCAGGGGACAGCCGCTGACGAAGAGGACGAACCGGGTCCCGGGACCGTCCACACCGGTGGACAGGTCCCAGGAGTGGATCCGGCCGGTGACCGCGCCGTTCGCGGTGCCGGTCGCAATGTCGGTCGCAATGCCGTTCGCGATGCCGTTCACAGCGATCCGTGGAAGGTGCGGCTGATCACGTCGAGCTGCTGCTCCCGGGTCAGACGGACGAAGTTGACGGCGTATCCGGAGACCCGGACCGTCAGCTCCGGGTACTTCTCCGGGTGCTCCATGGCGTCCTCCAGGGTCGCCCGGTCCAGGACGTTGACGTTCATGTGGAAACCGCCGGAGGCCGTGTACGCGTCCAGGATGCCGACCAGGTGACCGGCGCGTTCCCCGGGGACGTGCCCCAGTCCCTCCGGGGTGATCGTGGTGGTCAGGGAGATGCCGTCCCGTGCCGCCTCGTACGGCAGCTTGGCCACCGACAGGGCCGAGGCGGCCACCCCGTGCCGGTCGCGGCCGTTCATCGGGTTGGCGCCGGGGGCGAAGGGCTGTCCGGCACGGCGGCCGTCGGGGGTGTTGCCGGTGTGCCTGCCGTAGACGACGTTGGAGGTGATGGTCAGCACGGACTGGGTGTGCTCGGCGTCGCGGTAGGTGGGGTGCCGGCGCACCTTCGCCATGAAGGACTCCACCAGGTCGACGGCGAGCGCGTCGACGCGGTCGTCGTTGTTGCCGTACGCCGGGAACTCGCCCTCGGTGTGGAAGTCCACGGCCAGTCCGGTCGCGTCGCGGAACACCCTGACCCGGGCGTGCTTGACGGCGGACAGGCTGTCCACGGCGACGGACAGACCGGCGATGCCGCAGGCCATGAAGCGGTGCACGGGGTGGTCGTGCAGGGCCATCTCGATGCGCTCGTAGGCGTACTTGTCATGCATGTAGTGGATGACGTTGAGCGCTTCCACGTACGTCCGGGCGAGCCAGTCCAGGACCCGGTCGTACGCGGCCGACAGCTCGTCGTAGTCGAGGTACTCGCCGGTCAGCGGCGGCGTCTCGGGGGTGATCTGGTCGCCGGTCATCTCGTCACGGCCGCCGTTGACCGCGTAGAGCAGGGCCTTGGCGAGGTTGACGCGGGCACCGAAGAACTGCATCTGCTTGCCGACCGCCATCGCGGAGACGCAGCAGGCGATGGCGGTGTCGTCGCCGGTGCGCGGGCGCATCAGGTCGTCGGACTCGTACTGGACGGCGCTGGTGTCGATGGACACCTGGGCGCAGAACTCCTTGAAGCCGTCCGGGAGCCGGGGCGACCACAGCACGGTCAGGTTGGGCTCGGGGGCCGGGCCGAGGTTGTAGAGGGTCTGCAGGAAGCGGAAGGAGGTGCGGGTGACCAGCGGTCGGCCGTCGGTGCCGATGCCGCCGATGGATTCCGTCACCCAGGTCGGGTCGCCGGAGAACAGGGTGTCGTACTCGGGGGTGCGCAGGAACCGCACGATGCGGAGCTTGATGACGAAGTCGTCGATCAGTTCCTGGGCACGGGTCTCGTCGAGGAGCCCTTCGTCCAGGTCCCGTTGGAGGTAGACGTCCAGGAAGGTGGAGGTGCGGCCCAGGGACATCGCGGCGCCGTTCTGCTCCTTCACCGCGGCGAGGAAGCCGAGGTAGAGCCACTGGACCGCCTCGTGCGCGGTGGTCGCGGGCCGGGTGACGTCGCAGCCGTAGGCCGCCGCCATGCGGGTCAGCTCGCCCAGCGCCCGGATCTGCTCGGCCAGTTCCTCGCGGTCGCGGATGACGTCCGCGGTGGACGGCCGGGCGTCCAGCAGGGCGCGTTCGGCGCGCTTGGCCTCCACCAGCCGGTCGGTGCCGTAGAGCGCGACGCGCCGGTAGTCGCCGATGATGCGTCCGCGCCCGTAGGCGTCCGGCAGGCCGGTGATGATGCCGACCCTGCGGGCGGCCCGCATCGCCGGGGTGTAGGCGTCGAAGACTCCGTCGTTGTGGGTCTTGCGGTAGGTCCCGAAAACCTTCGACACGAAGGGGTCGGCCTCGTAGCCGTACGCCTTCAGACCGTTCTCCACCATGCGCAGACCGCCGTTGGGCATGATCGCCCGCTTCAGCGGGGCGTCGGTCTGCAGGCCGACGATCAGCTCGCGGTCGCGGTCGATGAAGCCGGGGGCGTGGGAAGTAATCGTGGACGGGGTGGCGGTGTCCACGTCGAGGACGCCCTTGCGCCTCTCCTCGGGGAACAGCGCGCTGACCTTCTCCCAGACCGCGCGCGTGCGGTCCGTGGGGCCGGTCAGGAAGGAGGCGTCGCCTTCGTAGGGTGTGTAGTTGGCCTGGATGAAGTCGCGTACGTCGACGCGCTCACGCCATCCGCTTCCGACGAACTGCCGTCGGGCGTCGGCGGTCCGGGGGCCGGCTGTCACCGTCGCGGTCATCACAGGTCCTCTCGTCGGACGAACGGTCTCCTCATCGACGATGCTCGTCGTCCGGGCCGATGGCCGACAGTGCCGGACAGGGCACGGGACGTGCCCCTTCGGTCCCCGGGCCGCCGGGACCTTCGGCCCCTGACCGCGCACCAGGGCGTGGGACCCGGCCGTCCTGCGTTTCCCGGAGGCCGGTGCGGGCGACCGCACGGCGGCCGGTGTGGTGGATGCCGTGGCACGGGCTCTCGGTGATCACACGTGGAGGCGACCTGGGGTCCGCCGTGCGGTGGGCAGCGGTCGGGTGTTCCGTTCGCTGAAGACGGCCGTCTCGTGACCGGCGCTTCGACCGGGAGGGCGTGGCGTCCCTCACCTGCGTCGGAAGAGCCCCTTGAGTCGGCCCGGCGTGGAGCCGCGGAATCGTTGAAGCAGAAGGCGATCCGGAAAAGCAGGTCGGTCGCGCTCCGAGCACGGACACCCCAGCCCGGGGTGAAACAGCGATACCGCTCACCCTTTGGCACAGAACCGATCAGCGTCAGGGCGTCCCTGGCCTGGGCCGCCTCCCAGAGCACGACATCGTCACCCACCAGGTCCGCCGCGCTGAGATGCCTCATCGGGTCGGTGATGCGGACGACCTCGATCAACTCGGTCTTCTCCTGAACAGGCGGAAGTATCATGCGTAAAGAATCCCCGATCAAGATCCCGCGCACCGGAGCAGGCAGACCTGGCGTGGTTCGCTGAAGGGGACGGACTCGACGCGCAGCACGTCGACCCGATGCGGTTCGGTCTGCGGGGGCCGCGGCAGGGGTCGGGCGCCTCGGCCGCCGGCCCGGGTCGGGCGGTCATTCCGTTTCGGGGGCGTGCGGGCTGCTCGTGGGGGGATCGGTCGGGCGGTCCCTGCCGCCGTCGTGGCCGGACGCCACCACCGCGAGGAGACCGATCACGACGGCCGCGGCGGCGATCCTGCCCGCGGCCCGCAGGACCCAGCCCGGCAGGGAGCCGCTCCCGGGCCGGGCCGGCGCACGCAGCCGCTCCGCCCGCCGGGCCGGCCGCAGCAGCCGGAGCAACAGCAGGACGGCGACCGGCAGTTGCAGCAGCCACAGCACGGTGCGCGGCCACTCGCCGTACCAGACGTTGGTGCCGTACAGCAGGGTGTGCCACACGCTCAGCACGTACACGACGATCACGAAGCGGTGCAGCCGGCGCCAGGCGTTCGCACCGATGCGGTGCCGGACGTAGAACAGCAGGCCCAGGGGGATCGCCAGGTACAGGGCGCCCTGGCCGAGCGGGATGGCGATGCGGCCGGTCCCGGAGTCGTACCAGCCGGGCACGAAGGCGTCCGCGAAGCCGACCCACAGCCGCCTGGCCCACCCCACCTGGGCTTCGTAGCGCACGAGTTCGGCCGAGAACATCAGCGCGTGCGCGAACATCAGCGCCATCGTGGTCAGGCTGGTGGTGCGGTGCCAGCGCTCCAGGACCTGACGGGAGACGGGCAGCCGGGCCGGGCGCGGCCCCGACAGCAGCAGCCCGAGCATGACCGTGCCCCACGCCCACAGCAGTCCCGACCAGCCGAACGCCTGGCTGAGCAGGTACATCCAGTACGTACGCGGGTCGTCCATGAACGGCATGACCGCGACCGTCGCCGAGTCGCCCGACTCCATGCGGGCCCAGAAGAACACGAACACGGCCGCCGTGAGGACGAACGCCGCGCTCGCGTCGGGCAGCGTGGCCCGCAGGTCGGCTTTCAGGGTGACGCGGTCCGCGGGGGGCCGCCGGTCAGGGGTGGGCGGCGTGGTCGTCCCGTCGTCCTCGGGCGTGGTCTCTGGCAGCATCCTGTGGGCTCCCCGGCGCGGGCCACCGTCGAACGGTGCGCAGGTGTCGTGGAGGAACAAGTGTGGCCGGTGGGGGAGGGAATGCCGAGGAGACATCCGGCCAGAGCGGTGACCGTGGCTTCGAAGGGCGCGTCGACGGCCGTTGCCCGGCTCAGCAGTGCGCGGCGTCGGGAGGGGTGCGCGACCGACGGTGCCGGGGCGCGCGGGCCGCGGGCCGAACTCTCACGTCCTCACCGGCGGTGGACGCTGACGGCGTAGCCGCCGCCGGCGTAGGGGGCGGCGTCCCAGGTGGCGAAGCGGTCGACGAGGGTGAGGCCGGCTGCGGCGCAGCAGTCGTCGTACTCGGGCAGCGTGATGCCGGGCGGCACGGGCAGGTGGGCTTCGTCCAGGCCGAAGCCGGCGACCAGCAGACCGCCCGGACGCAGGGCCTCGGCCAGGCGCCGGACCACCGTGGCCTCGGTGCCGGCGGCGAGCAGCGGGAAAATATTTCCTGCGGCGACCACGAGGTCGAAGTCCGCCGCGATGCCGAGCAGGTCCGGCTCGAAGGCGGCCAGATCGGCCTGGAACCAGGGCAGTCCCGGCGCCTGCTGCCGCGCCACCGCCAGCATCGACGCGTCGAGATCCACCCCGACACAGTCGTATCCGAGCTCCGCGAGCCGGATCATGACCCGTCCGGTGCCGCACCCGGCGTCCAGCACCCGCGCTCCGGCGGGCACGAGCGCCGCGCAGAACCCTGCCTCCCCGTGCACGTCCTTACCGCTGTGGGCCAGGGCCGCGAACCGTGCGGCGTAGTCCTCGCCGGACGTCTCCCCGGTCAACTCCCTCCAACGGCTCATGCGGCCCACTATAGGCCGACCGTGTGCCCCTCGAAGAAGCGGCCGGGCTCGCCGCGCTGAAGGCCGTCGCATGGAAGGGGCTCGAACGGGGCACCCGGTCGAGCCGGCGGAAGAGGACACCGCCTGTTGCGCGCGCCACGACCGACGCCGCGTGGCTCACCCGAGGAGTCCGCGGAGGGGCGGAGGAGGAGGGACGGAGGAGGACGAGCGGAGGAGGACGAGCGGATGAACCGGATGCCCGGCGGGGCCGCGCGGCGTCCGCGGTTGCGCTTCGACGGCTGGATCGCCGGCACGGGCACCTCCTCGGGTACGCGGATCGTGCTCGGGCACTGGCAGCGTTCACCGTTCGGGGCGTTCAGCGACGTGATGCTGGAACGGGCCGACGGGGAGCGGCTGCTGCTGGCCCCCACGCAGGAGACGGCCGACTTCGTCAGCGGTACCTACGTCTTCGACACGGTGCGTGTCGTTCCGGTCGACGTGCGTGTCACGGACGGCACCTGGACCGTCGCCGCGGGGCCGCTCGACCTGCGCTTCACCACCGGCCGGCGACGGCTTCTGGGCCTCGTCCTGCGGGCCGTTCCCGGCGTGCTCGCCCGCCGTCCGGCGTGGAGCGCGCTGACGGACCGGCCCGCCCGTCTGTTGCTCCCCGGTGTGCGGACCCGGGGCAGTGCCGGGGGAGGGCGCCGCGAGTGGTACGGCGCCCGGGACCTGCTGCCGATCCGTGCGGTGTCGGCTGCCTTCGGGAGCACCGACCTCGGTGTGATGGCACCGGTCGAACCACCCGTGCGCTTCGGGTTCGGTTCGACGCCGTCGGCCCCCGCCCTCACCCGGGTCACGACGACGGTGGCCCTCGCTCCGGGGTGACGGCGCCCGGCGCGGACGGCGTGGTGTACGGGCGGAGCGGCTGTCAGCCGGCGTACCCGCTGGCCAGGCCCGCTCCGCTCCCGCTCCACTCGCCGTCCGCTTCCCGGTCGGCTCGGCGCAGACGCACCTCGACGTCCCCCTCGACGATCCGGGTGTCGAAGGCGGGCTGCGGTGCGGTGGCCGGACCGCGGACGTTCCAGCCGTCCGAGAGGCGGAAGACGCTGCCGTGCCACGGGCACCGGACACATCCGTCGGCGACCGTGCCCTCGGACAGCGGACCGGCGAGATGGCTGCACCGCTCGGCCAGTGCGTGGATCACCCCGCCGGGTTCACGGACCACCAGGACCGGCACATCGTCCACGACGCGCCGCACGGGCTGCCCGGCCGGGAACTCGGCCACGGCACCGACCCGGTGCCAGCCCTCCCGGACGACGTGCGGAACCTCTTCCGCGTGGTTGGCTCCGGACGCCTGGCGGTAGGCCAGGTGGCCGCCCAGCAGGCCGCCGATCCCCACCGCCGTCAGCCCCAGGAAGCCGTAGGTCCGGCCGGCACCCGTACGCCCCTTGAGGCGGCAGGTGAGCGAGGTCGCGTACAGGCCCACGGCCGCCCAGTTCGCCATGGCGTGCACCAGCCCCACACGTGCCTGCTCGCGGTGCAGCTCCGCCCAGTCGACGGCGCCCGCCAGCGCGGCGGGCGCGGCCGTGGCCAGGCCGACACCGACGAGCAGGCCCGCCTCGCGGGAGCGGCCGGGCAGGGTGTCCAGCACGGCCGCGGACAGCCAGCTCCCGACCGGCACCTGCACCATCAGCGGATGGAGCGGGTGCCCCAGCCACCTGCCGTGCAGCACGTCCCGTCCGCGCCCCAGCGGCAGGGAGCGGACTGCCGACCGGAGAGCGTCGATCGCCGGGTCCGCCCGGGGCGCCCGTTCCAGACGCTCCAGGAGCCACAACATTCGGTTCTGCCTCATGCGGCGGTGGCGTGGCGTTGCAGTCATGGGCGCCGAGTCCCCACCTGCGCACAGGGCAAACGCGGGCGGGGCCCGGCGTCCGAGGCGGGACCGGGGCCCGCCGGGGCGGGCGCATCGGCGGGCCGTCCGAGCCTCAGGGCCGCTGTCGCCCCGTCGACCGGGACCGCCTCCGTACGCTTCTCGGCGAGTTCGGTGACGGGGCGTCAAGAGCCGCTGGGTTCGGGGCAGATGGATCTTCCCGGTACGACGGCGTAAACGTGACCGGGTGGTCCGGGCGGGGCGTGGCGTCCCTACACTCACGATCATGACCTCTGAAACCACCCTCTCCGGGACACCGGCCGGCGACACCGACGAACCGGCCCTCTTCGCGACCATGTCCACCATGCGGGCCATGCGGCGCCTGCGGCCCGACCCGGTGCCCGACGAGCTCCTGGACCGGCTGATACAGGCGGCCGTGTGGGGCCCCAGCGGCGGCAACATGCAGCGTTACGAGTACGTCGTCGTCACCGACCCCGCGGTCATGGCCGACCTCGCCCCGCTGTGGAAGCGGTGCGTGGACGCCTACCTGGCCACGACCGGCAAGTACGCCCCCGCCGGCATGGACGAGGCCGCGTACGGACGCATGGCCGCCGCCATCGAGTACCAGCGCGACCACTTCGCCGAGACCCCGGCACTGATCATCCCCTGCTACCGGTTCCCGGAGCCGAGGATCGAGGAGGAGGGCATGCGGCGCTACGCCGAGGAGCTCGGCGCCGAGGGGACGGCACGCATGGGGCGGATCCAGGAGCGTTTCGCCGCACTCGCGGAGGGCTCCTGCGTCTACCCGGGCGTGCAGAACCTGCTGCTCGCCGCGCGGGGCCTGGGCCTGGCCGCCAACATCACCATCTGGCATCTGATGCTGGAGGACGAGTGGAAGGCGGCCCTGGGCATTCCCGACGACATGAACACCTTCGCGGCCGTCCCGGTGGGGTGGCCGCGCGGCAGGTTCGGTCCGGTGAGCCGCCGCCCGGTCGAAGAGGTCGTGCACCGCAACCGCTGGTAGGCCACGGCCACCGGCGCGTCACCGGAACGGTGACACAGGGCGCCCACGCGCCGTCCGCTCCGGCACCCGGGGCGGACGGCGCGGGCGTCAGGCCCGGAAGTGCGAGCGATCGGCCTCCGGCGTCACTCGCGGGGCGGGCAGGTGCCTCGTGCGGCGCAGGCCGGGTTGCAGAGGCCGGCCGCGTCCCCGCCCACCACGACGGCCGCATCCAGGTTTGGTCCGTCTGCCGTCAGGTGACACAAACGCGTGTACGCGAGCCGACGAAGGGGCACACCGTGAGGCGTCATCTGGGCACGCTCCGGCACGGATGGGAGTGGCTGGGCGCTCACACCCTGATGCGGCGCGGCCGTGGCCTGGAGCTGATGCACCGGGCCCTGGGGTTCGCCACCCTGGCTCTGGTCACGCTGGCGCCCCTGCTCATCGTGGTCGCCGCCGCCGATCCGCTCGGGCGGGGCGGCTTCGCGTCCTGGCTCGCGGACGGCATGGGCCTGTCCGGCCGGTCCGCGCACCTGCTCACGGAGATCATCAGCCCGCCGCGCGAGGTGGTCGGCACCACCAGCGTGTGGGGCGGGCTGGCACTCGCCGTGTTCGGTGTCCCGCTGGGCGGGAGCATCCAGAACGGCTACGAGCGGATCTGGAACCTGCCTCCCGGGCCGTGGCACCGCATCTGGCGTCAGGCGACCTGGCTGTGCGTCCTGACCGCGTTCCTCTACCAGGAAGTGCTGACCCGCCACGCCCTGCACGGGCCTGAGCGAATCGCCCTCTCGCTGCTGACCGGCGTCCTGTTCTTCTGGTGGGGGCAGCGCTTCCTGCTGGGCGGCCAGGTCCGCTGGTGGCACCTGCTGCCGGGGGCGGTCGCCACCATGGTGGGTCTGATCGGTCTGCGGGGCTTCTCCTACTTCGTCTTCACACCGCTGATCGTCGACAACGCGATCAGCTACGGCACCGTCGGTGTCGTCCTCATCGTCGAGTCGTGGCTCATCGGCGTGGGATTCGTCATCTTCGGCGGCGCCCTGTTCGGCCACTGGCTCCTCGACCACCACGGGCACCGGTTCACCCGGAACCCGCCCGCGCGGGCGGGGACGGAACCGGCCCGGAACGACTGACGCGTACGGCACCTGGCGCAGGGCGAGGCCGTGCACGGCCTCGGCGCCTCTTCCCGGCCGTTCCGGCGGATCACCCGGAGGGCATGCCGGCGAGTGCGGTCACCCGTGCCAGTGCGTCCCCCCGGAAGAGCTCCCGCCCGCGGGCGGTCCGGCGGTCCCGGTACGCGCCGTCCGCCGACAACCGCCGCAGGGCGTGCAGCAAGGCGCCGGCGTCCGGGGCGATCTCCGAGACGCCGAGCGCCGCCATCCGTCGCACCCCCTCCCTTCCGTGCCCGGGCAGCGGGCGGTAGCCCACCACGGGCAGCCCGGAGGCGAGAGCCTGTACGGCGGTCTGACCGGCGGCGTTGTCGACCAGGACGCGGGCCGCACGCAGCAGGCCGGGCATGTCGGTGACCCAGTCCGGTACGAACGTGCCCGGAACCCCGGCCAGGCGGGCCCGCAGGCGTTCGTTCCGGCCGCACAGCACGACCGGGAGGAAACCGGCGGCGGTGAGCAGCCGAGCCGTCCCCTCCAGCGCCGAAGCCGCGCCCCAGGCTCCGGCGGAGAGCACCACGGGCGGGCGGCCGGGTGCGTACCGCTCGAAGCGCAGTCGCCACTCCGCGGCCCCGGCGGCCGGCGCGAGGAAGCCG
Organism: Streptomyces cathayae; assembly: GCF_029760955.1. Taxonomy (GTDB): domain Bacteria; phylum Actinomycetota; class Actinomycetes; order Streptomycetales; family Streptomycetaceae; genus Streptomyces; species Streptomyces cathayae. The sequence continues at coordinate 688,154 of NZ_CP121682.1, forward strand.
GGTGCCACGACCGGTCCGGCCGTCTCGGCGGGCACCGCGGTGCTCCGGCCCACGTCCCGCGCGGCCTCGTCGGTGAGGCAGAGGTACAGGTCGTTGCCGGGATGCAGCCACTGCCGGTGGACGGCGAAATCGATCACGAAGACGGCGCTCGGGGGCCGCAGGCACCCCCGGGCCCTCAGGTGACCGGTCAGTTGGGCGGCCAGGTGGAAGACCGGGACCACCACGTCGGCGCCCGTCCGCTCCACGAGGTCCGTCAGACGGCCGCCCGCCAGCCGGGCGAGGGGGACGCCACTGGGGCGGCGGCCCGGACCGGGGCGGAACAGCGCGTGGTAGAGGCCCGCGTACGCCCAGGGGAAGTGCCGTACCGACGACCGGTAGAAGAGGCGCACCGCGGTGCCCAGGCCGTGCGGAAGCAGCCGCAGGAGGTCCACGACCTGTGCCTCGTGGCCCTGTTCCCGGGCACGGCGGGCGAGTTCGCCGGCCACCGTGTCGTGGCCGGCTCCCATGCTCGCGCTGACGATCAGCAGTCGCTGCCCGCCGTCCGCCGACACGCACCGGCGGGGCACCGAGGACGGTGAGTGCACGGGGTGGCGGGTCTCCTTCCGCTGTGCCGGTGAAACATGCTGTCCCGTGTTTCACCGGCGGGGCCCGGGATACTTCTCGGGGTGCCCCCGCCGAACGCCGGGAGCGGCCGCAGGGGGCGGCCTCTCGGGTGTTCTCCCTCGCAGCCAAGGTGCAGCCCATGTCTCACGCTTCTCGTGCCGGCACAGCCGACGTGTTGTTCCCCCGGACGTCCGTCGCCCCGGCCGACGCGGTGCCGGGGTCTCCGGCCGGCGGAGCCGGGCGTCCGGGCGCGGCGCTGGTGACCGGCGCCTCCTCGGGCATCGGCGCCGCCGTGGCCCGGACGCTCTCCGCGAAGGGGTGGCGTCTCGTCCTCACCGGGCGGGACGCGGCACGCCTCCACCACGTCGCGGAACGGGCCCCGGCCTCGGTCTTCCCGGCGGACCTGACCCGGCCCGGCGCCGAGCGGCAGCTGACCCGGTTCGCCCTCGAGTACGCCGGTCGAGTGGATCTTCTGGTGGCCGGCGCCGGCATCGGCTGGGCCGGGGAGTTCCGCGCCATGCCCCCGTCCGCCCTCGAGGAGGTCGTCGAGGTGGACCTCCTGGCCACGCTGCGCCTGGTCCGTGAACTGGTGCCGCACATGGTGGAGGCGGGCTCCGGGCGCGTGGTGCTCATCGGGTCCGTCGCGGGGATGGTGGGCGTGCGGGGAGAGGCCGTGTACTCGGCGGCGAAGGCGGCGCTGGCCGTCTTCGCCGACGCCCTGCGGTACGAACTGCGCGGCAGCGGCGTCGCGGTCAGCCTGGTGGTGCCGGGGGTGGTGGACACTCCGTTCTTCGAGCGGCGCGGCGCCCCCTACCGGCGGGCGTGGCCCCGGCCGGTGCCGCCCGAGCGGGTCGCCGGCGCCGTGTGGAGCGCGGTCTCCCGGAGGCGGGACGAGGTCTACGTCCCCGGCTGGCTGCGGCTGCCCGTCCGGGTGCGCGGCGCGGCACCGGCCCTGTACCGGCGGCTCGCCACCGCGTTCGACTGAACGGTGGTACGGCGTGCTGGTCGTCGTCCTGACCCTGCTGGCGGCGCTGTCCAACGCCTCGTCCTCGGTGCTGCAGCGGCGGGCCGCGGCGGAGGAACCGGAGGGAGGTGCGGGGCTGCGCCAGGCCGTCCGCTGGCTCGGGCGTGTGCTGCTGCGGCCCCATTGGGTGGCGGGTGCCGGGCTGCTCGCGCTGTCCACCGTTCTGCAGGCGGCGGCTCTGGGCATGGGCAGTCTCGCGCTGGTCCAGCCGCTCATGGCCGCCGAGTTGCTGTTCACCCTGGTCGTCGGCAGCGTGGTCTTCCACCGTCGGCCGGACCCCGGCATCTGGCTGGCGTTCGCCGCCCTGGCCGTCGGGCTGTCGCTGTTCCTGATCTCGGCCGCTCCCACCGTCGGCCGGTCCACGGCCTCCGCGGGGCTGTGGACGGTGGCCGCGGGGGTGGTGCTGGGTGCCGTGGCGGTGCTGGTGGTGACGGCCCGTGCGGTGCGGGGCGCGCCGCGCGCGGCGCTGCTGGGGCTGGCGTCCGCGGTCTGCTTCGCCCTGACCGCGGCGCTGCTCAAGGAAATGACCGGCAGGTTTTCGGACGGGCTGGGCGCCCTGCTGGCGTCGTGGCCCCCGTACGCCACCGTCGCCGCCGGAGCCGTCGCCTTTCTGCTGCTCCAGAGCGCGTTCCGGGCCGGGACGCTGGCGGCGTCCCAGCCCGCTCTGACCCTGGGTGACGCGCTGGTGAGCGTGGTGCTGGGGTGGGCGCTGTTCGGGGAGCAGATCGCGCTCGGTGTGCGGGTGGTGCCCGCGGTGGCCGGCGTGGTGCTCATGGGGGTGGGCGCCGCCGGGCTGGCCCGCGCCCCGTTGGTCTCCGGCAGCTGGGACACCGCGGCGCGGCGCCCGGGTACCGACTCGGTCCGGCCGGTGCCGTAGGAATCCCGAGCACCCCGAACACACGGCGAGGAGGCCCAGCCGATGCCCACGTCCCCCGGTCGCTCCCCCGGTCGCTCCCCCGCCCGGCGCGCGGCGGCCGTGCTGGCTCCGCCCGCCGCCGTCGCCGCGGCGCACATCGCCCCGGCGGCCACCTGGCTGCCCGTGGTGCGCCGTCGTCTCCCCCGTCTCGCCGGTGTCGGGCGTCCCGGCCACGTCGCGCTGACCTTCGACGACGGGCCCGATCCCGGGTCCACCCCGTGCTTCCTCGACGCGCTGGAGGCGCTCGGGGTCCGGGCGACCTTCTTCGTCCTGGGCGACAGCGTCGTACGGCATCCCTCCGTGGTGCGGGAGACCGTCCGCCGCGGGCACGAACTGGCCGTGCACGGCTGGAGCCACGACCGTCCCTGGCGGCCGGCCCCGGCGGACGACGTGCGTGCCCTGCTGCGGGCGGCCGGCGCGGTCCGGGAGCTGACGGGCCGGTACCCCCGCTGGTACCGCCCGCCCTACGGCGTCCTCACCTCCGGGCGCTGGGCGGCCGCCCGCGCGGCGGGTCTGCGGCCGGTGCTGTGGACCGCCTGGGGCAGGGACTGGACGGCCGGGGCCACCCCGGCGTCGGTGTGCTCGGCCGTCGCGGCCGGTCTGCGCGGCGGCGGCACCGTCCTCCTGCACGACACGGACAGGATGTCGGCCCCGGGCTGCTGGCGGGCCGCGCTCGGTGCCCTGCCCGGCATCGTGGACGGCTGCCGCGATGCGGGCCTGTCGGTCGGCCCGCTCGCCGAACACGAGGTGCCTCCCGCCGTGCCCCGGTCCCGGTCCCGGTGAGCGGACGGCGGCGTCCGGGGGCGGGCCGTACGGGTGGACGGTCGCCTCCCGGCCGCCGGCCGACTCGCCGCGACGGGCGCGGGCGCGCTGGTGCGGCCATGATCGGCGAGAGGGGGACAATCGGGGCGAACACGAGGAGGAACGATGACGGGCATGGACGGACGGCAAGGACGGCAAGGACGGCAAGGACGACAGGAACCAGAGCGGTTGCACTGTCTGGTCACCGGGGCGTCCGGGTACATCGGCGGACGTCTGGTGCCCGAACTGCTGGAGGCCGGCCATCGCGTCCGTTGCCTGGCCCGTTCCCCGGACAAACTCCGCGACCACCCCTGGGCGGGGGACGTCGAGACGGTGCGGGGCGACGTCACGGACGCGGACTCGGTCGCCGCGGCCCTGCACGGGATCGACGTCGCGTACTACCTGGTGCACGCCCTCGCGGGCGGTTCCGGCTTCGAGGAGACCGACCGCCGTGCGGCCCGTGTCTTCGCCGAGCAGGCGCACGCCGCCGGTGTGCGGCGGATCGTCTACCTGGGCGGGCTCACCCCGCCGGACATGCCCGAAGGATCGCTCTCCCCGCACCTGCGGTCGCGGGCCGAGGTCGGGCGGATCTTCCTCGACGCCCCGGTGCCCGCCACCGTGCTGCGGGCGGCGGTCGTCATCGGCTCGGGGTCGGCCTCCTTCGAGATGCTGCGCTATCTGACCGAGCGGCTGCCGGTGATGGTGACCCCCCGTTGGGTGCACACCCGGACCCAGCCCATCGGGGTGCGGGACGTACTGCACTACCTCGTCGGCTCGGCCACCATGCCGGCCGACGTCGACCGGGCGTTCGACATCGGCGGACCGGACGTCCTCACGTACCAGGACATGATGCGCCGGTACGCCAGCGTCGCCGGGCTGCGGCGGCGGCTCATCGTGTCGGTGCCGGTCCTCACCCCGCGGCTGTCCAGCCTGTGGATCGGCCTGGTCACCCCGGTGCCCGCCGCCCTCGCCCGGCCGCTGACGGAGTCGCTGCGGCACGAGGTGGTCTGCCGGGAGCACGACATCGCCCGGTACGTGCCCGACGCCCCGGGCCGGCCCCTGCCGTTCGATGAGGCGCTGGCGCTGGCCCTGCGGCGGGTGCGGGAGGCACAGGTGGCCACCCGCTGGTCGTCGGCGGCCGTGCCGGGGGCCCCGAGCGATCCGCTGCCCACCGACCCGGACTGGGCCGGCGGCAGCCTCTACCAGGACGAACGGCAGTTGTCGGTCGACGCGTCACCCGAGGCGCTGTGGAAGGTGATCGAGGGCATCGGCGGCGACAACGGCTGGTACTCCTTCCCGCTCGCCTGGGCGGTCAGGGGCTGGCTGGACCGGTTCGTCGGCGGGGTCGGGCTGCGGCGCGGACGGCGTGACGCCGAGCGCCTGCGGGCCGGGGACTCCTTGGACTTCTGGCGGGTGGAGGAGATCGAGCCCGGACGGCTGCTGCGGCTGCGGGCGGAGATGCGACTGCCGGGCCTGGCGTGGCTGGAGATGTACGCCGAGACGGACGCCGGGGGCCGTACCCGCTACCGGCAGCGCGCGCTGTTCCACCCACGCGGTCTGCCGGGCCACGCCTACTGGTGGTCCGTCGCCCCCTTCCACGCCGTCGTCTTCGGCGGCATGGCCCGCAACATCACCCAGGCCGCGGCCAAGGGCATGGGCGCGCGCGGGGCTGAATCCCCGCCGGCCCCGCCGACCGCGTCCGGCCCTCCCCCGTCGGGCGGAGCATCCGGGAACAGCGGCCATCGCACCGCTTCACGACACCAGGAGTGACACCATGACCGTCGCGGTCGTCCTGTTCACCTCGGACCTGCGTCTGCACGACCATCCCCCGCTGCGCGCCGCCCTCGCGGCGGCGGACGAGGTGGTGCCGTTGTTCGTACGCGACCCGGGTGTCCACGCGGCCGGCTTCGACGCGCCCAACCGCAGCGCCTTCCTCGCCGACTGCCTGGCCGACCTGGACGCCTCACTGCGCCGGCGCGGCGGCCGGCTGGTGGTGCGTGCGGGGCCGGTCGTACGGGAGGTCCGCGCGCTCGCCGCGGAGTGCCGAGCCGTTGAGGTGCACATGGCCGCCGGGGTCACCGGGTACGCCCAGCGCCGGGAGGAGCGGCTGCGCGAGGAACTCGGCGACCACGGCGTGGCACTGCGCGTGCACGACGGCGTGATCACCGCCGTGGCGGCGGGGGCGGTGACTCCGGCCGGCTCCGATCACTACGCCGTGTTCACGCCCTACTTCCGCCGCTGGTCGCAGGAGCGGCTGCGGGACACCTGTCCGACACCGCGCACCGTACGCGTCCCGGAGGCGGTGCGCGGTGAGCCGCTGCCGTCCCGCGACGGGCTGTCCGGCCTCTCCCCGGGCCTGCCGTCCGGCGGGGAGACACGGGGGCGTGAGCGGTTCTCCCGGTGGGCCCGCGAGGAACTGTCCGGGTACGAGGACCACCACGACGACCTGGCGGGCGACGCGACCTCCCGGTTGTCGCCGTACCTGCACTTCGGAGCCCTCTCGCCGGTGGAACTCGTCCGGCGGGCCCGCGCGCACGGCGGGCCCGGGGCGGACGCGTTCGTGCGCCAGTTGTGCTGGCGCGACTTCCACCACCAGGTGCTGGCGGCACGGCCGGCGGCCTCCGCCCTGGACTACCGCACCCGGCACGACCGGTGGCGCACCGAGGAGGAGGCGTCCGAGGACATCGCCGCGTGGCGGGAGGGCCGTACCGGGTACCCGGTCGTCGACGCGGCGATGCGCCAGCTGCGTCACGAGGGCTGGATGCACAACCGGGCACGCCTGCTGGCAGCCGGTTTCCTGGCCAAGACCCTGTACGTGGACTGGCGGATCGGCGCCCGGCACTTCCTCGACCTGCTCGTGGACGGCGACATCGTCAACAACCAGCTCAACTGGCAGTGGGTCGCCGGGACCGGCACCGACACCCGCCCCCACCGCGTGCTCAACCCGGTCACGCAGGGCAGACGCCTCGACCCGCGGGGCGCGTACGTACGCCGCTGGGTGCCGGAACTACGGGAGGTGGCGGGCAAGCGCGTCCATGAACCGTGGCTGCTGCCCGAGGACGAACGCGCGCGCCTGGACTACCCCGGGCCGCTGATCGGCCTCGCGGACGGCCTGGCGCGGTTCAAGCACGCACGCGGCCGGGACTGAGGAGAAGAACGTCGTGCCCGGCCCGCACGGCACGGGGTGCGAGCCGGGCACGACGGCCCCGGCCGCCCCGCGGCCCCGTGGTTCCGGGGCCGCGGCCGGCGGTCCTCAGCAGATCCGCGGCAGCTGCTCGCCGAGGGGCAGGTCCACCACCCTGGTGCCGCCCAGCGCGGTGCGGGCGACGACCATACCGGGGTGCGCGTCGGTCACCTCGCCGATCACCGCGGCCTCGGCGCCCAGGGGATGGGCGCGCATGGCGGCCAGGACGGCGTCCGCGTGGGCGGGCGGCACGAACGCCACGAGCTTCCCCTCGTTGGCCACGTACATCGGGTCCAGCCCCAGGACCGCGCACGCGTTGGTCACCGCGTCGGGCACCGGCACGGCGCGTTCCCGCACCACGATCCCGGTGCCGGAGGCGGCGGCGATCTCGTTGAGGGAGGCGGCCAGTCCGCCGCGGGTGGGGTCCCGCAGGGCGTGCAGGTCGGGTGTGACGGCGAGCATCGCCTCGACGAGACCGCCGAGCGGGGCGCAGTCGCTCAGGATCTCCACCCCGAACTCCAGCCCCTCCCGCACGCTCATGATCGCCACCCCGTGGACGCCGATCGCCCCGCTGACGAGGACGACGTCCCCCGGGACCACCCGCCCCGGCCGCAGGTCCACGCCCGGGGGGATCAGTCCGATGCCGGAGGTGTTGATGTAGACGCCGTCGCCGTGGCCGGCCTCGACGACCTTGGTGTCGCCGGTGACGACTTCCACCCCCGCGGCCCGGGCTGCGGCGCCCATCGCCGCGGCGATCCGTCCGACGACGTCCGTGCCGGTGCCCTCCTCGAGGATGAAGCCGCAGGACAGATAGGCGGGTCGGGCCCCGCTCATGGCGAGGTCGTTGACGGTGCCGTTGACCGCGAGGTCCCCGATGCTGCCGCCGGGGAAGAACAGCGGGCGCACCACGAAGGAGTCGGTGGAGAAGGCCAGCTTGGCCCCGCCGAGTTCCAGGGCGGCGGAATCGGTCAGCGCCTCCGGTGCCGGGCCGCCGAAGGCGGGGGTGAAGAGCTGCTCGACGAGCTCGGCGGACAGGGCTCCGCCGCCGCCGTGGCCCATGACGATCCGCGGCTGGTCGCGCAGCGGTACGGGGCAGGTCCAGTTGAGCATGTCCGGGCGGGTGTCCTCGGCCTGCCGGACGGCGCCGGGGACGGTGCCGGTGGTGTCAGACAACGGGGCTGCCCTCCAGGGACGCGGCCGGCCTCGCCGGGGTGTTCAGCTCGAGCCGCCGGTAGAGGTAGTACGCGGCGCAGGCACCCTCGCTGGAGACCATGGTGGCGCCGAGCGGTGAGCGCGGGGTGCAGGTGGTTCCGAACGCCTCGCACTCGTGCGGCTTGAGCAGCCCTTGCAGCACTTCGCCGCTGCGGCAGGCGGCCGGTTCGCGGGTGGTGATGCCGTCGACGGCGAAGCGGTGCTCGGCGTCGTAGTCGCGGTAGCGCGAGGAGAGCCGCCAGCCGCTGTCCGGGATGACGCCGATGCCGCGCCAGGCGCGGTCGGTGACCTCGAAGACGTCGTCGAGCATGGCCCGGGCCGCCGGGTTGCCCTCCGGACGCACGGCGCGCGGGTAGGCGTTGTCGACGGTGTGCTCACCGCGTTCCAGCTGGCGGACGGTACGGCGGACGCCTTCCAGGATGTCGAGCGGTTCGAACCCGGTGACGACGATGGGCACGCCGAAGCGCTCGGCGAGTCCCGGGTACTCGTCCATCCCCATGACGCTGCACACGTGTCCGGCGGCGAGGAACGCCTGCACCCGGCAGTCCGGCGACTGCATGATCGCCTCGATCGCCGGCGGCACCCGTACGTGCGAGACCAGCAGGCTGAAGTTGCGGATGCCGAGCTTGCGCGCCTGGTACACCGTCATCGCGTTGGGCGGGGCGGTCGTCTCGAAGCCGATGCCGAAGAAGACCACCTGCCGGTCCGGGTTCTGCTGGGCGACGCGCAGCGCGTCGAGCGGGGAGTAGACGACCCTGACGTCCCCGCCGGTGCCGCGCACCTGGAACAGGTCGCGTCCGGTGCCGGGCACGCGGAGCATGTCGCCGAAGGAGCAGAAGATGACGTCGGGGCGGGAGGCGATCTCCAGCGCCTTGTCGATCACCTCCAGCGGGGTGACGCAGACGGGACAGCCCGGGCCGTGGATCAGCTCGACCTCCTCGGGGAGGAGCTGGTCGATGCCGTGCCGGATGATGGTGTGGGTCTGGCCGCCGCAGACCTCCATCAGCGCCCACGGGCGGGTGACGGTGGCCCGGATGTCGTCCAGCAGCCGTTCGGCGAGGTCGGGGTCCTGGAACTCCTCGATGTACTTCACTGCTGTGCCTCCGGGGCGGTGGTGTGGTGCGGGGGCTGCTGCGCGGCGCCCTGGGCGGCCGCCTGTTCCCAGGGGTCGCCGAACTCCTCCTGGAGCATGCCGAGGTTCTCGAACAGCTCCAGGGTTCTGCGGGCCGATTCCTCGTCGAGCCGCTGGAGCGCGAACCCGACGTGGACGATGGCGTATTCACCGGCCTTCAGGTCCGGCAGGTACTCCAGGCACACCTCTTTGACGACTCCTCCGAAGTCGACCGTGGCCATCCGGGTTCCGTCCCGGTCCTCGACGTCCAGCACTCTGCCGGGTACCGCAAGACACATGCGTTCTCTCCTCACTGTCGCGGGTTCGGGTGCGGCTGCGTCACCCGGTGGCGGCGGCTCCGGTACGGGCGGCCACCATGAGCTGGCCCACGGCGAGCCCTCCGTCGCCCGGCGGGATGCGCCGGTGGCGCAGCACGGTGAAGCCGTCGGCGCGCAGCCGGGTCGCGCACGCCGACGAGAGCAGCACGTTGGCGAACACCCCTCCGGTCAGGGCCACCGTCTCCAGGCCGAGTTCGCCGCGGGCCAGACGGCACACCTCCCGCACGAGCCCGGCGACGGCGTGGTGGAAGCGCGCCGCGACCAGGGACGGCCGGACGCCGCCCCGCACGTCGTCGACGACCGCGGCCAGCAGGGGCGCGGGGTCGGCGGTGCGGGGGGTGCCGTTCCCGCCGGTGAGCCGGAAGGTGTAGCGGGCGTCGTCCGCACAGGCGTCGGCCGTCACCGCGGCGGCCTCGAGTTCGACGGCGGCCTGCGCCTCGTACCCCGCGTGGTGGCACACTCCGGCGAGGGAGGACACGGCGTCGAAGAGGCGGCCCATGCTCGAGGTGGGCGGGCAGTTCAGCCCGCGCGTCAACTGCTGCTCGAGAAGGCGGAGTTCGTCGGGCGGGCAGGCGGCCTCGCACGGCAGGTCCCCGTCCCACGGGACGCCCGCGGCGCGCAGATGGGCCAGGGCCATCCGGTACGGGCGCCGGACGGCGGTGTCCCCGCCGGGCAGCGGCACGTAGGCGAGGTGCGCGAAGCGGGAGAAGCCGGTGTAGTCCGCTGCCAGGAACTCACCGCCCCACACGGCCCGGTCGTCCCCGTGGCCGGTGCCGTCGAAGGCGACCCCGAGGACGGGGTGGCTGCCGTCGAGGCCGTGCTCGGCCATGGCGGACGCGACGTGGGCGTGGTGGTGCTGGACGCGCAGGACGGGCCGTCCGGCGGCGTGCCGTTCGGCCCAGCGGCCCGAGCGGTAGGCGGGGTGGCGGTCGGCGACCAGACGTGCGGGCCGGACCCCGGTGATCGCCTCCAGTTGCCGCTCGGCGCGGGCGAAGGCCTGTTGGGTGGCGAGGTCGTCCATGTCCCCGATGTGCGCCGACAGCCAGGCCCTGCGGTCCTCACCGAGGCAGAAGGCGTTCTTGAGGTCGCCGCCGACGGCGAGTGCCGGGGTCACGGGGACGGGCAGGGTGAGCGGCAGCGGGGCGTGGCCGCGGGAGCGGCGCAGGGTCAGCGGCTCGCCGTCGCAGATCCGCATCACCGAGTCGTCGCACGGTACGTGGATCGGCCGGTCGTGCAGCAGCCAGGCGTCCGCCAGGCCGGACAGCCGTTCCAGGGCCTCCGCGTCGTCGGTGACGATGGGTTCGCCGGCGAGGTTCCCGCTGGTCATGACCAGCAGTCGTGACGGCGTGGAGCCGTGGTCGTCGTCGGCTTCGAGCAGCAGGTGGTGCACGGGGGTGTACGGGAGCATGACGCCGAGGTCGGGGCTGCCGGGGGCGACCTCCCGGGCGGGCCACGGGCGGCCGGGGTCCTGGGCGCCGGTGCGGCGGCGCCGCATCAGGACGATGGGCCGCTCCTTGGCGGTGAGCAGCTCGCGCTCCGCCGGTCCGGCGTGGACCAGGTGGGCGATGTCGGCGACGTCCCGGGCCATCAGGGCGAACGGCTTGTCCCCGCGGGCCTTGCGGCGGCGCAGTTCGGCCACGGCCCGGGGGTCGGTCGCGTCGCAGGCCAGGTGGTAGCCGCCCAGGCCCTTCACCGCGAGGATCGCCCCGGCGGCGAGCAGGTCACGCGCGGCGCGGATCGGGTCGGCGGGTTCGGGGCCGGAGGGTTCGGGGCCGCCGCCTTTCCCGGGGGCCACGGTCAGCCGTAACCGCGGCCCGCAGGCGGGGCAGGCCACGGGCTGCGCGTGGAAGCGGCGGTCGGCCGGGTCGGCGTACTCCCGGGCGCAGTCGGCGCACAGGGGGAAGCCGGCCATGGTCGTGTGGTCGCGGTCGTAGGGGAGGCCGGTGACGATGGTGAACCGCGGCCCGCAGTGCGTGCAGGTGATGAACGGGTGCCGGTGGCGCCGGTCCGCCGGGTCGGTGAGTTCGGCGAGGCAGTCGTCGCAGGTCGCGGTGTCCGGCGAGACGAGCGTGCGGGCGGGGCCGCCGGCGCGTGAGGGGACGATGGAGAATCCGTCGGCGCCGGTGGTGGGCACCTCGGTGGCGTCGACCGACTCGACGAGCGCCAGCGGCGGGGCGTCGGGGGCGATGCGCGCGCAGAACCGGTCCACGGACGAGGGATCGCCCTCGACCTCGACGACGACGCCGTCCGCGGTGTTGGTCACATGGCCGGAGAGCCTGAGTTCGGTGGCCAGGGTGTACAGGTACGGCCGGAAGCCGACGCCCTGCACCACGCCCCGCACGACGACCCGGCTGCGCCGCGGGGCCGGCGCGCGGTCGGCCACGGGCTGGGGAGCGGTCACGCCTGCGCCCTGGCCATCACCGGGGCGTGGGGCGCGGTGCCCTGCGCCGCCGCGAGCGCCCGGTCGAGCAGCGTGCCCACGCCCGCTCCGGTGCGCACGGAGGTGAGGACCACCTCCACGCCGGGGTTGACCTGCTGGACGCCTGCGCGGAAGGCCGCCTCGTCGAAGTCCGCGGGTGCGGCCAGGTCGGTCTTGGTGACGATCACGAGCTGGGCGAGGCCGAAGGCCGTCGGGTACTTGAGCGGCTTGTCCTCCCCCTCGGTCACGGAGGCGAGCACGACCCGCAGCGACTCGCCGAGGTCGTACGAGGCCGGGCAGACCAGGTTGCCCACGTTCTCCACGAACAGCAGCCGGGTGTGCTCGGGGAGCCAGCCGTCAAGGTGCCCGGCGAGCATGTCCGCCTCCAGGTGGCACAGCCCGTCGGTGAGGACCTGCTTGACGGGGGCGCCGGAGCGGGCGAGCCGTTCGGCGTCGTTCTCGGTCGCCAGGTCCGCGGTGAGCGCGGCGACGGTGACCTGGCGTTCCCGGGCCAGCAGCAGTTCGCGTTCCAGCAGGGCGGTCTTGCCGCTGCCGGGACTGGAGAGCAGGTTGACGACCGTGGTGCCGCGGGCGGCCAGCTCGGAGCGCAGCAGCCGGGCGACGGTCGTGTTCTTGGCGAGGACCGCCTGTTGGAGATCGACGACTTTGCACATGGTTCGGCTCACCTCGAAGACGGGTTACCTCGAAGACGGGTTCACGTGGTGCCGGCCGGCCGCGGCGTGGCCGGCGCGGACTGCCGTTCGGGGGCGGGCTGTTGTTCCCGGGCGGCCCACCGCACCTCGCTGATGCGCAGTTCGCGGCCGGAGAGCAGTTCGGCCGCGGCCTGCCCGCAGCCGGGGCACAGCAGGCGGGGAGGCATGCCGACCTCCCACACCTCGCCGCACCCGGTGCAGCGCGCCGTGCCGGGGACGGTCCGGGTGGTCAGTTCGGCACCTTCCAGGACGGTGCCGGCGCAGGCCAGTTCGAAGCAGAAGGCGAGCGCGTCCGGGACGACGCCGGCCAGTTCGCCCACGTCGAGGGCCACGTGTGCGACGCCCGTGGCCCCGGCGGGCCGGGCCGCCTGTTCCACCTGGTCGACGACGGCCAGCGCGATGGACATCTCGTGCATCGGTCTCCGTCCTGCGCCCGTGACTGCCTGTCCGGCGCCCATTACAGACGCGCCTCCCCGGGCCGGCCGACCGGCGCGCCGGGATCACACGCCTGCGTGGGCCGTTCGGTTCACATCCTGCGCATCCGCAGGTATCGCCTGACGTCGGGGAGGACTCCCCTGACGAGGACGGCGAGGGCGGTGACGGCAGTGGCCGCGGTGGCGGCGGCAGCGCCGCCGACGAGGGTCTTCTTCACGGGGTGCTCCTTGTTCCTTCTGCGGCGGTGTGTCATACGGCGGCCTCCTGCCGGACGAGGTCGGTCACCATCCGCACCGCCTCCGGTACGGCGGCGGCGACCTGGGGGCTGAGCTCGAGGGTCTCGTCGAGGCAGGCGGGTTCGCAGCCGACGACGAGGGTGCGGCGCGGGGGCGTGGCGCCGGTTCCGGCGCACAGGGTGGCGAGCAGGGCGAGGACCGCGTCGGGTGACATGCGGTGCCCGTCGAGCGGGACGTCCGCCGCCGGTCCGGTGCCGTCCGGTGTCCCGGCGTCGATCAGGTAGAGCGTTCCGGGTTCGCCGCCTCGTGCGGTCGCGTCGACGATGACGAGCGTGTCGTAGCCGTCGAGGAGCTGGTAGGCGAGGTGCACACCGCGGATGCCGATGTCGGCCACCTCGACACCGGCCGGCAGGTCCTCCCGGGCGAGCCGGCGCGCGGTCTCGACGCCGAAGCCGTCGTCCCCGAGGAAGATGTTGCCGACCCCGGCGACGAGGGTGCGGGTGCCGTGCGGTGGGGTGGGGGTCACGCGTCCTCCAGGGCTTCCACCTCGTCGGGCTGGAAGTAGAGGAACCGGCCCTGTTCGCGGCGGATGTCGGCGCCGGGGTCGTCCTCCACGGTCACCGCGATGTGCACGCCTCCGTCGACGTCGTGCAGTACGGCCTCGACCAGTGCGCTGCGGCCGCTCAGGAACAGGTCCTGCGCGTCGGTGTGCCGCAGCCGGGGCCGCAGCACGACGCGGCAGCCCGCGCGTACCTCCCGGCCGTCGACGGTGACGTGGTCACGGTCGGGATCGACCGCGGTGTCGCCGCCCGGGTCCCACCAGGGGCTCTCGGGACGGAACACGTCCTGCGGGTCGTCCCCCGCGTCCGGCGGGCCGGTGACCTCCCGCAGGCTCCGCACCGCTCCGTGCAGCCGTTCGAGGACCTCCGGCGGCATGGTGTCCGCCAGTTCGATCACGGCCGCGGCACGGGCGTCCGTGCCTCTGGCCTCGCGTTTCTCCTCGTCGGTGAGGGCGATGGTGCGCAGCGCGAGGATCTCGTCGATCTCGGTGGCGTCGTAGAGCGCGCCGGGGCTCTCGGGGGCGATGGCGGGATGGTCCTCGAGGATGATCGGCGAGGACAGTACGAGGTCGGCACGGCCCGGTTCGCCGGCGAGCACGGGCCAGGTGTGCAGGTTCCGGCAGGCCGCGACGGCGCCCTTCGCCCACTCGGGCGGGTCGGTCATGGAGAGGAACGCCCCGGCGTCCAGGTGCAGGAGGACGTGGCTGGCGACCAGCGAGTACGGCAGCGCCGCGTCGCGGTCGTCGGTGTCCTCGGGCGTCCAGGGGCTGGTGTTCTCGACGACCACGCGCAGGCGCTGTGTGCGGTACGGGCCGTCCAGTTCGGCCGTGGAGAGCCGGACGGCGCCGCTGATCTCCTCACGGCGGCGGACCATGCGCCCGACGAGCCGCCCGTCGGCGTCCGTGACGGGCTCGGTCTCCTCGGCGGCGGCCCGGGTGAACGGGACGGTCACCCCGTCGCCGGTCAACTCCGCCACCGGTAGGGCGATCTCGACCTTCTCCTCCCGGCCCTCGTCCCAGGGGACCAGGACCCGGTCCTCCAGGTGCAGTTCGCGCACCGTCTCGTACGTCCCGTCGGCGTGCGCCTGCTGGACGGTGCGCCGTCGGGTGTGCAGGAGGCGGACCTCGACGGAGAGGGTGGCTCCGTTCTTCGGCTCCATCAGGCATTCGGTGTGCTGGGCGTCGTGTTCCTCGGCCGCCGCGCACCAGGCGGGCGGTACGAGCACGCCGAACTGCCAGCGCAGCCTGTTCTTGGCGGCCGATGCCCGGTACGGGTAGAGCACATAGCCCTCGAAGAGGACGGTGTCCGCGATCTGGCGGGCGACGGCGAGGCGGGCCTCGGTGCCGGGGGTGAACGCGGTGGTGGTCATGGTGTCCTCTCCCCCGCCGCGTCGAGCAGCGTCTCGACGGTCGCCTGCCACGACGGCAGCGCGTGGCGCGACCGGTAGGCGAGCAGCGCGTCCATGGCGTCCTGCGGCAGCCGGATCCAGCCGCAGCCCGGGAAGTGCTGCTCGATCATCTCCCGCCAGGTCTTCACCGGCAGGCGGAAGGTGGCCTCCTTGTCCCAGGGGACGGGCTCCACGTGGAAGCCGCCGGCGCCGGTGAACGCGGTGCCGGAGAACAGCATCAGCAGCGGAACCTCCCCCTCGGACAGGGCCCGGAGGTACCGCGACGCCGCGATGTCCGTGTCGTACGTGCAGGGCACGACCAGGTCGGTCTCGATCTCGCCGGTGAACCCGGGGACCATCACCGAGACCTGTGCGAACTGCACGGGGTTCAGGGTGCCGCCCCACCGGGAGCGTTCGCCGAAGAGGTCACTCAGGGCCGCGGCCTCGGTGTCGTCGTAGCCGCGGTGGGCGGGTTCGATGCGGATCTGGCAGCGCAGCGCGAGCGCGTGGACGCGGGTGGCCCCGGAGGTGGTGATCCGCAGCCGGAACACCAGGGTGGGGCCTGCCGCGTAGGCGTCGGCGCGTACTCCGGTGCAGTCGAAGGAGAACCCCGAGAACCCCGGGGAACCCGAGGAACCCGGGGAACCCGAGGAGCCCGTGGAACCCAGGATCTCGGTCATGGTCTGCTCCCCTGCGGGGCGCGGGCCCGGTCGCGGACGTGGGTGAAGAAGGCCTCGAGGTCGGCCCGGGCCTCCGCTCCTCCGTCGAATCCCTGCCAGCGCAGGCGCATCCGGCCCACCAGTTCGTAGCAGAGGTCGATCGGCACCAGATAGCACTCGGTGCGGCCCTGGTGCCGGCGCAGCAGCAGGGCCTCCACGTCGGATTCGAGCAGTGCGGCGAGGCGGGTCCCGGCGAGGACGGCCTGCCAGGAGGTCGGCTCCAGTTCGCTCTCGGTGGCTCCGGCCGGGCTCGGGTAGAGCGCGACCAGCCGGTCGAGGGCGGAGTTGTGGAAGAAGAAGGCGACGCCGACCGGGATGCGCAGTCGGTCCCAGGCGGTGTCGTCGAGCCGGTGGTCGGGGTCGCTCAGGCAGCGGCCGGGCACCGCGCGGAAGCGGCTCTTGGCATCGCCGGAGCGGTCCAGCAGCTGCGCGCAGGGACCGCACGCGCAGGCCAGCGCGCGTTTCTCGGTGTCGACGAGGTGCGGGTGGCGTTCACCGGCGAGGGGCGCCCCGCACAGTTCGCACTGTTCCTCGCGGGGCGGCCGGGGAGCGGTGAAGCGGCTCAGGCCGCGGCGGTCGGCGGTGCGCCGCGGTCCGTGCGCGCTCACGGGGCGGTGGCCGGCGGCCGGCCGCCACCGGGGCTCGGCGGGGCGGTGCCGATCTGGAGCAGCACCGGTTCGCGGGAGGCGTCGGCGGGTTCCAGCTCGACGGTGGTCACCTCGGGGGCGAAGCAGGCGAGCGAGTCGGTGGCCGCCTGCCGGACGGTCTCCTGGGTGCTGGGGCAGCCGCAGCCCGTGTCGGCGGTGGCCCTGAGGCGCAGCACGCCGGCCGCCGGGTCGAAGCCCGCGTTCTCGACGGCGTGCGGGAGGCCGCCGAGGGCGCGGGCGATGCGGGTGTGCACGTCCTCGGGGTGCAGCCCGTGCAGCACGAGCAGGCTCGCGACGAGTTCGTCGCCGAGCAGCGGGTCCAGCGGTTCGCCGGACCTCCCTGCCCCCAGGAGTTCCACGGCGCGGGCGAGCCCGGCGCCGTAGAACTCCATGAGGACCCGCACCAGTTCCTCGGCGGTCCGGCTCACCTGGGGGTCGCCGGCGCCGGCGAGCCGGTCGAGGATCTCCTCGACCCGCCGGCCGGCCTGCTCCGCGGTGGTGGCACTCGTCGTGCTCATCCGGCGAGTCCGCTCAGCCCGGTGGGCACGTGCATCGACTTCACGGTCTTCCCGCCGCCGACGTACATGTGGACGCCGCAGGGCAGGCAGGGGTCGAAGCTGCGCACGGCGCGCATGATGTCGATGCCCTTGAAGTTCTCGGGCGGGTTCTCCTCGAAGATCGGCGTGTTCTGCACCGCGTCCTCGTACGGGCCGGGGGTGCCGTAGCTGTCGCGGGTCGAGGCGTTCCACGGAGTCGGCGGATACGGGTGGTAGTTGGCGATCTTGCCGTCCCTGATGACCATGTGGTGCGAGAGGACGCCGCGGACCGCCTCGGTGAACCCGACGCCGATCGCCTCGTCCGGCACCTCGAACTTCTCCCACGTCTGGGTGCGCCCGGCGCGGACCTCTTCGAGGCCCTTCTCGGCGCAGTGCAGGGCGACCGCGGCCGAGTACGCCTGGAAGTACGTGCGGGCGCGGTTGCGTTCCAGCGCGTTGCTCCACTGCGGGATCTTCCACTCGAAGGTGGTCTCCGGCTTGGTCAGTGTGCGCGGCAGGTTGATCACGACGCTGTGGCCGGTGGCCTTGACGTACCCGATGTCGACGAGACCGGACAGCGCGGTGGACCACAGCCGGGCGAGGGGGCCGCCGCCGGTGTCGAGGGCGAGGTGGTCCTTGCCGTCGAACCAGCGCGGGGACATGACCCAGCTGTACTTGTCGTCGAAGTCCCGTTTCTGCGGAGCCGGGATGGTGTGCTGGTTCCACGGGTGCCGCGGGTCGACGGGGTTGCCGAGCGGGTCGTTCGTCACGAACTGCTCCTGGCCCTGCCAGTCCTCGTAGTACGAGCTGCCCAGCAGGATGCGCATGCCGAGATTGATCTCGGTGAGGTCGCTGGTGACGAGCTTGCCGTCGACGATGATGCCGGGGGTGACGAACATCCGCCGGCCCCAGTCGGTCATGTTGGCGTAGGTGAAGTCGCAGTACTCGGGGTCGTTGAGCGCCCCCCAGCAGCCCAGCAGCACCCGGCGGCGGCCCACTTCCTCGTATCCCGGCAGCGCCTCGTAGAAGAAGTCGAACAGGTCGTCGTGGAGCGGGACGACCCGTTTCATGAACTCCACGTACCGCATGAGGCGGCTCAGGTAGTCGGTGAACAGCTGCACGCTGGCGACGGTGCCGACGCCGCCGGGGTAGAGGGTGGAGGGGTGCACGTGGCGGCCCTCCATCAGGCAGAACATCTCCCGGGTGTAGCGGCTGACCTGCAGCGCCTCGCGGTAGAACTCGCCTTCGAGGGGGTTGAGGGAGCGCATGATGTCGGCGATGGTGCGGTACCCGTGGTCGGCCGCGTGCGGGGCCTCGGTGCGCTCGGCGAGTTCGAGGACGCCGGGGTTGGTCTCGCGGACCATTTTCTCGCAGTAGTCGACCCCTACCAGGTTCTCCTGGAAGATGTTGTGGTCGAACATGTACTCGGCGGACTCGCCGAGGTTGATGATCCACTCCCCGAGGTGCGGAGGCTTCACGCCGTACGCCATGTTCTGCGCGTACACCGAGCAGGTGGCGTGGTTGTCACCGCAGATGCCGCAGATCCTGCTGGTGATGAAGTGCGCGTCGCGCGGGTCCTTTCCGCGCATGAAGACGCTGTAGCCGCGGAAGACCGACGAGGTGCTGTAGCACTCCGCGACCCGCTTCTGCTTGAAGTCGATCTTCGTGTGGATGCCGAGACTGCCCACGATCCGGGTGATCGGGTCCCAGGCCATCTCCACCAGGCCGGTTTTGTCACCGGTCGTCGTCTTTGCCATGGTGCGTGCGGTGCCCTTCGTCAGCTGGTCGCGCGGGGGGTGGGTTCGGTGTGCGGTGCTGTCACCGGTCGTGCTGTCACCACGGCGGCCGGTAGCCGGTGGTGATCTTGTCTCCCCTGTGGCGCCACCTCGGCTCCTTGTCCACGGTCCGTGCCGTGATCGTGCGGAGCTTGCGGACGACGGCGCCGTACGCGCCGCTCCCGGTGCTGGAGACCTTGGCGCCGGGGGGCTCGTCCATGAACGGCATGAACTTGTCGGGGAAGCCCGGCATGGTGCACGCGATGCAGATGCCGCCCACGTTCGGGCAGCCGCCGATGCCGTTCATCCAGCCGCGCTTGGTCACGTTGCACTTGACGACGGGTCCCCAGCAGCCGAGTTTCACCGAGCACTTGGGCGAGTCGTAGCTGGTGGCGAACTGCCCCTGCTCGTAGTAGCCGCCCCGGTCGCAGCCCTCGTGCACGGTGGCACCGAACAGCCAGGTCGGCCGGAGCTTGTCGTCGAGCGGGATCATCGGCGCCGAACCGGCGGCCTGGTAGAGCAGGTACGTCAGCGTCTCGGCGAAGTTGTCGGGCTGGATCGGACAGCCGGGCACGCACACGATGGGGATGCCCGCCTTCGACTTCCAGTCCCATCCGAGGTAGTCGGGCACGCCCATCGCGCCGGTGGGATTGCCCGCCATGGCGTGGATGCCACCGTAGGTGGCGCACGTGCCGATGGCGACGACGGCCAGGGCCTTGGGCGCCAGCCGGTCGATCCATTCGCTGGTGGTGATGGGCTGCCCGGTCTCGGGGTTGTCACCGAAGCCGCACCAGTACCCCTCCTGCTTGATGGCCTCGTTGGGGACCGAGCCCTCGACGACCAGGACGAAGGGGTCGATCTCGCCGCGTTCGCCCTTGAAGAACCATTCGATGAACGTGTCGGCTCCGCCGACCGGACCGCATTCGAAGTCGATCAGCGGCCAGTGCACCGCGATCTTCGGCAGGCCCGGCAGCCCTTGGAGCGCGATCTCCTCGATGCTCGGCTGCATGGCCGCGGTCAGGGCGACGGAGTCGCCGTCGCAGCTCAGCCCGGCGTTGATCCAGAGGATGTGGATCGGCTTCTCCTCGGAGCCGGACGTGCCCGTCGCGCCGGGCTCCTCGACCGTGGTCGGCGATGCTGCGTTCATGGGAACGCCTCCTGGAGGGTGCGGCAAGACCCGCGCTCGGATCTTCGTTCTCTGCTAACAGTCGGCCCGTCCGGCGAGTGCCGCATCCGGAATGCCTCCGTCGGTGGCCGCGGATTCCTTGCGCACGAAGGCCCGGCGCAGGGCGTGGTAGGGGGCCGCCGGGTCGTCGAAGATGCTCCGCATGCGGGCGAGTTCCTGCTCCCGGTGACGGGCGAGAGGCGAGGTGGCCTCCCGGTGCTCGGCTTCTGCCTTCTTGGCCGCGAGACGCGTCTGAACAGAGGGAAGGACCGCCAGATGTACGGCCGTTCGGGTGACGTTGTCGGTGAAGTCGTCCGGGCCGCAGTGCAGGATCCGGTCGACGAGCCCCATGCCGAGCGCCGCCGAGGCCGTCAGCGGCGCGGCCTCGCCGGTGAGCCGTTCCGCCGTGGCGGCGCCCACCCGGCGGGGCAGGGTGTACGTCCAGTACTCGGAGCCGTACAGGCCCATGAGCCGGTAGTGCGGATTGAGGACCGAACCGGAGCGGCACCAGACCTCGTCCGCGGCCAGGGCGAGCATGACCCCGCCGGCGGCCGCGTTGCCGCCGATCGCGCTGACGACGAACCGGTCGGTCGTGGTGAGGACGGCCTCGACGAGGTCGTCCATGGCGTTGATGTTGGCCCAGGACTCGGCAGCCGGGTCGGCTGCCGCCTCGATGACGTTCAGGTGGATGCCGTTGGAGAAGAAGTCCCGGCCGCCTCCCAGTACGAGCACGCCGGTGGGGCGGAAGCAGGCCGCCCGGTAGGCGTCCAGCAGGCGGCGGCAGTGGTCGGTGCCCATGGCGCCGCCCGGGAAGGAGAAGGCCAGGAAGCCGACCGGCCCCTCCTCCCGGTAGCGGATGTCCTGCCAGGTCCGGGCTCCGGCAGGTGGCTGCGGTGCCGCGGGGACTTCGGGCAGGGCGGGCAGGCGGCCGGCGAGGGCGAGGGTGGCGGGCAGTTTGCAGGCCCGGGGGCGTCCCGGGCCGGTGCGGGCCCGCAGCTCCGGGATCCAGACCGCGCCGTCCGCCGTGGCCCGGCAGATCGCGCCGGTGCGGGTCGCCAGGAGCTCACCCGGGCGGCCGCGGAGCCGGTCCTCCGCGTGGCCGCCGTGCAGGAACCATTCACGGCCGAGAAGTTCGTCGCGCACGCCCGGCTGGGAGTCCGCGGCGCGCAGCTTGCGCAGGACGGTGTCGGTGGAGTCCGTGTCCCAGGAGATGCCCCGGTCCCGCTGTCGCAGCGGCGGCCGGGTCCTGGCACCCGGCAGGCAGGTGAAGTCGTCCTGCGGCCGGGGCACGTACGTGCCGGAGGCGAACCGGTCGACCGCGAGCAGGACGGCTTCCAGCGCCGCGTCGGCCACCTCGCCCCGGTACAGGTCGCTCTTCGCCACGTCCGGCACGGCGAAGTTCGTCGTCGCCCACACGGGGCCGGCGTCCATCTCGGCCACGGCCTCCAGCACGGTGACGCCCCACTCTCCGGCTCCCTCCTGGACGGCCCAGTCGAGTGAGGACGGCCCACGGTCCCCCACGGGGCCGGGGTGGACGATCAAACAGGTCCGCGCCGTCCAGACGTCAGGCGGCACGACGGCCTTCAGCATGGGGGCCACGAGCAGATCGGGATCGTGCCGGCGCACGGCGCGACGCACGTCCTCGCCGTGCGGGGTGACCTCCACGGCGACGGAGTGGCGGCGTTCCGACAGCTCGGCGTGGACACGCTGCGTGAGGCTGTTGTACGCGCTGGCGACGAGCAGAATACGCATGGTGGCTCTCCCTGGAAGGCGCGGCCGCCTCGTACCGCGGCCGTCCGGGGATCGTCGGCCCCTTGCGTCCTCCCACGGCGGCATGACCCCCGGGGCATCGCTCGCACGGGTGACACTTCGGCTCCACCTGGCCGGGAGGCGAGCCCGCCGCCAGCGGTGACAATTGGTGTGATATCGGGTACTCGACAGGGTGGCCGACACGACAACCGACAGGGAGTCCGGCACATGTCCAGGAAAGAGAAGTCGTCGCAGCCCTCGCACGGCGAGGGCCCGAGCCGCCACAAGGGCACCGAACAGCACGGCTGGGCCCCCGACGTCGACGAGACACGCCAGCAGGACAACCCGAGCGCCCAGCGCTCCTTCCACCCGGACGAGCACGCCCCGCCCGCCGGGAAGGGGCGCAGGAAGTCCAAGCAGGAACGTGGATCCGTCCCCGGGGACACGGTCGAGAGCGGCACGAAGAGCGGCGAGGAGTACGGCGACGACGCGGAGAAGGGAATGCGCGACACCGGACGCCGGGGTCGCTCCCGGCGCCCGAGCGGCACCCGGGACGACTCCGCCTTCACCGGCGTCGACCCGGACGAGGGCGGGGAGCAGCGCCGCCCCGGCTGACGCCGGGCGTGCGGGGTGCACCGCCCCGCGCACGTCACCGGGGGCGGCCGGGAAACGGTCATCGGCCGTCCGGGCCGCGTCGCACCGGACCGGGGTCACCCCCGGGCGGCTCGACGGGCCGCCCGGGCCGTGGGCAGGTAGCGCAGGCGCTCGGGCAGCAGCGGGACCACCGTGCGGACGACGGCGCCCAGGCGGCGCAGTCCGCGTTCGTCCCGTGCCGTCCAGGCCAGACCGAGGCGGTCACGGACGGTGGGCGGGAGCAGGCCGGTCGTGACGAAGACGTGCAGCCGCGCCAGGGGCGGGCGGAGCACCGGCCAGAGCCGGCGCAGGAGCACACCCGCGCCGTCCGGCGGCGGGATCGGCCGCCGCGGGTCGAGCAGTTCCGCCACGACGGCCGTCCTCTCCAGTTCCTCGCCCACCATCGCGTCGAAGTACGGCCAGAACTCCTCCGGGGTGCGCGGCATGTCGCGCTGCCTGATGCCGAGGATGGCCCCGAGACGGAGGAGTTCGTCATAGAGGCGGCGTTCGTCCGGCTCGTCGAACGGGTGGGACAGGTACTGGGCGGCCCTCAGGAAGACGGGATAGGCGGTGGCGTGCACCCAGGCGTAGTAGGCCGGGGTGAGTGCGTGGTAGGCGCGGCCCCGGGCGTCGGTGCCGCTGATGGTCCTGTGCAGCTCGCGGAGCCTGCGGCCCTCCTCGAGGGCCTGCTCGCCGCCGTAGACCCACAGCTGCAGGGAGTTCAGTGAGCGTTCGGCCCGGCCCCAGGGGTCGGTGCGGAACACGGAGTGGTCGTCGACGCCCGCGCCGACCGCCGGGTGGGCGACCTGGAGCACCAGGGCGGGCGGCAGGGAGAGCAGGATCCGGACGTCACCGGTGATGTCCCAGAGGAGGGAGCCCGGCGCGAACGGGACGGGCCCCGAGAAGGTGTCCGGGCCGGGTGCGGGGCCCGTGCCCGGCCCGGTGTGCGCGTGGTCGCCGGCCATCTCAGCACGCTCCGGTGGGCCGTCGTACTCGTCCCCTGTGCCCTGGCTGTGGGGCCGTGGGGCCGTGGGTACCGCCCTCCGTCCGGAGGGCGGTCGTCGCCGCCTTCGCGGTGTCCGGCACCGCGTTCGAGGTGCACGCCGAGGAGGTCACCGCGAACCGTGTGTCCTCCTTCCCATCCTCCATCGGCGCCGGCCGCGATGCCAAGCCGGTCCTGCCGACCGCCGTCAAGGGCGGCGCGGAGGAGATCTCTCCCGGCGCCGGGCGAGTCCGCCGAGGGCGCGTGACGAGCGCGGAGGCCCTCCGGGCGTTTCGCCGGAGGACCTCCTCACTCCACCACCCCACGGGGCGTGCGCCTCAGCCGACGCCGGCTCGCGCTGCCGCCGCGCCCGCGGAGTCCGCGGACTCCGCGGTGAGCCGCTCCATGCCGCTGGTGTCCTTCAGCGGCTTCTCCTTGATGAACAGCACCGCGATCACGGCAAGGGCCGCGACGGGCGTGGCCACGAGGAAGAGTTCCGCGGTGGCCATCCCGTAGGCGCGCTCCACGATCTCCCGCATCGGCTCGGGCAGCGTCGCCATGTCGGGCACTCCGCCCCCGCCGGCCTCGTCCGCACCGGCCGGGATGCCCGCTTCCGTCAGGCTCCTGGTCATCTCGGTGGCGACCCGGTTGGCGAGGATCGCCCCGAGCACACTGGTGCCGATGGTGCCGCCCATGCTTCGGAAGAAGGACAACACCGAGGTGGCGGCGCCCAGTTCGGTCGCGGGAACGTCGTTCTGGGCGGCCAGCACCAGGTTCTGCATCAGCATGCCGACGCCGACGCCCATGATCGCCATGTAGGCGCTGAGCAGGCCGAAGTGGGTGTCGACGTCGATGGTGGCCAGCAGTCCGAGGCCCACCGTCATGATGATGGAGCCCGCGACCAGGTACACCTTCCACCGGCCGGTCCTGGTGATGATCTGCCCGGCGACGGTCGAGGAGACGAGCAGGCCCAGGATCATGGGCAGGCTCATCAGCCCCGCGACCGTCGGGGACTTGCCCAGGGAGATCTGGAAGTACTGCGAGAGGAAGACGGTGCCGCCGAACATGGCCACACCGACGAGGAGACTGGCGACGGTGGTGAGCGTCACCGTGCGGTTGCGGAAGATGCCCAGGGGGATGACCGGTTCCGGCACGCGCGCCTCGACGACGACCGCGGCGATCAGCAGCACCACTCCCCCGCCGGCCAGTGCGGCGGTCTGCCACGAGATCCAGTCGAACTCGGTCCCCGCGAGCGTGACCCAGATGAGCAGGGCGCTGACACCCGCGACGATCAGGAAGGCGCCCAGGAAGTCGATCTTCACCTCACGGCGGACGGTGGGCAGCTTCAGGGTGCGCTGCAGCAGCACGATGGCGAGCAGCGCGAACGGCACCCCGATGAAGAAGCACCAGCGCCAGCCGAGCCAGGAGGTGTCCACCAGGACACCTCCGATGAGCGGTCCGGCCACGGTGCCGACCGCGAAGACGGCTCCGAAGATGCCCGCGTACTTGCCGAGCCGACGCGGCGGGATGATGGCCGCCATCACGACCTGCGCCAGAGCCGTGAGACCGCCCGCGCCGATGCCCTGCACCACGCGGCTGAAGATCAGCAGCCCCACTTCCTGCGAGAAGCCCGCGAGCAGCGAGCCCACGATGAAGAGGGACAGGGACAGCTGGAGCAGCAGCTTCTGGTTGAACAGGTCCGACAGCTTGCCCCACAGGGGCACCGTCGCCGTCATCGCCAGCAGTTCGGCGGTGATGACCCAGGTGTAGGAGGACTGGCTGGCCTCCAGATCGGCGATGATGCGCGGGAGCGCGTTGGCGACCACGGTGCCGGCCAGGATGGCGACGAACATGCCCGCCATCAGCCCCGACATGGCCTGGAGTATCTGCCGGTGGGTCATGGCGGTGGGGGGCGCCTCCACGGGCGCCGGTGTTGAGTTCACTTCGGTTCTTTCGCAGCAGTCGAGAGGGTGAGCAAAAGGGAAGAGCGAGAGGGACGGATCACGCGTGCCGGGGACGACGCGCAGCCGTTCCGTGAGAGACGGAGGGGGTCAGATCCCTTCGACCGGTTCGGCGGGTTCGACAGGCCCGGCGGGCTCGACCGGTCCCTGGAGGCCGGTGGCCATGTGGTCGAACACCGACCGGAAGACCTCCTCGAAAGGGGTCTCGTCCTGTCGTACGCACCAGTGCTCCACGGCCACGCGGACCGCTGTGGTGCCGACGGCGGCCAGCAGCCTCGGATACAGCCCCAGAGCCCGCCTGCGCAGTTGGCCCTCGGCCGACCCGAGAGGGGGACGGTCCCCCGTGAACAGCGGCGATCCGGCGCCGATGCGCTCCGCGAGCGTTTCGGCCAGCAGGAACTCGTCCTCGACGTGGGCGCCGAGACTCCGCGCCAGCAGGTGCGGTGATCTGCGCAGCACCTCGGAGTGCAGGCGCCACAGCTCGTGCTGTTGTTCCACTTCCCCCAGCTCCGCGGCCAGCGCGTCCCGCAGCGCCGCCAGCGGTGGCGTGCCGGCGGGCGCGGCGAGCACCGCCTGCCGGACCCGCGCACCCGACTCCGCGCCCACCATCACGAACGCCTCGTCACGGGAGTCGAAGTAGTTGAAGAACGTGCGGGGTGAGACGCCGACCGCCTCGCTGATCGCGTCGACGGTGACGTTCTCCGCGCCGTGCTCGGCCGCCAGCCGCACCGCGGCCGCCACCAGGGCGGCACGGGTCGCCCGCTTCTTGCGTCCCCGAAGTCCGCCGTCCGCCGGGTCTCTGTCGCTCACGTCGTGCAGGATACGCAAATATGCAGAGCCTGCAAAAACACGGAACGCCTCGACCCGCCACAACCGGCCACGGCCGGCCACCCCACCGGCGGACACGACGGAGCCCGGCCACCGGTGGGGTGGCCGGGCTCCGCTGTCGGGCCGGGGCGTCAGTCGGTGATGTCGACCTTGCCGCCTGCGGGGTCCGCGGGGGCGCGCTCCGCGGGAGCCGGCACCGTCGGCGTGCCGCGCCGGGTGATCCCCTGGAGGAGTTCGCCGAGGTCGACGCCGGTGGTGGAGCTGAGGAGCTCCATGCCCTGCGCGACGTTGTCGGCGACGGTGCGCGGGAGCTGGCCCGCGCCGTCCGTGGAGATGACCGTCAGCTTGTCCACGGCGGCCAGCGGCTCGGCGGCCTTGCCGACGACCTGCGGCAGCACCTCGACCAGCATCTGGAGCACGGCCGCGTCGCCGTAGCGTTCGAAGGCGTCGGCCTTCTTGTGCATGGCGTCGGCCTCCGCCGCACCCTTCGCGGAGATCGCGGCGGCCTCGGCGTCACCCTCCAGGCGGACGGCGTCGGCGAGCGCGGCGCGGTGGGCCTTCTCACCCTCACCGGTGAGCCTGGCCCGCTCGGCGGCCGCCTCGGCCTCCTTGACCGAGGCGATCCGGCGGGCCTCGGCCTCCTGCTCGGCCTGGTAGCGGGCGGCGTCGGCGGGCTTGCGGACCTTGGTGTCGAGTTCACGGTCGGTCAGCGCGGCCTGCCGGGTGGCGACCTTCTCCTGCTCCTGCAGGACCTCCTGCTCCCGGGCGGCCTCGGCGAGCGGGCCGGCGGCGTTGGCGCGGGCGACGGCCTCGTCCGTCTCGGCCTTGATCTCGGCCTGCTTCAGCGCGAAGGTGCGCTGGGCGATCGCGATCTCCTCCTCCGCCTTGAGCCGGGCCTGCTCGGAGGCGCGCCGGGCGACGGCCTCGGCGATGTCGGCCTCCTGCTTGGCGCGGGCCGCCTCGGGCCGGCCCAGGTCCTCGAGGTAGGAGCCCTCGGTGGTGATGTCCTGGATCTGGAAGGCGTCCAGCACGAGGCCCTGTCCGGAGAGGCTGGCCTCGGCCTCCTCCGCGACCTGTCCGGCGAAGGCGGCGCGGTCACGGATGATGTCCTCGACGGACATGCGCCCCACGATGGAGCGCAGCGCGCCGGACAGCACTTCCTGGGTGAACCCGACGATGCCGTCCTGCTGGTCGAGGAAGCGCTGGGCCGCGGCGCGGATCGAGTCCTCGGTGCCGCCGACCTTGACGATGGCGACACCCTCCAGGTTCGCCTTCACCCCGCGCAGGGTGACCGCGCCCCGGACCGCGATCGGGATGTGCCGGCTGGAGAGTTCGAGGGTGAACTTCTGCTGGACGAACGGGACGACGAAGACGCCGCCGCCGACCACGACCTTCTGGCCGCTGTTGTCGGTGAAGACCCGGCCGGTCTCGGGGTCGGTGGACTGCTTGCCTCGCCGGCCGGTGACGATGAACGCCTCGCTGGGGCCGGCGACCTTGTAGCGGGTGACCACCACCAGGCCCAGCAGGACCAGGAGTACGACGACTCCCACCACGGCGATCAGTACAGGACTCATAGGTGTGGAATCCCCTCAGCCTTCCCCGGGGGACGGCGATGTGGTTCGGATGGGACGGGAAAGCGGATACTGCGGGAGCCGCCGGCGCCATCGCGGGCGTCGGCGGGTGACGTGCCGTTCCGCGGGGACGTGCCGGTCGGCACCGGTCAGCGCTCGACCGGGCGGACCGCCACCGAGGTCGCGGACAGTGCCGACTCCACCCAGACCTCGGCACCCCGCGCGACGGGCACGGCGCTCTTCGCGGACAGCTTCAGCGGCTGCCCGGCGAGATACACCAGCACCTCGCCGTAGCCCTCGGCCGGGATGGCGGTCACCACCGAGCCGGAGGTGCCGACGAGGTCGCCGCCCCGCGGGGTGGCGGCGGTCTGATCCCGCATCAGGGCCCGGCTGAACTTCCAGGTCAGCCAGCCCGCTGCGACCCCCGCCAGCACGCCGACCACCGTCGCACCGGTGACCCCGAGGTCCGTCGTGCCGAGGACGATCGCGCCGCCGAAACCGAGCATGGAGACGAACCCGGCGATCACCGGCAGCGACAGCAGCCCGTCGAACATACCGTCCAGCACACCGCCGAAGACGCCTTCCAGGAGTCCGTCGAAGATCAGTGAGAACAGCAGCAGAAGCAGTCCCGCGACGCCGAGACCCACAAACCACTCCATTCGGGCCTCACTTTCGCCGACCGGCCTCCCGCATGCGCATGCTCTCACGCATCCGGACTCGAACACATTGCCAGGACTCGGCAATCTTTACGCTTCCTTCATGCCGCCTTCCAGCGGAGACCGCCGTTCCGCTCCTGCCCGGGCCGCGGTACGCGTCACGTGGCACACGACGGACACGCCCCCGCCGTCACCGGCGTCCTTCCGGGAGCCTCCCCGCTGAACCGCGAGGGCCGAGGCCCCTGCCCGCCTCCGGCAGTTCATCCGGGTGCCGTCCAGCGGGGGGACGTCTCGGCCCAGGCCCTGTCCCAGTCGGCGAGGTTCCGGCGCCGTACGACGAGACGGGTCACGCCGTGGGCGGCGGCGCCGGTGAGGGCGACGCCGGTGCCGGAGAGAAGGGCCCAGCCCATGCTGCGGCTGCGGATCTCCGCACGCGCCAGCGGTGGCTCGGTGGCCTCGCCGTCGGTGGTCACCCAGATGCGGACCGGACTGCCCGCGGACAGGCCCGGTCGCACCTCGGCCCGGGTGGTGCCGGTCCGTCCCTCGTGGGTGGTGAAGCGGACCTCGACCGGGTAGCGGGCCAGCTCCTCCTCGTCCGATCCCGGCTCCGGATGGCGCGGGGCGTCCTCGGTGAGGGTCGCGGTCGTCTCGTACCGGGTCAGGCTCTGGTGGCGGGCCGTGTCCTCGTAGTGGCGGTGGGCGAGTCGTGAGACGACGACGGTGACCACGGGCGCCACCGTCAGGACGGCGAGCAGGACAGCGAGACCGATCCAGACCCGGAGCACGTCGGTGCGGCGGCGCAGGGGGTTGCGCCGGCGGTGCCCCGGCGAAGGACCGTCGGGCGGTCCGAGAGGGTGGCCCGGGGACGGTTGCGCGGGAGGAACGGTGCCCGCCACGTCGTGACTCCTTCGGGTGTCGGGGCGCGGACGAAGGGGGAGTGCGGCTGGCGGGTCAGCCGGATCCGGTGGCCAGGGGGTGGTGGTGCGCCGCGGCGAGCAGGCCGGCGGCTCCCCGGACCGCGGCGGTGTGCGGCGACGGCACGGGCTGGACCGGGCAGCCGAGCCGGCCGGGCAGACCGTGGGTGATCTCCGGGCGCAGGGCGCCCCCGCCGGACAGGAGGATGCCCCGGCGCAGGGCGGTGCGGGTGGTGGCGCCGCGGTCCTGCCGCAGCATCGCCGTCACCATGTCGACCACCGCGTCGGTGAGGTCCCCGGGCGGGGTGCCGTAGGCGCCCAGGTCACCGACGCCCAGCGCGGTGCGCCGGGCGTCGGTGACGGCTCCCTCGGCGAGCAGCACCACCTCGGTGAGGTGCGCACCGAGGTCCACCACCAGGAGCGGTCTGGAGTGGTCGGCGCCCGCGGCGAGGGCAACCGCCCGCGCGCCCGGGACGGTGTGGACAGCGCGCGGGCGGAGGATTTCGACGGCCGTGTGGGCCGCTTCCCGGAAGGCGGGCCCGTCCAGGACCGGTGTCGTGACGACGACCAGGGGGCGGCCGAAGCGGGGCAGCCGGTGGCCGAGCAGCCGGTCGAGCATCCGGGCGGTGCCGGAGGTGTCGACGATGGCGCCGCGCTGGATGGGGTGGATGGCTCCGCTGCCCGGGAAGGTCACCGTGGGGACGTCGAGGACCATGCCCCGTCCCGCGATCCACGCGCGCGTGCGGGAGCTGCCCAGGTCGAGCGCGATGCCGGAGCACCGGCGGCACCGCGGCCAGGGGCTGCGCCGTACGGCCGACGTCCTGTACGGACGCCGGACCACGGTCATCGTCCGGTCCTTCGGCCCGTGCTCATCGCGCGGCCTCCCTCACCTGCTGGCAGCGGGCGCAGTAACGGGCCTGGGGAACTATCAGCAGCCGGTCCCGTTCGACCGGGCCGCGGCACAGGTGGCAGCGGCCGTAGCCGCCGGTGTCCATCCGGGCGAGCGCCGCCTCGACGTCGGCGAGCACCATCCGGGCGGACGCGGCGAGCCTGACGTGCACCTCGAGCCGGCCGGCGCCCTCCTCCTGGAGGGGCTCGCCGGGACCCGACCCGACGTCGGCGGCGAACTGCCGCAGCTGCTCCTGGCGGAACAGCTGCTGCTCGCGCAGGTTCGCCCGCAACGCCGCGAGGTCCTCGGATGGGAGGACCTCGTCGTGCTCGTCGATGGTCTGCTGGGTCACCACTTCATCCCCCTTGGGCAGAGCGGGAGAGGAGTACGGGCAGGGTACGGGTCAGGCGGCGCGGCTCTGGCAGGTGACGCAGTACGGGGTGTGCGGAAGGATCTCGAGACGCTCCGCCGGGACGGGCTTGGAACAGCCCAGGCAGGTGCCGTAGCTTCCGTCCTCGACGCGGAGGAACGCCGCTTCGATCTCCTTGAGGGCGCGCTTGATGCCGTCCTTCTGGTTGGACATCAGGTGGTCGTCGGAACTCCCTCCTGTTTCGTCCAGGGCCTTGAGCTGGGCCAACCGCGTGGTGCGCGCGTGTTCGAGGCGCTGACGGATCTCGTCGGCGGCGGTGTGGGCGGAACGCGGTTCGGTACGCGGCAGGTCGATCGACACGGAGCGTCTCCTCTACTGACAGACGGGTGATCTCCCACCATCTCCCCTTCCGTACCCGGCGCCCATCGGGCGCGGGACCCATTTCCGTCCGTCCGGGGCCCCAGCCCGCTCGGCGTGGGTCCCCGGACGGACGGAAATGGGGTGCGGAGCCCATCAACGGAAGGGGGCCGGCTTGTACACTCTGTCCGCTGTTTCGACGTTCTCCGTTCTCCGTTTCCCGCTTCCGCTCTCCGTGGGACGACGTGGGACAAGGGGCACGCCTTCGGGGGCCGCCGCCGCACCGGTCGCTGTGGTGCCCGACAGTAGAGGCAGACGAGAAAGAGGAAGGCGTGACCCCCCGTGTCCCTGTACTGGCGGATCTTCGGGCTCAACGCGGTGGTGCTGGGCGCGGCGACCGCGCTGTTGCTGTGGGCTCCGGTGACCGTGTCCGTTCCGGTGCTGCTGACCGAGGCCGTGATCCTGGTGGGCGGCCTGGCCGTGATGCTCGTCGCGAACGCGGCCCTGCTGCGGGTCGGGCTCGCCCCGCTGGACCGGGTGACCCGGCTGATGACCACCGTCGACCTGCTGCGGCCCGGCCAGCGGCTTCCGGTGCGTGGCGGTGACGAGGTCTCCGAGTTGGTCAGCGCCTTCAACGACATGCTGGAGCGGCTGGAGAAGGAGCGCGCCGCGAGCAGCGCCCGCGCCCTGCTCGCACAGGAGGCCGAGCGGCGCCGGATCGCCGTCGAGCTGCACGACGAGGTCGGGCAGAGCATGACCGCGATCCTGCTGGCCCTGAAGCAGGCCGCCGACGAGGCGCCCGACCCGCTGCGCGGCGAGCTGCGCCAGGTGCAGGAGATCACCCGGGAGAGCCTGGACGAGGTCCGCCGGCTGGTGCGCCGACTGCGGCCGGGGGTGCTGGACGACCTCGGCCTGGTCAGCGCGGTCACCTCTCTCGCCACCGAGTTCGCCACCCACACCGGGCTGCGGGTGAAGCGCAGCTTCGAGCCCGATCTGCCCACCCTCGACAACGGCACCGAGCTCGTGATCTACCGTGTGGCACAGGAGAGTCTGACCAACGCCGCCCGGCATGCCGAGGCACGGAACGCCAAAGTGAGCCTGTACCGGGAGGACGACCACGTGGTCCTCGAGGTGAGCGACGACGGCCGTGGCATCGGCGCCGCCCATGAGGGCGCCGGAATTCGCGGTATGCGTGAACGGGCCCTGCTCATCGGGGCCACACTGGACATCACTCCCGTCACCCGGACCGGTACCCGGATCCGGCTGGCCGTGCCCGCCGTCAGGAAGCAGTCATGACCCACCAGGCCCCACCGACCACGATCCGGATCCTGCTCGCCGACGACCACGCCCTGGTGCGCCGCGGCGTCCGGCTGATCCTCGACCGGGAGCCGGACCTGGAGGTCGTCGCCGAGGCCGGTGACGGCGCGGAGGCGATCTCGATGGCCCGCGCCCAGGAGGTCGACCTGGCCGTCCTGGACATCGCCATGCCCAGGATGACCGGTCTGCAGGCCGCCCGCGAACTGTCCGCGCTCAAGCCGGGATTGCGTATCCTCATGCTGACGATGCACGACAACGAGCAGTATCTGTTCCAGGCGCTCAAGGCCGGGGCCAGCGGATACGTCCTGAAATCGGTCGCCGACCGCGACCTGGTCGCCGCCTGCCGGGCCGCGATGCGGGACGAGCCGTTCCTCTACCCCGGGGCGGTCACCGCCCTGATCCGCAACTATCTCGACCGGGTCCAGCACGGCGAGGAGGCCTCCGAGCAGGTGCTGACGCCACGCGAGGAGGAAGTGCTGAAGCTCGTGGCCGAGGGGCACTCCTCGAAGGAGATCGCCGAGCTGCTCTTCATCAGCGTCAAGACGGTGCAGCGGCACCGCGAGAACATGCTGAGCAAGCTGGGTCTGCGGGACCGTCTGGATCTGACCCGGTACGCGATCCGTGCGGGGCTCGTCGAGCCTTGAGCCATGTCCTGCCGGGACCTGCCGCCCGCCTTCCCCTGCGCGTCGCCGCGGTCCTCACCGCGCTGGCCTCCGTACTGCTGACCTTCGGGTTCGGCATCCCGGACGGCCCGTGGCCCGCTCTCGAGGCGCCGTCGTACTCCGCCGGCGCCCCTGCGGCTCTCGGCCCCTTCGTCCTGGATCCGGCGGCGCCCGACGGGCCGGACCGGTCCGCGCCGGATCCCGGCACGGCTCCCGGGACCCACTCGTCCGGCGTGGGCCCGCACACCCAAGACTGCACCGCCCGTACCGCGCCCTTCCGGCCGCAGCGCGACGCCGGGGAGCGTACGGTGCCGGCCGGTCGTCTGCTGTTCACCCCCGAGCACACCCCCCGTGTGCCACCCCGGCCGGCCCGGCCCGCCCCGGCGGCCGGGCACGCGCCGCCCGCCGCCGCGCACATGCCTGCGGACCTCGGCCGGGCACCTCCCGTATCGTCCAGCGCCTGAGAGTCCTGTCACCCCCCTCTCCGCCGTGCCGTAGTCGGCCACGGCGTGCCTGCTGGAGTCATCCGTGAAAAATCCCGCCCGCTTCCGGGCGTTGTTCGCACTCATCGTGATCGCCCTGTCCGTGTACATCGCCGCCACGGTCCCCGTCCGTCTGGGCCTCGACCTGCGCGGCGGCACCCAGATCGTGCTGGAGACCCGCTCCACCGAGACCATCAAGGCCGACGGCGAGGCGACCGAGCGGACCCTCGAGGTCCTGCGCGGCCGTATCGACGCGCTCGGTGTCGCCGAGCCCACCATCGTCCGCTCCGGTGACAACCGGATCATCGTCGAGCTGCCCGGTGTGCAGGACCCGCGGAAGGCCGCGGACGTACTGGGCCGTACCGCGCAGCTCTCCGTCCACTCGGTGCTCGGCCCCGGCGCCGAGTCCGACAAGTCCCTGCCGAAGGGGGAGCGCGTCCTGGCCGACGAGTCCGGTGAGCGGCTCCACCTGGCCGCCGCCGGGCTCTCCGGTCAGGACGTGAAGGACGCCGAGGCCACCTTCGACCAGCAGAGCGGTGCCGGCTGGCTCGTCACCGTGGACTTCGCGGACGACAAGGGCTGGGCCAAGCTGACCGGCGAGGCGGCCTGCAACCCCGACGGTGACCCCAAGCGCCGGGTCGCGATCGTGCTGGACAACAAGATCATCTCGTCGCCGCAGGTCCACCTGTCCGTGGCCTGCGGGGCCGGCATCACCGGCGGGTCCACCCAGATCACCGGTTCCTTCTCCGGTGAGGAGGCCAAGGAACTCGCCCTGCTCATCAGCGGCGGTGCCCTTCCGGTGCCGGTCGAGACGGTCGAGCAGCGGACCGTGGGCCCGACGCTGGGCGCCGAGGCCATCGAGTCGAGCGCCTGGGCCGCCGCCCTGGGCACCGCCCTCACCGCGATCTTCATCATCGTCGTCTACCGGCTGATGGGTTTCCTGGCCATCGTGGCCCTGGCCTGCTACGGCGTGATCTCCTACGCCGCCCTCGCGGGCCTCGGCGCGACCCTGACCCTGCCGGGTCTGGCCGGTTTCGTCCTGGCGATCGGTATGGCCGTCGACGCCAACGTGCTGGTCTTCGAACGAGCACGCGAGGAGTACGGCAAACGCAACCGGCCCAGCAGCCGCTCGGCCCTGACCGCCGGCTTCAAGGGCGCCTTCAGCGCGATCGCCGACTCCAACATCACCACGCTCATCGCGGCGGGACTGCTGTTCCTGCTCGCCTCCGGCCCGGTGAAGGGCTTCGGCGTCACCCTGGCCATCGGTGTCCTCGCCTCCATGATCAGCTCACTGGTGATCACGCGGGTGCTGGCCGAGTTCGCGGTGGAGCGCCGCTGGGTGCACCGTCGTCCCAAGTTCACCGGTCTGGCCTCCATCGGCCGGGTCCGCGAGTACCTCACCCGCCGGAACCCGCAGCTGATGCGCCGCCCGCGCCGCTGGCTGCTGGTGTCCCTCATCGTGCTGATCGTCACCGGCTCCGGCATCGTGGTGCGCGGGCTGAACTTCGGTGTCGAGTTCACCGGCGGCCGGCTGATCGAGTACTCGACCACCAAGACCGTCGATCCGGACCAGGCCCGCACGGCCCTGGCCGACGCCGGCTTCCCGCAGGCCGTCGTGCAGTCCTCCGGGGACAACGGGCTGACGGTGCGCACCGACGAGCTGAGCAACGCCGAGGCGGTCAAGGTCGCCGAGACCATCGACAAGGTCGGCAACGGGGCGGAGAAGGTCCGCGACGAGCTGATCGGCCCGAGCCTCGGCGACGAACTGCGCCGCAACGCGCTGATCGCGCTCGGCCTGGCCCTCGGCGCCCAGCTCCTGTACCTCGCCTTCCGGTTCCGCTGGATGTTCGGTACGGCGGCGGTCAGCACCCTGGCCCACGACGTGGTGATCCTCACCGGCATCTTCGCGTGGCTGGGCAAGCCGATCGACGGGGTCTTCCTGGCCGCGCTGCTCACCGTGGTCGGTTACTCGGTGAACGACTCCGTCGTGGTCTTCGACCGCGTCCGGGAACTGTGGCAGAAGAATCCCAAGACGCCTCTGGCCGAGTCCACCAACCTGGCGGTCCTGCAGACGGTGCCCCGTACGGTGAACACCGGTATCGGTGTGATCTTCATCCTGGCCTCGTTGGCTCTGCTGGGCGGCGACTCGCTCACCGACTTCGCGCTCGCCCTGCTGATCGGCATGTTGGTGGGCACGTACTCGTCGGTCCTGACCGCCTCCCCGCTCGCCATCGAGCTCGACGCGTACGCGAGCCACGGCAGCGGCGGCGGCCGTGGTCGCGGGCGCTCCCGTGCCCGGAGCGGTTCCGGGCGTGGGAAGTCCAACGCCCGGGAGAGCTCGGACCTGGCGAAGGCCACCAGCCAGGGAACCTGACGCCGGGCGGCTCCCCGCGGGGAGCCGCCGTGCGCACGTGGGCGCCGCCGCCGACCCCGGGACCGGGGTCGGCGGCGGCGCTGTGTGACGGGCCGGGCGGGGCCTACACCGCCGCCGGTGCGCCGCGGTCGCGCTCCCCCCGGTCCCGGTCGCGACCGGAGTTCGCCGGCCGGGGAGCGAACCGCGCGTGGTGCAGTGCGGCGTAGCGGCCGCCGGCCTCCAGCAGTTCCTCGTGCGTGCCCCGTTCCACGATCCGGCCGGCCTCGACGACCAGGATCAGGTCCGCGGTCCGGACGGTGGACAGCCGGTGGGCGATGACGAGGGCCGTCCTGCCCTCCAGCGCCTCCGCGAGCGCCTCCTGGACGGCCGCCTCGGAGGTGTTGTCCAGGTGGGCGGTGGCCTCGTCCAGGAGGACGACCCGCTGCCGGGCCAGCAGCAGCCGGGCGATCGTCATGCGCTGGCGTTCCCCGCCGGAGAACCGGTAGCCGCGTTCCCCGACCACCGTGTCCAGACCGTCGGGCAGGGACCGTACGAGCTCGTCCAGGCGGGCGCGGCGCAGCGCGTCCCAGAGTTCGGGCTCGCCCGCCCCGGGCGCGGCCAGGAGCAGGTTGGCGCGGACCGTGTCGTGGAAGAGGTGGCCGTCCTGGGTGACCATGCCGAGGGTGTCGCGCAGCGACCGCGCGGTGAGGTCCCGGACGTCGACGCCCCCCACGCGCACCGCGCCCGAGTCGACGTCGTAGAGGCGCGGCAGCAGCTGTGCCACGGTCGACTTGCCGGCGCCGGAGGAGCCGACGAGGGCCACGGTCTGCCCGGGTTCGACGCGGAAGGAGATGCCGTGCAGGACCTCGGCGCCCTCGTTCGGGTCCAGGGTGGCGACCTCCTCCAGGGAGGCGAGCGAGACCTTGTCGGCGGCCGGGTAACCGAAGCGGACGTCGTCGAACTCGACGGACACCGGCCCCGCGGGGACGTCGCGGGCGTCCGGCTTCTCCTCGATGAGCGGCCGCAGATCCAGCACCTCGAAGACCCGTTCGAAGCTGACCAGGGCGCTCATCACCTCCACCCGCGCCCCCGCGAGCGAGGTCAGCGGCGCGTACAGGCGGGTGAGCAGCAGCGCCAGCGACACGACCGCACCGGGCTCCAGGGCGCCGCGCAGCGCGAGGTGGCCGCCCACTCCGTAGACGAGGGCCAGGGCGAGGGCGGAGACCAGGGTCAGCGCGGTGATGAACACGGTCTGGGCGGTGGCCGTCCGGACGCCGATGTCCCGCACCCGGCGGGCGCGCTCCGCGAACTCCTCCGACTCCTCCTCGGGCCGGCCGAAGAGCTTGACCAGGGTGGCTCCGGGCGCGGAGAAGCGCTCGGTCATCCGGGTGCCCATGGCCGCGTTCAGGGCGGCGGCCTCGCGCTGCATGCGGGCCATGCGGCGGCCCATGCGCCGGGCGGGGATCACGAACACCGGCAGCAGGACCAGCGCGAGCAGGGTGATCCGCCAGGACAGGGTGAGCATCACGGCCAGGGCGAGCACCAGCGTCACCACGTTGCCGACCACGGTGGACAGGGTGTTGCTGAAGGCCCGCTGGGCGCCGATCACGTCGTTGTTGAGCCGGGAGACGAGCGCGCCCGTACGCGTGCGGGTGAAGAACGCGACCGGCATCCGCTGCACATGGTCGAACACGGCGGTCCGCAGATCGAGGATGAGTTCCTCCCCGAGGGAGGCCGACAGCCTGCGGCCGAGAATGCCGAGCGCCGCCTCCGTCACCGCGATCAGCGCGATGAGCAGGGCCAGCCGGACGACCGTGGCCGAGTCGCCGCCGGTCACGACGGTGTCGACGACGCGCCCGGCCAGCACGGGGGTGGCGACGGCGAGCAGCGCGGTCGCCGATCCGAGCAGGACGAAGAGGGCCAGACGGCGGCGGTGCGGGCGGGCGAACCCGCCGATCCGGCGCAGCGTGTCCCGCGCGAGGGGACGGCGCTCCTCCTCGGCGGTCATGACGCTGCGCAACTGGGTCCAGGCCGTGGTCTCCATGCTCATACGGGAGAACGTAGAACCTCGACCTTCCTTGAGGTCAAGGCGCCCCGCCCGAACCGCCCCCACCCGTAAGCCGCCGTCCGGAACACCGCAACCCGCCGTTGGCGGGGACCGGAGAGACTCCTCGAATGTGACGCGGACGATCCGCAGGATCCTGTACGTACTGCCGCCGCTGCTCGTGACCGTGGTCGCGGTGCGGCACCGGGCGGTGCTGGCCGACGGCTTCGCCCATCTGGGCACCGCGCGGTGGCCCTGGCTGCTCGCCGCGGCCTGCACGACCTGTCTGACCTGGGTGGCCGCCGCGTGCACCCGGCAGGGAGCCGTCCTCGAACGGCTGCCCGGGCGGCGGTTGCCGGCCACCCAGTTCGCCGCGGGGGCGGCCAACCATCTGCTGCCGACCGGTCTGGGCGCGAGCGCCGTCAATCTGCGGTTCATGACGGTGTGCGGGATGTCGCTCACCCGTTCCTCGGCCGCCCTCGCGCTGTATCTGCTGGCGGAGTCCGTCGGCCGGGTGGCTCTGCTGGGTGTGCTGCTCGTCGTCTTCCCGGACGCGCTGCGCACCGGATCCCTGCTGCCCGAGGGGGTGTTCGGCCCGTTGCTGCTCGCGCTCGGCGCGGTGGCGGTCGTCGCGGCGGGCGTGCTCGTCCTCGTACGACGGGTGCGGACGGCCGTGTTCCCGTTCCTGCGTACGGCGCTGGGCGAGGCCCGGTCGGTGCACACCCGGCCGTCCAGGGCGCTGGCGTTGTGGGGCGGGGCGTTCGCTTTCCCCGCGCTGCAGGCGTCGTCACTGGTGCTGGTGGGGCTGGCGCTGGGCCTGTCGGTGCCGGTCGCGCACATGGCGGTGGCGTATCTGGCGGCGACCGTCGCGGTCGCGCCGGTGCCCACGCCGGGCGGGCTCGGCTCGGTGGAGGCGGCACTGGTGGTGGCGCTGGTCGCGGTGGGCGGGGCGGCCGCGGTCGCCACGGCGGTGGTGCTCGCCTTCCGGGTCGTCACGGTGTGGCTGCCGATGCTGCCGGGAGCGCTGACACTGGGCGCACTGGTGCGGCTGAAGGTCATCTGACCTGCGTCCCGACACAGCCCCGCCGACTCCCTCGTGGTACGAACACCCCTGCCGATACGGCAAGATGAGCGACTGTGCCGACCGCGGGCCGGGCCGATCCGGCACGCCGCACCTCCCGGTCCGCACCCTCCCGGGCATCCCCGAATTCGAGCAGGTGACGAGACGTGACACGACATCACATACGGTCGACGGCCAGGATGTCCGCCGGAGGTGAGCGGTGACCCGCGCGCTCACCCTGGACGATCTGCTGTACGCCGGTATCGCGCTCGCCGCGGGTCTGCTGGCGGCGTTCCTGCTGCGGATGCTGCTGCGCTGGCTCGGCCGGCACGCCGAACGCACCAGCTGGCGCGGGGACGACGTCCTCGTGGACGCCCTGCGCATGATCGCGCCGTGGGCGGCGGTCGCGGGCGGCGCGGCCTCCGCGGCGGCGGCGCTGCCGCTGACCCGGACCGTGCAGCACAACGTCAACCAGACGCTGACGGTCCTGGTCATCGTCGCGGCGACGGTGTCGGCGGCCCGGGTGGTGGCCGGCCTGGTGCAGTCGGTGACCCAGTCCCGTTCCGGTGTCGCCGGGTCGGCCACCATCTTCACGAACATCACCCGGATCCTGGTCCTGGCGATCGGGTTCATGGTGGTGCTCCAGACGCTCGGCATCCCCATCGCCCCGATGATCACCGCCCTCGGCGTCGGCGGCCTGGCGGTCGCGCTGGCCCTCCAGGACACGCTCGCCAACCTGTTCGCGGGCATCCACATCCTCGCCTCCAAGACCGTCCAGCCCGGTGACTACATCCGGCTGAGCAGCGGCGAGGAGGGGTACGTCGAGGACATCAACTGGCGTCAGACGACCGTGCGCGCGCTCTCCAACAACCTGGTGGTCATCCCCAACGGGCAGCTCGCGAAGACGAACATGACCAACTTCATGCGTCCCGAGCAGAAGCTGACCATCCTGGTGCAGGCCGGGGTCTCCTACGACAGCGACCTGGAGCAGGTGGAGCGGGCGACCATGGAGGTGGTCGCCGAGGTGATGACGGAGATCACCGGCGCGATCCCGGAGCACGAGCCGGCGGTGCGGTTCCACACCTTCGGCGACTCCCGGATCGGGTTCACCGTGATCCTGGGCGTCGGCGAGTTCAGCGACCAGTACCGGATCAAGCACGAGTTCATCAAGCGCCTGCACCGGCGCTACCGCGAGGAGGGCATCCGCATCCCGTCGCCCGCGCGGACGGTGGCGCTGCAGCAGGGCACGGTGGTGTTCCCTCAGCAGCGGGACACCGAGCCCGAGCCGAGCGACATGACGGTGGCCCGGCCGATCTGACCGGCTGCGGCAGACCCCGGGGACCCCGGCCGACGACGCGCGGCCGGGGATGGGGAGGGCCGGCCGGCGCATAGGGGTTCGAGCCCCTGTCGAGCCCGGACCGTGAACGGGATATCTTGATGTCGAGCAATGTTGCAGACGTGGAGCGGAGCACCCGGTGACTGACTCGACCATCATCTATACGCACACTGACGAGGCCCCGGCCCTGGCGACGTATTCCTTCCTGCCGGTGGTCCGGGCGTACGCCTCGCAGGCCGGTGTCGCCGTGGAGACGCGTGACATCTCGCTGGCCGGACGCATCATCGCCGTGTTCCCGGAGTACCTCACCGAGGACCAGCGCAT
Source organism: Streptomyces cathayae (assembly GCF_029760955.1). Classification (GTDB taxonomy): domain Bacteria; phylum Actinomycetota; class Actinomycetes; order Streptomycetales; family Streptomycetaceae; genus Streptomyces; species Streptomyces cathayae. Next base: position 728,423 of record NZ_CP121682.1, read on the forward strand.
CCCGGACGCCCTCGCCGAGCTCGGTGAGCTGGCCAAGACGCCCGCGGCCAACATCATCAAGCTGCCGAACATCTCGGCGTCGATCCCGCAGCTCAAGGCCGCGATCGCCGAGCTGCAGGGCCAGGGCTACGCGCTGCCGGACTACCCGGACGACCCGCAGTCCGACGAGGAGCGCGAGGTCCGCGCCCGTTACGACAAGATCAAGGGTTCCGCCGTGAACCCGGTCCTGCGCGAGGGCAACTCCGACCGGCGCGCCCCCGCCTCGGTCAAGAACTACGCCAAGACCCACCCGCACCGCATGGGCGCCTGGACCCCCGAGTCCAAGACCAACGTGGCGACCATGGGCGAGAACGACTTCCGCTCCACCGAGAAGTCCGCGGTGATCTCCGCGGACGGTGCGCTGCGCATCGAGCTGGTCGGCGACGACGGCACCACCACGGTGCTGCGCGAGTCCGTGCCCGTCCTGAAGGACGAGGTCGTCGACGCCTCCGTGATGCGGGTCGCCGCGCTGCGCGAGTTCCTGACCGCGCAGGTGGCCCGCGCCAAGCAGGAGGGTGTGCTGTTCTCCGTGCACCTGAAGGCCACGATGATGAAGGTCTCCGACCCGATCGTCTTCGGCCACGTGGTGCGCGCCTTCTTCCCGAAGACGTTCGCGCGGTACGGCGAGCAGCTCGCCGCGGCCGGCCTCAGCCCGAACGACGGCCTGGGCGGCATCTACAAGGGTCTCGAGGGCCTGCCCGAGGGCGCCGAGATCAAGGCGTCCTTCGACGCCGAGCTCGCCGAGGGCCCGGAGCTGGCGATGGTCGACTCCGACAAGGGCATCACCAACCTGCACGTCCCCTCGGACGTCATCGTGGACGCCTCCATGCCGGCCATGATCCGCACCTCCGGCCACATGTGGGGCCCCGACGGCCAGGAGGCCGACACCCTGGCCGTCCTGCCGGACTCCAGCTACTCCGGTGTCTACCAGGCCGTGATCGAGGACTGCCGTGCCCACGGCGCCCTCGACCCGTCCACGATGGGCTCGGTCCCGAACGTGGGTCTGATGGCGCAGAAGGCCGAGGAGTACGGCAGCCACGACAAGACCTTCGAGATCCCGGTCACCGGCACCGTCCGCCTGGTCGACCAGGCCGGCGAGGTCGTCCTGGAGCAGACCGTCTCCGCCGGTGACATCTTCCGTGCCTGCCAGACCAAGGACGCCCCGATCCGCGACTGGGTGAAGCTCGCCGTCACCCGTGCCCGCGCCACCGGCGTTCCGGCCGTCTTCTGGCTGGACGAGACCCGCGCCCACGACGCCAACCTGATCGCCAAGGTCGAGCAGTACCTCACGGAGCACGACACCGAGGGCCTGGACATCCGCGTCCTGAACCCGGTGGAGGCCACCAAGCTGTCGGTGGAGCGCATCCGCCGCGGCGAGGACACCATCTCGGTCACCGGCAACGTGCTGCGCGACTACCTGACCGACCTGTTCCCGATCCTGGAGCTGGGCACCAGCGCCAAGATGCTGTCGGTCGTCCCGCTGATGGCGGGCGGCGGCCTGTTCGAGACGGGTGCGGGCGGCTCCGCGCCCAAGCACGTGCAGCAGCTGGTCAAGGAGAACTACCTGCGCTGGGACTCCCTCGGTGAGTTCTTCGCGCTGGTTCCGTCCCTGGAGCAGTTCGCGACGACCACGGGCAACACCAGGGCCAAGGTCCTCGCCGACACCCTCGACCGGGCCACGGCGACCTTCCTCAACGAGGACAAGTCCCCGAGCCGTCGTCTCGGCGGTATCGACAACCGCGGCAGCCACTTCTACCTGTCCCTGTACTGGGCGCAGGAGCTGGCCGGGCAGACCGACGACGCGGACCTGGCGAAGGCCTTCGCCCCGCTCGCCGAGACGCTCGCCGCGAACGAGCAGAAGATCGTCGACGAGCTGATCGCCGTCCAGGGCGAGCCGGCCGAGATCGGCGGCTACTACCAGCCCGACCCGGCCAAGGCCACCGCCGTCATGCGTCCGTCCGCCACCTGGAACGAGGCCCTGGCCTCCCTCGGCTGACCGATCCGGACGAGGACCCCACTGGCTCCGCCCCGGCCGGCACGACGCCCGGCCGGGGCGGAGCCGTGTCCGGGCCGGGGCTCGCGCGCCGACCGGACGGCGCGGTCGGCGGGCCGCGAGCCGGGCGCGGCCCGTTCATGAATACCGTGTGAAGAGATCGACCACCTACTGAGACGCCGTCTCATTTCCCGCTCACCTGGTCGTAGGCTGGCGTCGGTGACACGCTGCCACCGGACGTACACGTGTCATCACCACGGCGTGTCGCGCGAGAGACCGGCACCCACGTCGGCACGTGGTCCTCTCCGACGCCCTGATCCCCAGGGCGTCCGGCACGCCCCGTACCCCACCGGCAGGTCCGCGGGTCCGAACGCCACCCGTGGTCCGCGCCCGCACCGCGCACGAGGAGCACATCATGAGCCAGCCCACCGAACCCGACACCGCCGCCGACACGCCCGAGGGGACGTCCAGCGGTCCCGACACGTCGGCCTGGTCGTTCGAGACCAAGCAGGTCCACGCCGGTGCCGAACCCGATCCCACGACCGGGGCCCGGGCGACGCCCATCTACCAGACGACCTCGTTCGTGTTCCGGGACACCCAGCACGCCGCCGACGTCTTCTCGCTCGCGGAGCCGGGGAACATCTACACCCGCATCCACAACCCCACCCAGGACGTCCTCGAGCAGCGCGTCGCCGCCCTGGAGGGCGGAGTGGCGGCGGTGGCCCTGTCCTCGGGGCAGGCCGCGCAGACGCTGGCCCTCCTGACGCTCGCCGGGACCGGCGACCACATCGTCTCGGCCTCCTCGCTGTACGGCGGAACGTACAACCTGTTCCGGCACACCCTGCCGAGGTTCGGCATCGAGGTGTCCTTCGTCGACGATCCCGACGACGCCGAGGCCTGGCGCGCGGCCGTGCGGCCGAACACCAAGGCGTTCTTCGCCGAGACGCTGGGCAACCCGCGGAACAACGTGCTCGACGTGCGGGCGGTCGCGGACGTGGCCCACGGCGCGGGCGTCCCGCTGGTCGTGGACAACACGATCGCCACGCCCTACCTGCTGCGTCCGCTCGAGCACGGTGCGGACATCGTGGTGCACTCGGCGACGAAGTTCCTCGGCGGGCACGGCACCACGATCGGCGGCGTGGTCGTGGACGGCGGGACCTTCGACTTCGGCGCGCACACCGAGCGGTTCCCGGACTTCACCGAGCCCGACCCCAGCTACCACGGCCTGCAGTACTGGCCGGCGCTCGGCCCCGGCGCGTTCGCGGTCAAGCTGCGTGTCCAGTTGCTGCGCGACCTCGGACCGGCGATCGCCCCGCACTCCGCGTTCCTGCTGCTGCAGGGCGTGGAGACGCTGAGCCTGCGCATGGAGCGGCAGACGGCCAACGCGCTGGCGCTGGCGGAGTGGCTGGAGCAGCGCGACGAGGTCGCGGTGGTGCACTACCCGAGCCTGCCGTCCAACCGCTGGTACGAGGCGGCACGGAAGTACCTCCCCCGCGGTGCCGGCGCGGTGTTCGCCTTCGAGCTGAAGGGCGGCGTCGAGGCGGGCAAGCGGTTCGTGGACGGGGTGGAGCTGTTCAGCCACCTCGCCAACATCGGTGATGTGCGCAGTCTGATCATCCACCCCGCGTCCACCACCCACGGCCAGCTGAACGAGGAGCAGCTGGCGGCGACCGGAACCGCGCCGGGTCTGGTGCGGCTGTCGGTCGGCATCGAGAACCTCGCCGACCTCAGGGCCGACCTGGAGTCCGGTTTCCGCGCGGCCAAGGGCGCCTCCTGAACCCCTTCGCGGCCTCCGGAACATCGGTCCCCCTCCCGCCGGCCACCGGGGCCTGGCAGGAGGGGGACCCGCCCGGGCGGCGTCGATGGCATGCCCCGGGCACGCCGCTGCCATTGGAAGCGGGCGGTGAACTCCCGGGCGTGGAGATGGCGTTCGAGACCTGGGGGCGACTTGCGCCGGACGGTTCCAACGCCGTGCTGGTGCTGCACGCGCTCACCGGTGACAGCCACGCGGCCGGACCGGCCGGCCCCGGTCATCCCACGGCCGGCTGGTGGGACGGGCTGATCGGGCCCGGCCTGGCCCTCGACACCGACCGCTGGTTCGTCGTCGCCCCGAACGTGCTGGGCGGCTGCCAGGGCAGCACGGGGCCGGCCTCACCGCGCCCCGGCGGGCGGCGCCGGTGGGGCGGCGCCTTCCCGTACCTGACCCAGCGGGACCAGGTCGCCGCCGAGGCCCGGCTGGCGGACGCGCTCGGCGTGCAGCGGTGGGCGCTGGTGGTCGGCGGTTCGATGGGCGGGATGCGGGCCGTGGAATGGGCGGTGACGCATCCCGAGCGCACGGGGGCGCTGCTGCTGCTCGCCACCGCGGCGGCCGCGAGCGGTGAGCAGATCGCCTGGTCCACCCTCCAGCTGCAGGCCATCCGCAGTGATCCGCACTGGCACGGCGGCGACTACCACGACACCGGCCGGGGGCCGCACGCCGGGCTGGGGATCGCCCGGCGCATCGCCCACGTCACCTACCGCAGCGAGCCGGAGCTGTCGGCCCGGTTCGGCCGGGCGCCCCAGGGGACGGAGGACCCGTGGCGCGGCGGCCGGTACCAGGTCGAGTCGTACCTCGACCACCACGCGGCCAAGCTCGTCCGGAGGTTCGACGCGGGCAGCTACGTGGTGCTGACGGAGGCGATGAACGGCCACGACGTGGGACGCGGCAGGGGCGGCGTCCGTGCGGCCCTGCGCCGGGTGACCGCGCCCGCGCTGGTGGCCGGGGTCGACTCGGACCGTCTCTATCCGCCGTCCCAGCAGGCCGAGCTGGCCGCGCACCTTCCCGGTGCCGACCGGCTCAGGGTGGTGGAGTCGCCCTACGGACACGACGGTTTCCTCCTCGAGACGGAACAGGTCGGCGCGCTGATCCGCGAGTTGCTGGGCTGACCCTCCGCTTCCGTCGCGACGCGTCGTCGGTGGTGTGCGGCACCCTGATCATGCCGTGCACCACTGAGGGCCCTCCTGTAGCGGCCCGATGACCGGCCCCGCGGTCCTGCTGCGGCACCGCCCGGTGCGCCACCGCCGGCGCCGACGAACGCCCGGTGGGGCGGGGGTGTGCAGCACGCCCGTGAACGACGCGGCGGTGGTGCGCTGATGCTCGCGCCGCACAAGGAACTCGGCGCCGGCCGGTCCCGCGCGGAGTGCTTCCGCGACGCACGAGAAAGGTCCCCACGGGCTTTCGCCCATGAGGACCCTCTGCTCTGTCGGGACGACAGGATTTGAACCTGCGACCCCTTGACCCCCAGTCAAGTGCGCTACCAAGCTGCGCCACGTCCCGATGCGCTCCGCGCGGTGAACCGCGTGATCTCGCAGGTCAACCTTACCTCATGTGGAGCGCGGCCCGTCGCCCGGCGGTGTGCCGTGGGGCGGGTCGCACAACTCGGCGCGGCGGCCGCCCGGTTCGCGGACGGAGCGGGGGAACGTCTGCCGGACGGCGTGCTCGTGCGGTCCCGTCCCGCTGAACACACCGGCGCCGACGGTGAGATCGGCGCGAGGAGGTCGACGTGGTCGAGCCGCCGCACTCCCACGCTCCGACCGGTTCGGCCTGCGACTCCTTGACACCCTCACCCCGACACACTCAAGGTTTGTCTGGACAAGCAGGACGGATCTTGAACGGATGGCGGAACGGTCCGGGGACGGAACGGTCCGGGGAAGGGCTCTCATGGTGGATACGCTCGGTGTCGCCGTCGTCGGGTTCGGCTGGATGGGGCGGGTGCACACCCAGGCGTACGCGCGCGTGCCGCACCACTACCCGCAGCTCGCCCTGCGCCCGGAGCTGATCACGGTCGCCGAGGAGGTGCCGGGCCGGGCCGAGGAGGCCGCCGAGCGGTTCGGGTTCGCCGGCGCGACCCGCGACTGGCGCGAGGTGGCCGCCGACCCGCGGGTCCAGGCGGTCAGCATCACGGCCCCGAACTTCCTGCACCGCGAGATCGGTGTCGCGATGGCGGAGGCCGGGAAGCACATCTGGATCGAGAAGCCCGTCGGTCTCACCGCCGAGGACGCCCGCGCGGTGGCCGACGCCGCCGCCGCGGCCGGTGTCCGCAGCGCGGTCGGCTTCAACTACCGCAACGCGCCCGCCGTCGAGACGGCCCGCACCCTGATCGCCTCCGGTGACATCGGCACCGTCACCCATGCCCGCATCCGCCTGTTCAGCGACTACGCCGCCCACCCCGAATCCGCTCTGACCTGGCGCTACGAACGGGAGCGCGGCGGCAGCGGAGTCCTCGGCGACCTGGCCTCGCACGGCGCCGACCTGGCCCGCTTCCTGCTCGGCGACATCGCCTCGCTGACCGCCGACACGGCGATCTTCCTGCCGGAGCGGGCCCGTCCGGCCGGGGCCACGGCCGGCCACTCCCGCGCCGCCGGCGGCGCACTCGGCCCGGTGGAGAACGAGGACTACGTGAACTGCCTGCTGCGCTTCGCCTCCGGCGCGCGCGGGGTGCTGGAGGCCTGCCGGGTCTCGGTCGGCGAGCAGAACAACTACGGCTTCGAGGTGCACGGCACCGAGGGCGCCGTGTTCTGGGACTTCCGCCGGATGAACGAACTCGGCGTCAGCCGCGGCACCGCGTACCAGGACCAGCCGGTGAGCACGGTCTACGTCGGTCCGGGCGACGGGGAGTTCGGCGCGTTCCAGCCGGGCGCGGCGAACGCCATGGGCTACGACGACCTCAAGGTCGTCGAGGCGTACCGGTTCCTGCGCTCCGTCGCCGAGGGCGTCCCGTACGGCGCCACCCTCGCCGACGCCGTGCACAGCGCGAGCGTGCTGGACGCGATGACCCGGTCGGCCGAGCAGGGGGTGTGGGTGACGGTGGAGGCGGCCTCCTGAGCGTCAGCCGGAGGCCGCCGTCTGCCCGCGGCCCAGCCGGACCTTGACCGGGATCAGCACCAGCCACCACCACATGGCGGCGGGTCCGATCAGCAGGGCCAGCGGGATGGTCACGAGGAACACCGCCACCGTCACGCCCATGTCGACGGCGGAGAGCCTCTCGTCGCGCACGGGGGCCTCGTCGCCGCGCAGCCAGGGGCGTCGGGTGAGGAGGGCGGCCGGCGCGAGGTGGACGCCGCCGAGTGCGGCGACCGCCGCCGCGTGGATGACGCCGGAGGCCCGTTCCTCGCCGTACTCCGCGATCAGTGCGGTGGGGAACGGCAGCAGTGCCGCGAGGCCCAGACCGAGCACGGCCGGCGAGATCACCTGTCCGTCCACCTGCCGGACGGTGCGGAACAGCGTGCGGTGGTCGCGCCGGAACCCGGCCGGCACGTACAGGCTGATCCCGTAGGCGCCCAGGGGGGCAGCAGCCCGCGCAGCGCCTCGCGGTACTCCCCGGAACGCAGTCCCTGCGGAACGGAGAGGTCGAGGACGAGCAGCGTGACGGCGAGGGCGGACACGCCGTCGGCGAGCGTCACCAGCCGCTCGGGACCCCCTTGTGGGGTCGGGATCCTCATGCGCACGACGGTGGGCGGCCCCGGCTCGCCGGGCCGGGGTGCACGCCCGGCCCGCCGCCCGTTCACCACGCGCCGTCACTCCGTCACGTCACGGCCTGCGGCGGCATGTTGTACGGCGTGACCACCTGGATCGGGGACGGCAGGGTGGGGCCCGCGGGCGGCAGGGCGCCGTGCGCGCGCATCACGATGTGGCAGGCCTCGCGCAGGTCCTGGCGCAGGTCGTGGTGGAGCACCGCGGACAGGCGGTGCTCGCGCAGCAGGCGGGTGTTGTCGTGGTCGAGGTCGTGCGCGACGAACACGGCGCACTCCCGCCCGGCGTCCTCGAAGGCACGCAGGGTCGCGATGTTGCCGCCGCCGATCGAGTAGACCGCGCGGATGTCCGGGTCGTGGTCCAGGGCGGCCCGGACGAGGTCGTACTGGGTGGTGTCCAGGCCCTGGCCCTCGGCGATCTCGACGAGGGCACGCCCCGGATGCCGGGCGCGCATGGCGGCCCGGAAGCCCATCTCGCGTTCCTCCTCGTTACGGAAGAATCCGCTGCTGAGGCTGGTGAGCACATGGCCGGGCCGGTCCCCCAGCCACTGGCCCACGAGATAGGCGGCGGTGGCGCCCGCGGCCCGGTTGTCGCTGCCGACACAGCCGACCCGGGCGCTCGTCGGCAGGTCGGTCACCAGGGTCACCACCGGGATGCCCGCCGCGGCGAGCCGGCCGACGGCGGCGGTGATCCCGGGGACGTCCGGCGCCTTGAGGATCACGCCCTGCGAGCCGCGCCGGGCGATCCGGTCGAGGACGGCGGTCAGCTCCTCGGCGGGGCCGGTCTCACGGAAGTGGAAGCGGGAGCGGACCACCGCCGGGTGCAGCGCGGGCAGTTCGGCCTCCAGGGCGGCGCGTACGGCGGTGGAGAACCGCTCGGGCGACTGCATCACGATGTCCACCATGAACGTGCGGCCGACCAGCCGGACCTGGGTGCGCTGCCGGTCCAGGTCGGCGATCGCACGGCGCACCTCCTGCGCGGTGCTCTCCCGTACCCCGCCGCGGCCGTTGAGGACCCGGTCGACCGTGGCCTCGCTCAGCCCTGCCTGACGTGCGATCTCCCTGATCGGGAAGGGGTGGCCCATGCGCCGGCTCCTGAGGTTTCTGAGGGGTTTTTGATGGCTGGCTGATGGTTGTTCGAAGGCTTTGTACTGACAAGAATGGCAGAGCCGAGTCCCCCCGTGACCCGAAGGGACGAACATGTCCTTCTCCACCGCTTCCACCCCGGCCCAGCCGTCCACGGAGCAGCGGCCCTGGCTGTCCGAGCAGGACTGCGACCTGGACGCCTTCCGTGCCCTGGTCGAGCAGACCACGGAAGGCGCCGACTACCCGCACGCCTCGGCCGTGGAGCGGAACGTGCTGCTCTACGACGCCGACCGGCTCGCCCTCGCGGACCGCCGCGACGCGCAGGCCGAGTTGGTGCGCGCCCTCGCCGGGGGCCCCGGCATCGTGGTCGTCCGGGGTGCCTTCCCCGACCCGGCGGTCGTGGACCGGGCCACCGCCGTGTTCGACGCCCTGATCGCCGAGCAGCGCGCCACGGGCGTCACCGCCGGCGACCACTTCGCCAAGCCGGGCGCCAACGACCGGGTGTGGAACGCCCTGGAGAAGACCGCCCTGCACGACCCGTCGGCCTTCGCGGACTACTACGCCAACGACGTGATCGCCCTGGTCTCCTCGGCCTGGCTCGGCCCCGGTTACCAGGTCACCTCCCAGATCAACGTGGTCAACCCGGGCGGCGCCGCCCAGACCGTGCACCGCGACTACCACCTGGGCTTCCTGTCCAACGAGGTCGCCGCCGCCTACCCGGCACATGTGCACCGCCTCTCCCCCGTGCTCACCCTGCAGGGCGCGGTCGCGCACTGCGACATGCCCGTCGAGTCCGGTCCCACGCTGTATCTGCCGCACTCGCAGAAGTACGGGCCCGGCTACCTCGCCTGGCGGCTCCCCGAGTTCCAGGCGTACTTCGAGGAGCACCATGTACAACTGCCGCTCGCCAAGGGCGACGCGGTCTTCTTCAACCCGGCGCTGTTCCACGCGGCCGGCGCCAACCGCTCGGCGGACATCCGGCGCATGGCCAACCTGCTCCAGGTGTCCTCCGCGTTCGGCCGGGCCATGGAGACGGTGGACCGCGAGGCCGTGACCGGAGCCGTCTACCCGGCGCTGCTCAGGGGCCGGGCGGAGGGCGCCGGCGAGCAGTGGCAGGAGAACGTGATCGCGGCGAGCGCCGAGGGCTACCCCTTCCCCACCAACCTCGACAACGACCCGCCGGCCGACGGTATGGCCCCGCCCTCGCAGGCCGACCTCGTGCGGCGGGCGCTGCGCGAGGAGTGGACCGCGCGGACGCTGCGGGACGCGCTGCGGGCCGCCGCCGGACGACGTCACAGCTGAAAGGACCCGGACCCCACGGAGCACAGTCATGGGACTTCTCGACGACAAGGTCGTCCTCGTCAACGGCGGCAGTCAGGGCGTCGGCGCCGCCGTCGCGCGGGCCGCGGTCCGCGCGGGGGCGGCCGTCGCGGTCACCGGGCGCCGGACCGAGCCCGGTGAGGCCCTGGTGGCGGAGTTGGCGGCCGCGGGCGGCGAGGCGATGTTCGTCCGCGCCGACCTGGCGGACGCCGAGCAGGCGAAGGGGTCCGTCGCCCAGGTGGTGCGGGCCCACGGCCGGGTCGACTGCCTGGTCAACTCGGCGGGGCTGACCGCGCGCGGCACGCTGCTGGACACCACACCGGAGCTGTTCGACCAGCACATCGCGATCAACCTCAGGGCACCGTTCTTCGCCATGCAGGCCGCCGTGGCGGACATGGTGCGGCGCGAGGCGCCCGGCACAGTCGTCAACATCATCACCTCGTCGGCGCACGGCGGGCAGCCGTTCCTGGCGCCCTATGTCGCCGCGAAGGCCGGGCTCATGGGCCTGACGAGGAACGCGGCGCACGCCCACCGGTGGGACCGGGTCCGGATCAACGGGCTGAACATCGGCTGGACGGCGACCGAGGGCGAGGACGCCACCCAGCGCACCTTCCACGCCGCCGGGGACGACTGGCGCGAGCGGGCCGCCGCCCGGCTGCCGATGGGCAGGCTGGGCCGGCCGGACGAGATCGCCGACTTCGTGGTCCTCCTGCTGTCCGACCGCTCCGGCGTGGTCACCGGCTCCGTGATCGACTGGGACCAGAACGTCCTCGGCGGCCTCGACTGACCTCCCCGCTCTGTCGCGGTCCGCTCGTACGCACCCCCGTGTCCCCGCACCCCCACGTCCCCGCACCCCCGCACCCCCGCACCCAAGGAGCACCGCCCCATGCGCATCGGAATCCTCGGCCTCGGCCGTATCGGCGCCTTCCACGCCGAGACCCTCTCCGTGCTCGACGCCGTCGAGTCGCTCGTCGTCTCCGACCCGTTCGCGGACGCCGCGAAGGCCGCCGCCGACCGGTTCGACGCCGAGGTCGCCGACTCCCCCGAGGCCGTGCTCGCGGCCGGGGTGGACGGCGTGGTGGTCGCCGCGGCGACCGACGCCCACCCGGGGCTGATCCTCGCCTGTGTCGAGGCGGGCGTCCCCGTGTTCTGCGAGAAGCCCGTGGCCGGCACGATGGCCGAGGGCGTACGGGTGCTGAAGGCGGTCGAGGGCCGGGACGTGCCGATCCAGATCGGCTACAACCGCCGGTTCGACGCCGCCTTCGTCGCCGCGCGGGCCGCCGTGCACAGCGGCGAACTCGGCACGCTGCACACCGTGCGCTCCACCACGCTGGACCCGGCGCCGCCGCCGGCCGCGTACATCGCCGCGTCCGGCGGCATCTTCCGCGACTGCTCCGTGCACGACTTCGACATCATCCGCTGGGTGACCGGCCGGGAGGTGACCGAGGTGTACGCGGTGGGCGGCAACCGGGGTGCCGACTACATCAGGGAGGCGGGCGACGCCGACACCACCGGCGCGCTCCTCACCCTGGACGACGGCACCATCGCCGTGGTGTCCAACAGCCGCCACAACGCGCGGGGTTACGACGTCCGCATGGAGATCCACGGCTTCCAGGACTCCATCGCGGTCGGCCTGGAGGACAAGCTGCCGCTGCGGTCGGTGGAGCCGGGCACGACGTTCCCCTCCGGCACCCCGCACGACTTCTTCATGGACCGCTTCACCGCGGCCTACCGGGCCGAACTGACCGCGTTCACCGAGGTCGTGGCCGGGACCCGCCCCTCTCCGTGCACGATCGAGGACGCGCTGGAGGCAGGCTGGATCGCGGAGGCGTGCACCCTCTCGCTGCACGAGCACCGCCCCGTCACCCTCGAGGAAGTACGTCGGGCATGAGCGCGGGGGCCGTCCTTCCGAAGGACGGCCCCCACTCACGCGTCACGTCGTCTCACCGGTACAGCGGGGGCTTCTCCGCCAGTTCGACCGCGACCCGGCCGCCTTCCTCCAGGGACCGGACGCCGGCCTCGCAGACGGCGGCCGCCGCGTAGCCGTCCCAGGTGCTGGGGCCGGTGACCTCGCCCCGGCGGGTGGTGTCCACCCAGGCCTGGACCTCGTCGTCGTAGGCCTGGGCGAAGCGTTCGGCCCAGTCCTGGGCGATGGTGCCGCCCCAGCGGCCGGCCATGTGGGTGACCAGGTCGTGGCCGTCGCCGATGCGGGCGGTGCCGCGTTCGCAGACCGCCTCGGCCTGGACCTGGTAGCCGAAACCGCAGTTGACGAAGATCTCGACGTCACTGAGCGCGCCGCCGTCGGTCTCCAGGACGACGAACTGCGGGTCGCGCAGTCCGTCCGGGGCACCGGCGGAGGGGGTGGGGCGCAGGACCGTGACCGCGGTGATCTCGTGGCCCAGCAGCCAGCGGGTGGCGTCCACTTCGTGCGCCACGGAGTCGCTGATCAGCATGGAGCTGGTGAAGAACGGCGGGCTGGCCACGTTGCGGTGCCGGTTGTGCAGCATCAGGGGGCGGCCCAGCTGCCCGCTCTCCAACAGGGCTTTGAGGCGGACGTACTCGGCGTCGTAGCGGCGCATGAAGCCGACCTGGACGCGGCGGTGGCCGAGTGCCTGTTCGGCTTCCACGACCCGCAGCGCGGAGGCCGCGTCGGGGGTGAGGGGTTTCTCGCACAGTACGGGCAGGTCGTGCTCGAACGCGGTGAGCAGGGCCGCCTCGTGGGCCGGCCCCGGGGAGGCGATGAGGACGGCGTCGACGTCGGCCGCCGCCATCGCGGCGGCCGGGTCGGTGTGAGCGGTGCAGCCGTCGACGCCGGCGGCCACCGTCTCGGCCCGTTCCGCGTCGAGGTCGACGACGGCGGTGACCCGCGCGCCGCTGATGACCCGGTCGATCCGGCGCACATGGTCCGCGCCCATGCGGCCCGTGCCGATGACGGCGATTCCCAGGGGTTCCTGCCGGTTCATGTCGTCGTCTCCCCTTTCCGGGCGGTCGGGTTTCCGGGTGGCCGGGCTCCTGGCCGTCAGGCGCCGCAGGAGCGGAGGAACGTGCGGGTGCGGACCGCGATCGGCAGCGGCTTGTCCGGTTCGCAGGGGTACATGTCCTGCTCGACGATCGCGAACAGGTCCACGCCCAGCTTCTGGGCGGCCGTGAGGACCGGGCCCAGCTCCGGTACACCGGTGGGCGGTTCGCACATCACGCCGCGCTGCACGGCGGGGCCGAACGGGATCTCGTTCTCGACCACGTCGGCGAGGATCTCCGGGTCGACCTGCTTGAGGTGCAGATAGCCGATGCGTTCGCCGTAGGTCTCGATCAGCTTGACGCTGTCGCCGCCGCAGTAGGCGTAGTGGCCGGTGTCGAGGCAGAGGTTGACCAGGGAGGAGTCGGTGGAGTCGAGGAAGCGCTCGACGTGTTCCTCGGTGTCGATGTGGGTGTCGGCGTGCGGGTGGACGACGATGTCGAGACCGTAGGTGTCCCGCACCTGGCGGGCGAGGCGTTCCATGCCCCGGGTGAGGTGGCCCCACTGCTCGGTGGTGAGCTCCGGGGCCTCCAGGATCTCGGCGGTCTTGTCGTCGCGCCAGAAGGACGGGATGACGACGAGGTGCTCGGCGCCCATGGCCTGGGTGAGGGAGGCGACCCGGCCGACCTGCTCCCAGGTGGACTCCCACTCGGAGGGGCCGCGGTGCAGTCCGCAGAAGATGGTGCCGGCGGAGACCTTGAGGTCCCGCTTCTTCACCTCGTCGGCCAGGCGGGCGGGGTCGGTCGGGAGGTAGCCGTAGGGGCCGAGTTCGATCCAGGAGTAGCCGGCCTCGGCGACCTCGTCGAGGAAGCGCTGCCAGGGCACCTGCTGCGGGTCGTCGGGGAACCAGACGCCCCAGGAGTCGGGGGCGGAGCCCACCCGGATGCGGTCGAGCGCGACTGCCATGTCAGGTCTTTCCTTCCGGGGATGCCGCTGCGGGGGTCTGGAGGTCCTCCGCCTCGGGGAGCTCCTCCACGTCGACGCCGCGCACCTGCGCCAGCTCGTGCTTGAGGGCGGCGAGTTCGGTGCCGCCGGCCATGTGGTGGGTGAGTTCCTCGAGGGTGACCTCGCTGCGGGCGGCGGAGAGTTCCAGGGTGCCCAGGCGCAGGACGCTGAAGTGGTCGCCGACCATGTAGGCGTGGTGCGGGTTGTGGGTGATGAAGATGACGCCGAGGCCGCGGTCGCGGGCGGCGGCGATGTACTTCAGCACCACACCGGACTGTTTGACGCCGAGCGCGGCGGTGGGCTCGTCGAGGATGAGGACGCGGGCGCCGAAGTAGACGGCACGGGCGATGGCCACGCACTGGCGCTGGCCGCCGGAGAGGGTGCCGATGGGCTGCTCCAGGTCGTCCAGGACGATGCCCATGTTGCGCAGTTCCTCGTCCGCGGTCCTCTTCATCCGGTCGATGTCGAGGCGGCGCAGGGGCCAGGGGCCCTTGGTCATCTCGGAGCCGAGGAAGAAGTTGCGCCACACCGGCATCAGCGGGACGACGGCGAGGTCCTGGTAGACGGTGGCGATGCCCTGGTCGAGGGCCTCGCGCGGGGTGGAGAAGCGTACCGGGGTGCCGTCGACGAGGAACTCGCCCTCGGTGTGCCGGTGCAGTCCGGAGATGATCTTGATGAGGGTGGACTTGCCGGCGCCGTTGTCCCCGAGGACACAGGTCACCTTGCCGGGGCGGACGTTCAGGTCGACACCGTGCAGGGCGCGGATGTTGCCGTAGGACTTGCCGGCGCCGCGGAGTTCGACCAGGGGGCGCTCCCCGTCCGGGGCGGTGTCCTGGGGGGTGGCACCGTGGGTGCCGGTCGTGTCGTCGGTCATCGCTGTCACCTCCGGGTCGCCGTGCGCTGGACCCACAGATTGATGAGGACGGCGCCGAGGAGCATGACGCCGAGGAATGCCTTGAACCAGTCGGGGTTCCAGCCGGCGTAGACGATCCCCTGCTGCACCATGCCGAACATGAAGGCGCCGAAGACCGGGCCGATCGCGGAGCCGTAGCCGCCGGTCATCAGGCAGCCGCCGATCACCGCGGCGGCGATGTAGATGAGCTCCTGGCCCACGCCCTCGCCGGACTGCACGGTGTTGAAGGAGAACAGCTGGTGCATGCCGACGAACCAGGCGCCGAAGCCGACCAGCATGTACAGGGAGATCTTGGTGAGGTTCACCGGCACGCCGACGGCGCGGGCGCTCTCCTTGTTGCCGCCGACCGCGAAGATCCAGTTGCCGTACTTGGTGCGGAGCAGCACCCAGGCGGCGAGGGCGGCGAAGACCAGCCACCACACGATGGTGATCTTCACCTGGACACCGCCCAGCTCGAAGCTGGAGGCGAAGAGGGCCTGGGCCTGGGCGAAGCCGTCCATGTCGCTGATGTCGTCGGTCGCGACGTTCCCGGTGACCGTCTTGGTCACGGCCAGGTTGATGCCCTGGAGGATCAGGAAGGTGCCGAGGGTGACCAGGAAGCTGGGCAGGCCCGTCTTCATCAGGAACCAGCCGTTGAACATGCCGACGGCGAGGGACACCGCGAGGGCGGCGATGACGCCCACCCATACGTTCATGGACAGCTGGTAGGCGAGCATGCTCGCGGTGAGCGCCGAGGTGACCACGGCGACGCCCGCCGAGAGGTCGACCTCGCCGCCGATCATCAGCAGCGCCACCGGCAGGGCCATGATGCCGATGGTCGAGGACTGGTACAGGATGTTCGCCATCGAGCTGCTGTCCCGCATCGGCGGGGCGGCGATCAGGAAGAACACCAGAACGACCACGACGCCGAGGAAGACGCCGACCTCGGGCCTGGCCAGCAGTCTGCGGGCCGGTGTGCGCCGCGCGGTGCGGCCGTCGGTCTCCTTCGGGCCGGGGGCCGGCGGTGGGGTCACCGCCGGCTCAGCCTGTCGGGTCATGCTGATCACCGAGTGCCCTTCGCGGCGTACTCGGAGACCGCGTCGACGTTGGACTTGTCGACGAACGCCGGGCCGGTCAGCACCGGCTGCTCACCGCCGCCGCTGTAGTTGCCGTTGTTCTCGTAGAGCCACAGGCCGTCGATGGCGAGGTAGCCCTGGAGGTAGGGCTGCTGGTCCACGGCGAACTCGATGTCGCCGGCCTGGATCGCCTTGGTCAGGTCCTTGTTGAGGTCGAAGGTGGCGACCTTCGCCTTGCTGCCGGCGTCGCCCACCGACTGCACCGCGGTCGGCGCGAACGGGGCGCCGAGGGTGGCGACGTAGTCGATGGCGGAGTCCTGCTTGAGCTTGGCGGTGATCGTCGACTTCACCGACGGCATGTCGACGCCGTTGACGTTGAGGATCTGGGTCTTGCCCTCGAAGGTCTTCTTCAGGCCGTCGCAGCGCTGGGTCAGGCCGACGTTGCCCTGCTCGTGGATGACGCAGACGGTGTTCTTCGCACCCACCTCGTTCAGCTTCTTGCCGAAGGCCTCACCCGCGACGGACTCGTCCTGGCCGAAGAACTCGAGCAGGCCGAGGTCCTTCCAGTCGCTCAGACCGGAGTTGATGCCGACGACGGGTATGCCGGCCTTCGTCGCCTTGCCGATGACGCTCTTGAGCGCGTCCGGCTTGGCGAGGGTGATGGCGATGCCGTCGACCTTCTGGTCGATCGCGTTCTGCACCAGGTTGGCCTGGTTGCCCGCGTTCGGGTCGGCGGAGTAGATGAGCTTGACGTTGTCCTTGGCGGCGGCGGCCTCGGCGCCCTTGCGGACGATGTCCCAGAAGGTGTCACCGGGTGCCTGGTGCGTGACGAGGGCCACCGTCATGCGGGGCGTGCTCGCCTTGCCCGTCGAGGAGGCGTCCGCGCCGTCCTCGGACTTCTTGCCACCGGAACCGCTGGAGCAGCCGGCAAGGGTCAGGGCGGCCGCCGCGGCCACCGCGACGAACGGCACGATCCTGCGGGGGCGGTGGTGAGAAGAGCGGTCCATCTTAGCCTGCACCTCACTGTGCTACGCGGAAAAAGGGCGGGTTCCGAGGATCCTCCCCGGAGCCTCGGACGTCCGGTCTGTCGTGCGAAACGGCTGTCGTGCTGGGACGGGATCAAATCCCTTGCCGAGCACTCTGTCAATACTTTGTTAAGACATCCTTTCACCAGCTAGTCCGAATGTAAGTACAAACTATTGACAGCGTCGCCCTCCGCGACCTACACCTGAGAGGCGGCAGGTCCCTGGCTTTCCACGTCCCCACCGTCGCAGGGCGCCAGGGGACCCGCATCCCCAGCAGTTCGAGGAGCTTCGCTCGATGACCGACTCAGACGCACCACAGTATTTCGACCTGATCACCTTGGGTCGCATCGGGGTCGACCTTTACCCGTTGGAGACCGGAGTTCCGCCGGCGAAGGGCGAAACATTCGGAAAGTTCCCCGGTGGTTCGGCCGCGGGCGTCGCGGTGGCCGCCGCCGTGCCACCGGGCGACGCGCGCCTGCCGAACCAGCCCTGAACGGAGTCCTCTCGTGAACCTCAGCATCTGTGACCTCACCGCGGTCCGGGCCCGGCATCCCGAGGCCGTCGCCGAGGCGGCGGCCCGCCGGGCGCGCCGCCCGCTGATCGGCGACAACGGGCGGCTGATGATCGTGGCCGCCGACCATCCCGCACGGGGCGCGCTCGGCATCGGCGACCGGCGGCTGGCCATGGCCGACCGCGCCGATCTGCTGGAACGTCTCTGCGTCGCGCTGTCCCGGCCCGGTGTCGACGGGGTGCTGGCCACCGCCGACGTCCTGGAGGACCTGCTGCTGCTCGGCGCGCTGGAGAACAAGGTCGTCATGGGGTCGATGAACCGCGGCGGGCTGGCGGGCTCGGCCTTCGAGATGGACGACCGCTTCACCGGCCACCGCCCCGAGGACATCGAGCGGTTCGGCTTCGACGCGGGCAAGCTGCTGGTCCGCATCGACTACGACGACCCGGGCTCCCTGACCACCCTGGAGTCCACCGCCCGCGCCGTCGACGCCATGGCCGAACGCCGGCTCCCGGTGTTCGTGGAGCCGTTCATCTCGCGCCGGGTCGACGGCAGGGTCCGCAACGACCTGTCGGCCGAGGCCGTCATCCGGTCCATCGCCATCGCCTCCGGCCTCGGCGGCACCTCCGCCTACACCTGGCTGAAACTGCCCGTCACCGAGAACGCCGACGACATGGCGGAGGTCCTGCGGAGCTCCACCCTGCCCGTGGTGCTGCTCGGCGGCGAGGTCGGCGACCAGGAGGCGGCGTACGAGCGGTGGGGCAAGGCGCTGCGGCTGCCCTCCGTGCAGGGCATGGTCGTCGGCCGCTCGCTGCTCTACCCGGCGAGCGGCACCGTGGAGTCGGCGGTGGACACGGCCGTAGGTCTGCTGTGAGAAACCCGTTGAGAAGCCCGTTGAGAAACTCGTCGAGAAGCCCGTTCCGAGACGGAGGCACGCCATGAGGTACCACCTTCCCGCGGGCAGGGCGCACGCCGGCCCCTACGTCGTCGACGTGACCCCCGAGACCGCCGGCTGGGGGTACTCCAGCCTGCGCGTGCTGGAACTGCCGCCCGGCGGCAGCCACACCTTCGACACCGGTGACAGCGAGTGGATCGTGCTGCCGCTGAGCGGCGGCTGCACGGTCGTCGCGGACGACGACTTCGGCCACGACACCTTCGAACTCACCGGCCGCACCGGTGTGTTCGACGGCGTCACCGACTTCGCCTATGTGCCGCGCGACGCCCGCGCGAGCGTGACCTCCGCCGCGGGCGGCCGGTTCGCGCTCACCGGCGCCCGCTGTACCCGCCGCCTGCCCGCCCGCTACGGACCGGCCTCCGGCGTCCCCGTGGAGCTGCGCGGCACCGGGAGCTGCTCCCGGCAGGTCAACAACTTCGGCGCGGCGGGCACGTTCGAGTGCGACAAGCTGATCGCGGTGGAGGTGCTCACCCCGGGCGGCAACTGGTCGTCCTTCCCGCCGCACAAGCACGACGAGCACCGGCCGGGCGAGGAGTCCGTGCTGGAGGAGATCTACTACTTCGAGTTCGCCGGCCACGACGGCATCCCCGGCCTCGGCTACCAGCGGGTCTCCCCCTCCGGCCCGGACCGGGAGACGGACGTGCTCGCCGAGGTGCGCGACGGCGACGTCGTCCTCATCCCGGACGGCTGGCACGGGCCGTCCATGGCGGTGCCCGGCCACCACATGTACTACCTCAACGTCATGGCCGGCCCGGAGACCGAACGGGCCTGGCTGATCTGCGACCACCCCGACCACGCCTGGATCCGCGACACCTGGCCGGACCGGCCGGTCGACCCCCGTCTCCCCCTCTACACCGCCCCGGAGAGGTCCGCATGAGCGCCGCCACCCGCCGACTGACCACCGCCCAGGCCCTGGTGCGTTTCCTGTCCGCCCAGTACACCGAGCGGGACGGCGCACGGCACCGGCTGATCGCGGGCACCTGGGGCATCTTCGGCCACGGCAACGTGGCGGGCGTCGGGCAGGCACTCGTCGAGTACGCCGACGTCATGCCGTACCACCAGGGCCGCAACGAGCAGTCGATGGTGCACGCGGCCGTCGCCCACGCCCGCCAGCTCAACCGGCTCTCCGCGCAGGCCGTGACGACGTCCATCGGCCCCGGCGCCACCAACCTGGTCACCGGCGCCGCCCTCGCCACGATCAACCGGCTGCCGGTGCTGCTGCTGCCCGGCGACTACTTCGCCTCGCGCGCCGCCGACCCGCTGCTCCAGCAGCTGGAGCACCCGGTCGAGGCCGACGTCTCCGTCAACGACACCCTGCGCCCCGTCTCCCGCTTCTTCGACCGGATCACCCGCCCCGAGGCGCTGATCGCCTCCGCGCTGAACGCGATGCGGGTGCTCGCCGACCCGGCCGAGACCGGTGCCGTCACCCTCGCACTGCCGCAGGACGTCCAGGCCGAGGCGTACGACTGGCCCGAGGAGTTCTTCGCCGACCGCGTCTGGCCCGTACGGCGTCCGGCACCGGACCCGGCCGAGCTGGCGGCGGCCGTGGCAGCCGTACGGGCCGCCCGGCGCCCGCTGATCGTCGCGGGCGGCGGCGTCCACCACAGCGAGGCCGAGGCGGCGCTCAAGGCCCTCGTCGACGCCACCGGCATCCCGGTCGCCTCCACCCAGGCCGGCAAGGGCTCCCTGCGCCACGACCACCCGGCCGACCTGGGCGGCATCGGCCACACCGGCACCGCGGTGAGCGACGACCTCGCCCGCACCGCCGACCTGGTGATCGGCGTCGGCACCCGCTACACCGACTTCACCACCGCCTCCGGCACCCTCTTCCGCCACCCGGACGTCCGCTTCCTCAACCTCAACATCACCGGCTTCGACGCCCACAAGCTGGCGGCGCGCACCCTGGTCGGCGACGCCCGCACCGGGCTCGAGCAGCTCGCCGGAGAGCTGACCGGGCACCGTGTGGACGCGGCGTACGAGGCGGAGTACCGCGCCGGCAAGGAGCGCTGGGAGCAGGTCGTCGAGACCGCCTACCGCGCCGACGACGACAGCGCCGTACCGACCCAGACCCAGGTCCTCGGCGCGCTCGACGCGGTCGTGGGCGACACGGACGTGGTGATCAACGCGGCCGGTTCGCTCCCCGGCGACCTGCACAAGCTGTGGCGTGCGCGCAGCCCGCGCCAGTACCACCTGGAGTACGGCTACTCCTGCATGGGCTACGAGATCCCGGCCGCCCTCGGCGTCCAGCAGGCCGCGCCCGGCACCCCGGTCTGGGCGCTGGTCGGCGACGGCACGTATCTGATGATGCCGACGGAGATCGTCACGGCCGTCCAGGAGCGGCTGCCCGTCAAGATGGTCCTGATCCAGAACCACGGGTACGCCTCCATCGGCGGCCTGTCCGAGGAGACCGGCGGCGAACGCTTCGGCACCGCCTACCGCTACCGGGCCGAGGACGGCACCTTCTCCGGCGCCCCGCTGCCCGTCGACCTGGCCGCGAACGCGGCCAGCCTGGGCATGGACGTACTGCGCGCCAAGACGGTGCGGGAGGTGCGGGACGCCCTGGCGCGGGCCCGTACCGCCGACCGTCCGACGTGCGTGTACGTCGAGACGGACCCGGCCCCCACCGCTCCCCCGGCCGAGGCCTGGTGGGACGTGCCGGTGGCCGAGGTCGCCTCCCGCGAGGCCGCCGTCCGGGCCCGCGAACGCTACGACGCCCGGGTCGCCGACCGACGGCGCCACCTCTGACCAGTTCCCGAACCGACCGTCCCCGACCGCGCCCTCGACAGGGAGGCACCCCATGGCGAAGTCCGGTGACCGGCCCCGTGCCGTGACCGAATCCGCGCTCAGCACACTGGACTTCGCCCTGGACCGGGGCAGCCCGGTGCCGCTGTACCACCAGCTCGCCCAGCAACTGGAGGCGGCGATCGCACGCGGTGTCCTCGCCCCGGGCAACCTCCTGGGCAACGAGGTCGACCTCTCCGTACGCCTCGGCCTGTCCCGCCCCACCGTCCGCCAGGCCATCCAGTCCCTCGTCGACAAGGGGCTGCTGGTCCGGCGGCGGGGGGTGGGCACCCAGGTGGTGCACAGCCGGGTCAGACGGCCACTGGAACTGAGCAGCCTCTACGACGACCTGGAGGCGGCGGGGCAGGGCCCGACCACACGGGTCGTACGCCACGAGACGGTACCGGCGCCCGCCGAGGCGGCCGCCGCGCTCGGCCTGGCAGGAGGCAGTGAGGTCGTCCTGCTGGAACGCCTGCGCCGCACCCACAATCAGCCGGTCGCCCTGCTGTGCAACTACCTCCCGTGCGACCTGCTCGACCTGGACGACGCCCGCCTGGAGTCGACCGGCCTGTACCGCATGATGCGCTCGGCCGGCATCACCCTGCACAGCGCCCGCCAGACCGTCGGCGCCCGCTCGGCCACGGCCTCGGAGGCGGCCCGCCTGGACGAGAAGGTGGGCGCCGCCCTGCTCACCATGGAGCGCACGGCCTACGACGACACGGGCCGCACGGTGGAGTACGCCACCCACGTCTACCGCGCCTCCCGCTACTCCTTCGACTTCCAGCTCCTGGTCAGGTCCTGAGGTCCGCACCGACGGGAGTACGCGCAGCCGTGTCTCACGTGACCGGCCTCCGGGACCGGGACCCTTCGAGCATCTCGGTCAGTCCCTACGCCTGCGTGATCCGTTCGCGCAGCCAGGAGTCGACGCCGCCGAGCGCCGTCCTGGCCATGGCCGTGGGGTGGCCCGTGAAGCCGTGGGGTGCGTCGGGGTAGACCCGGAGTTCGACGTCATTGCCGGCCGCTGACAACCGTCCTGCCAGCGCCAGGTTGTCTTCCAGCAGAACATCGGCGCTTCCGACGACCAGCAGCGTCGGGGGAAGCCCGTCAAGAACACCGTAGAGGGGAGAGATGTCGGGAGCAGTGCGGTCTTCCACATGGCCGGCGTACGCCTGGATGAAGTACTCGTCCGCGATGCGGCGGCCGGCCGGGGTCCGTGCGCTCAGGTCATAGGTCCCGAATTGGAGCGCCGCGCCGGTGAACCGGCCGACGACACCTCTGTCTCTCAGCCGGAGCAGGGTCGCCAGGGCGAGTGTGGCTCCCGCGGAGCTCCCGCCGATCGCAAGTCGGGACGTTCCGAAGCGGGCCTCGGCTTCTTCGGTGAGCCAGAGTGCCGCCGCTTCACAGTCGTCGGGTGCCGCCGGCCAGGGATGCTCGGGGGCCAGCCGGTAGTCGACGCTGACAACGACGAGATGCAGGGCGTCTGCGAGCTCGCGATTGCGTTTGTCCCCTCGCGCTGCGGAGTCCAGGTAGAAGCCACCGCCGTGTATGTCCAAGTAGACGCCCCGCGGCGGACCGTCGACAGGTGTGAAGATCCTGACGGGGACGCCCACTTCCGCGACTTCGACAGTCTCTTCGACCGCAGGCGGATCAGCGGCATGAGGAGCGGACCTCTTCGCTCGCGCCTCCTTGAGCCCCTCCAGCGTACTGGGGCCACGGCCTGCCACCCTCGACTTGTAGAAGTCACGAGCTTCATCCACCTGCTCCGCGGGCACGTCGGCGAACAGTGCGTCCAGCGCGAACCGCATGCGCCCCCCTCATCACTCGGATCCCAACTCCACGCTATCGCCGACCTACGACGCGAGTCCCCCCGCCGCGATGTAGCCGGAAGTCGGCCCATAGGGCTCGCGGCATCCGACATCATGCTTGACGGGACGTCATCCCAAGCCGGGGCTTCCCGCTTGTCCACCGTCGCCCCCGCATCGACCCCGCCCAGGCGCGAAAGGTCGCTGTTTATTCTCCTTCGTTCCTGCTCAAGGCCTTGAGTACGTGATCTAGCTCATTCGGCATCACGACAATGAGAACAGCGCCTTCGGAGGAGGTGCACTCAACGATCCTGGACCTACC
Source organism: Streptomyces cathayae (assembly GCF_029760955.1). Classification (GTDB taxonomy): domain Bacteria; phylum Actinomycetota; class Actinomycetes; order Streptomycetales; family Streptomycetaceae; genus Streptomyces; species Streptomyces cathayae. Next base: position 751,694 of record NZ_CP121682.1, read on the forward strand.
GTTGATCTTGATTGCTTCGCGCCGTGAAGGTGAACGCAGGCTGCCCTGTCGCAACCCTGCCGGAAGTGATACTGCCGCACCGGCCCTGGTACGAGGCTCCCAAGCCATCGTGGAAGGGCCTATCACCATTCGCCCTCGAAGCCACCGTCCCTCAAGCGAGGGATGCCGGAGCAGACAGGGAACCTTGATCACATGCCCCTGAGCGGCACTTTCTGCACGTTGTTTCACCTTCCGGCGGAGCAGCCACACCGTCAGCCCGGCTACTGCCGGGAAAACCACCAGTTCGATCACTGAAGCAGTCAAGCAGCAGCCAACCCAGATACCCAGCTGCTCAACAGGCCTCCTCCATCAGAGGATTCGCCTTCGGCCCATCGCCAGAACCCGCGAGAGACTACTGGAAACGGGCCGGTACCGGCCATCTGAACGGGGGACCGCTGTCGACCGGCACCCTCCATGTCTCAGGGCCGCGGCCTGGGTGAGTGCGCGGCCCGCACTTTGCTCGAGCGAGCGCGGAGCGAGGACCACCGGGGAGTCGTGCATGCCTTCCCCGCAACGAGCAGCAGGGCCTCGAACGGCATCTGCCGAACCGTTCAACCGATCTTGATGAGCAATGCTTGCGCGGAAGCGTGTGACGACTGCCCTCGAACACAATCAAGGGCCCCTCCCCACCGAAGTGGAGAAAGGCCCTGACCTGGGCTCGACGCCCGTCCTGCACCGTCGGGACGACAGGATTTGAACCTGCGACCCCTTGACCCCCAGTCAAGTGCGCTACCAAGCTGCGCCACGTCCCGGTGCGGTCACGTGCGGTGAGGCACGTGATCACGCGGACAGCACTTTACCGCACACCGCGCCCCGTGCCGAAGCGAGGCCGGACGGGGGACAATCGGCGTATGGACAGCACGGACAGGACATCCCCGGACCGGACGGCCGCCGCGCGGGACCGGGACGGTGAGGGGCGGGCGCGCAACGCCCGGCCGCGGGACGGGCTGGGGCGGCCGCTGCCGTACGGCGCGGAGGGGGTGCCCCGGCAGCCCGAGGGGATCGTCCGGCCGCCGGAGGCCAGCGTCGCCGAGGCGCAGCGGCTGCTGGACGAGGGCAAGCCGTTCCACGCGCACGAGGTGTTCGAGGACGCCTGGAAGTCGGGGCCCGAGGAGGAGCGGGAGCTGTGGCGGGGGCTGGCCCAGCTCGCCGTGGGGCTCACCCACGCGGCGCGCGGGAACCTCACCGGCGGGGTCCGGCTGCTGCGGCGCGGGGCGGGCGCGGCGGAGGAGTGGGCCGCGGGTGCCGGGTCCGCGCGTCCGCACGGGATCGACCTCGACGGTGTCGTCGCCTGGGCCCGGGAGCTGGCGGCGGAGGTGGAGCGGGGGGACGGCGTTCCGGTGGACGCGGGAGCGCGGGCGCCACGGCTGCGGGACGCGTCCCGGCGAGGATAGTCCGGACGCGGTGCGTGGAGTGTCGGTGGCGTGCGGCAGACTCGGGGCGTGCGAAAAATCCATGTCATCGGTATCGGCGCGGGCGATCCCGACCAGTTGACCCTGCAGGCGGTCAAGGCCCTGCGCGGGACAGATGTGTTCTTCATCCTCGACAAGGGCGAGGTGAAGGCGGATCTGACCGGGCTCCGCCGGGACATGCTCGACGCACACCTGCCGGAGCGGACGTACCGCGTCGTCCAGGCGCGCGACCCGGAGCGGGACCGGAGGGCCGGCGGCGCGGCCTACTCCCCCGCCGTCGGTGACTGGCGCAGCGCCCGCGCGGACATCTACGAGCGGCTGATCGCCGAGGAGCTGGGCGAGGGCGAGGTGGGCGCGTTCCTGGTGTGGGGGGACCCGTCGCTGTACGACAGCACGCTGGGCATCCTCGAGGAGGTGCTGGCGCGGGGCGCGGTCGCCTTCGAGTACGACGTCGTGCCGGGGATCAGCAGTGTCTCGGCGCTCGTCGCCCGGCACCGCACGGGGCTCAACCGGGTGGCCCGGCCGGTCCAGATCACCACGGGCCGGCGGCTCGCGGAGGGCTTCCCCGAGGGGGTGGACGACGTCGTCGTGATGCTGGACGCCCACCAGACCTTCCGGCAGTACGCCGACCAGGCCGACCAGGAGATCGACATCTACTGGGGCGCCTACATAGGAACCCCGGACGAGATCCTCGTCTCCGGGCCGCTAGCCGAGGCCGCTCCCCGGATCGAGCGGCTGCGTGCCGAGGCCCGCGAGCGCAAGGGCTGGATCATGGACACGTATCTGCTGCGGCGGAATCCCGGGGACGGCTGAGCCGCCCGGGATCCGGCGCGTCAGAGGGGTCCCAGGCGTTCCAGGGCGCTCGTCACGTCGGGCACCGGGCTGACGTCCTGCGGCAGCGGCGGGCGGCGTACGACCACGACCGGCAGGCCGAGTTCGCGGGCCGCCGTGAGTTTGGCGGACGTCGCCGTTCCCCCGCTGTCCTTGGTCACCAGTACGTCGATGCGGTGTTCGCGCAGCAGGGCCGTCTCCTCGGCCACGGTGAACGGTCCGCGGTCCAGCAGGACGCAGGTGTGCGGCGGCAGGGGCGGCTCGGGGGGATCCACCGACCGGATCGTGAAGTGGAGCCGGGTCAGCCGGGCGAAGGCGGCGAGGCCCAGGCGGCCGGTGGTGAGGAAGGCTCTCCGTCCGAGCCGGGGCAGCAGTTCGGCGGCGGCGTCCAGGGAGGGGACCGGGTGCCAGCGGTCGTCCGGTCCGGGCTGCCAGCCGGGGCGGCGCAGGACGACCAGGGGTACGCCGGCCGCGGTCGCGGCCCGTGCCGCGTTCGCCGTGATCCGCTCGGCGAACGGGTGTGTGGCGTCGACCAGGGCCGTCACGTCCTGGTCGCGGAGCCAGTCGGCGAGCCCTCGCGCCCCGCCGAAGCCGCCGACGCGCATCCCGCCCGCGACCGCTGCGGGCCGTGCCACCCGTCCGGCGAGCGAGGTGGTCACCCGCACTCCGGGGCGGGCGGTCAGCTCGGCGGCGAGTTCGCGTGCCTCGGTGGTACCGCCGAGGACCAGGACGTGTGCGGACATGACGCCGAGCGTACGAGGCCTGCGCCGGAGGGGGCGGGCCGGGCCCGGGAGGGGGCGTTGGAGGGACAACCCGAGGGACAACCCGAAGGACAGGCCGGCGGATGTCGGACATGCACTGTGAGCAGGACTCGAATGTCGGCGACGCCCGTGCCCCCGTACGTCCTACGATGACGCCGGCGACTGGAGGAGTCATGGCCGTGGACTTGAGCAGGCGGGCCTACCGGGTCCAGCGGTGGTCCGCGCGGGTGGCGCTGGCCGCGGCCGCGCTCGCGGTGCTGTTCCCGCTCCTCTACGGAGGCATGCGAGGGCTGGCGCTGCTGCTCGGCGGCGCGGCGGGCCTCGCCGTGAGCGCCGCGGCGCTGTGGTGGACGCTGACCCTGCGGGGTCCGCTGCGCTGGGTGGCCGGGCTGGTGGCGCTGTGCGTGCCCGTGGCTGTCGTCACACTGTTCGCCCTCACCCTGTTCTGGGCGCTGCCGCTGTCGCTGGCCCTGTGGGGGCTGGCCGTGTGGAGCGGCCGGTACGCGCTGCGGGGGACGGGGAGCGAGCGGCTTCGGGAGCGGCAGAGGGAGCGGCGGACACCGCCGCCCCGGCGGCCGGTGCTCATCATGAATCCCCGGTCGGGCGGCGGAAAGGTGGGCCGGTTCCGCCTGCGGGAGAAGGCGGAACGCCTGGGGGCCCGGGTCGTCCTGCTCGATCCGGAGGTGCAGAACGACGTGACCGCTCTGGCCCGGGACGCCGTCGCGGACGGCGCAGATCTGCTGGGCGCAGCCGGCGGTGACGGCACGCAGGCGTTGGTCGCGGCCGTGGCCGCCGAGCACGGCATCCCGTTCCTGGTCATCAGTGCCGGGACCCGCAACCACTTCGCCCTGGACCTGGGCCTGGACCGCGGTGATCCGGCCGCCTGTCTGGACGCGCTCACCGACGGGGTGGAGCTGCGCGTCGATCTCGGTTTCGCCGGGGACCAGCCCTTCGTGAACAACGCGTCCTTCGGCGCGTACGCGTCGATCGTGCAGAGCCCGGCCTACCGGGACGACAAGATCGGCACCAGTCTGGAGCTGCTGCCCGACCTGCTCACCGGGCAGCAGGGTCCCCGGCTGGTCGCCCGCGTCGGCGACACGACACTCGAGGCCCCGCAGGCGGTGCTGGTCAGCAACAACCCCTACCGCACCGACGATCCCTTCGGCCTGGGCCGACGGGATCGTCTCGACTCCGGCGTACTGGGTGTCCTCGGCGTCAAGGTGGAGGGCGCGGTGCACGCCGCCTCGCTGCTGCTGGACCCCGCGCCGAGCGGGCTCACTGTCCTGACCGCCTCCGAGGTCGTCATCGAGGGGGACCGCGCGGAGCTGGAGGCCGGGGTCGACGGGGAGGCCCTGATGCTGCCGGCGCCCGTCCGCTGCCGTATCGCACCCGGCGCGCTCCGGGTCCGCGTCCCCCGCAAACGGCCCGGGGTCGCGCCGGCGCGCCCGCGTCTGGACTGGCGGCGGCTGCGCAAACTGGCGGCGACGGTCGGCCGCACGGCTGCCCCCAGCCGGTTCCGGCACCAGGATCTCCCGCAGACGGAAGGCAAGGAGCCCTTTCTCGGCTCGCGGTAGGTCCGACGCCCACCGGCACCCGCCGACGCTCCCCCGGCCCCCGGCTCAGTGCAGCAGCAGTTGCACGCCGCCCACCACCGTGGCCGCGATCACCAGCCGCTCGAAGAGCACCTGGTTGATCCGGCTCACGGCCCATTTACCGAGGAACGCGCCGGGCACGACGAACAGGACGAGCGCCGCGTCGAGCAGCAGCGATTCCGCGTTGATCAGTCCGAGGCCCACACTGAACGGCACCTTGGACGTGTTGACGATCAGGAAGAAGAAGGCCGACGTCCCCAGGAAGCCCAGCTTCCGGAAGCCCGCGGAGAGCAGGTACAGGGACATCACCGGCCCGCCCGCGTTGGCGACCATGGTGGTGAAACCGCCGAGGACGCCGTACGAGCGGGCCTTGACCTTTCCGGCCCGGGAGGTGACCGCGTCGGGTCCGTTCCCGGCGCCGTCCCCCTTCGCGGCCCTCTCCGCGGCTCGTCGCCGCCACACCGTCACCCCGGCCATCAGCAGCAGGATCGCCCCGATCGACGTCCGTACGGCCTCGTCGTCCGCCCACATCAGGAAGACGGTGCCGACCACGACGCCCGCGGCGACCGCCGGGAACAGCCGCCACAGCGTGGGCCAGTGGGCGTGCCGCCGGTAGGTGAGGACGGCGAGCACGTCCCCGGCGATCAGGATGGGCAGCAGTACGCCGGTGGAGGCACGGGCGGGCAGCATCGCCGCGAAGATGGCGAGGCTGACCGTGTTGGCCCCGCTCACGGCGGTCTTGGAGAAGCCTACGAGCAGGGCCGCGAAGGCGAGGGCGGCGAACTGCCAGCCGTTGAGGTCCCAGAGTGTCATCGTGTTCATTGCGGGGACCGATGCTATGTCCCCTGATGATCGCGGTCAGCAGCGTCTCGCCTGATGGTCCTGCCGCCCCCGCCCGCCGGACCGTGCGCGCACCACAGGGGCCGTCGTGTTTGTACCGGAGCGTCCGGGGCACCTGCGCGGTCGGACGAGAAAGACGAAAACGTGAAGGGAGCCCCCACCCCATGACCGTTGTGCGGAGCACGCTGCCCGACGAGGACCGCCGGATCGCCTGCGAGGCACTCCAGAGCACCCTGGTGGATCTCCTCGGCCTCTCACTGATCGGCAAGCAGGCGCACTGGAACGTCGTGGGTCCGCGGTTCCGTTCGGTCCACCTCCAGCTGGACGAGGTGGTCTCGGCCGCGCGCACCGGCGCCGACACGGTCGCGGAGCGCTCCGCGACGCTCGGCGTGCCGCCGGACGGCCGCCCGGAGACCGTCGCCAAGGTCTTCTCGCTGCCCGTCCCCGAAGAGGGCTGGCTGCGGGACGAGGACGCCGTGCGGGTCATGGCGGAGGCGCTGGGCACCGCGATCGTACGGCTGCGCGAGCGCGTCGACGCCACCGAGAAGGCGGACCCGGTCACCCAGGACCTGCTGATCTCCGTCACCGCCGAACTGGAGAAACTGCGCTGGATGTTCGAGGCGGAGAACACCCCCTTCGGCTCCTGACGGACCCACCCGGCGCCCCGACATCCACTTCCCCGCCCTCTCTCGCTCCCGCTCCCCCGTCCCGCTCCCCCATTCCCGGGACAGGGTGATCATCGCGCGGCACAATGACCGCGACGGCCGGATCCGGCCGGAGGAGCGAGGGAGGGCGAGAGACGTGGGTGAGAGCCGCACCCCACCGGGGGTCCCGGCGCGACCGGACACCTCTGTCGCGCACAACGCGCGCGGGTGGGGCCAATGGATCGGTGGCGAGGACACCCACGAGGTCGACCGGTGGGCGGGTGACCAGGTCGTCCCGGCCGTCCGGGACATCGCCGCGTTCTCCCAGGAGCTGCACCCGGTCGAGCCCGGCCCGGTGTCCTGCTCTCGGCGGCGTGCCGGGGCGGAGGCCGCGGTCGCCGTGCCGCAGCAGTACGGCGCGGTGCCCGTGAAACCCTGACGCCGTACAACCCTGACGCCGTGCGGCCCCGACGCGACCGTCCGGACGCGAGCGTCGGTCCGATCCGGCCGAGCCCCTCGAGGAGGACACACCGCCGCGGAGCGGCCGGCACCCCGCAAGCCCGAACCGTTGAAAGTATGATCAAGCGATGTCTGACACGACCGAAACCACGCCGGGTTGGCTGTCCTCCGACGAGCTGGAGATGACACGTGCCCGCATGCCGATCCTGTACGTCGAGTCCGTCCCCGTCCGGGTCGACGACAGCGGCGAAGTCACCAGCGTCGGCCTGCTGTTGCGCATAGGACCCGACGGCACGGTCAGCCGGACGCTGGTCTCCGGCCGGGTGCTGCACCACGAGCGGGTCCGCGACGCGCTGCTGCGCCACCTGGAGAAGGACCTCGGCCCGGTGGCGCTGCCCCGGATCCCGGCGTCGCTCCAGCCGTTCACGGTGGCGGAGTACTTCCCCACGCACGGCGTCACGCCGTACCACGACCCGCGTCAGCACGCGGTGTCCCTCGCCTACATCGTGCCGGTGACGGGTGACTGCCGGCCCCGGCAGGACGCCCTCGACCTGGTGTGGTTCAGCCCGCAGGAGGCCCTGTCGGAGGCCGTGCAGAGCGAGATGCCGGGCGGGCACGGGGTGCTGCTGAGGCAGGCGCTGGCCCACGCGGGCTGCGTGAGCTGACCCGGCGGGAACGGCGCGAGCGGTGTCAGGGGGCGTCCGTGCTCTCCGGGCGGGTGAGGTTCGCCCCGGTCGAGGGGTCGAAGACATGCGCCTTGCCCATGTCGGCCCGGAGGTCCACGGGCGCTCCCTCACGGGCGCGGGTGGCGGCGTCCAGCCGGGCCACGATCTGCTGCGCGGCCCCCGCGCCGGTGTCGCGCAGTCCGGAGTCGGTGGCGAGTTCCTCCAGTTCGGTGGTGGTCACCGGTCCGCCCTCGGCGCCGAAGTGGACGTACACGTCGGAACCGAGCGACTCCAGCACGTCCACGGTGACCGTGAGGACGGGGCCGCCCGGCTCACGGGCCAGGGCCGCGTCCTCGAAGGCCTCGGGACGCAGCCCGACGATGACGTCGCGCGGCGCGTTCCGCCGTTCCAGCGCCCGACGCGTACGGTCGTCGAGCAGCAGGTCGCCCAGCGGTGAGCGCAGCACACCCGCCTCCAGGACGGCGCCGACGAAGTTCATCGCCGGGGAGCCGATGAAGCCCGCGACGAAGAGGTTGCGCGGCAGGTCGTAGAGGTGTGCGGGCGCGCCGATCTGCTGGACCAGGCCCTGCCGCATGACCACGACCCGGTCGCCGAGGGTCATCGCCTCGGTCTGGTCGTGGGTGACGTAGACGGTGGTGGTGCCCAGGCGGCGTTGCAGCCGGGAGATCTGGGTGCGCATCTGCACCCGCAGCTTGGCGTCCAGGTTGGACAGCGGCTCGTCCATCAGGAACGCCTCGGGGTCGCGGACGATGGCCCGCCCCATCGCCACCCGCTGGCGCTGGCCGCCGGAGAGGTGGGCGGGCTTGCGGTCCAGGAACTCGCTCAGGTCGAGGACCCGCGCGGCCTCCTCGACCTTGCCGGCGATGGTGGCCTTGTCCACCTTCGCCAGGCGCAGCGGGAAGCCCATGTTCTCGCGCACGCTCATGTGCGGGTACAGGGCGTAGCTCTGGAACACCATGGCGACGTCGCGCTCCTTGGGTGCGAGGTCGTTGACGACCCGGCCGCCGATGCGCAGGGTGCCCTCGGTGATGTCCTCCAGTCCGGCGATCATGTTCAGGGTGGTGGACTTGCCGCATCCGGACGGGCCGACCAGGATCACGAACTCGCCGTCGGCGATGTCGAGGTCCACGTCCTTCACGGCGACGGATCCGTCGGGGAAACGCTTGGTGACGCCCTCGAGGACGATCTCGGCCATGGGTGGTGCCTCCTTGCCTTCGTGACAGGCCTTCGCCTTCGTGACGGGCCTTCGGACGGGCCGGTTCCGGGCGGGGTGCGGGGTGGCCCGCTGCGGGCCCGGTCACCCCTTGACCGCTCCGGAGGTCAGTCCGGCCACGATCCGCCGCTGGAAGAACAGGACGAAGACGATGATGGGGATGGTGATCACCACGGCGGCGGCGGCGATCGAGCCGGTGGGCTGCTGGAACTGGGAGCTGCCGGTGAAGAACGCGATCGCGGCGGGGACCGTCCGCGCGGACTCGGTGGAGGTCAGCGAGATCGCGAACAGGAAGTCGTTCCAGCAGAAGATGAACACCAGGATGGCGGTGGTGAACACGCCCGGCGCGGCCAGTGGCACGATGACCAGCCGGAACGCCTGCGCGGGCGTGGCGCCGTCCACCTTGGCGGCCTTCTCCAGGTCCCACGGGATCTCCCGGAAGAACGCCGACAGGGTGTAGATCGCCAGCGGCAGCGAGAAGGTCATGTACGGGATGATGAGCCCGGCCCAGGTGTCGAAGATCCCGACGGCCCGCTCGATCTCGAACAGCGGCGACACCAGGGAGATCGGCGGGAACATGGCGATCAGCAGCGACATCCCGATGAGCAGCCGCTTGCCGGGGAACCGCAGCCGGGCCACGGCGTAGGCGGCCATGGTGCCCAGGATCACCGCGATCACCGTGGCGATCAGCGCGATGCCGATCGAGTTGACCAGTGCCCGGGTGAACTGGGAGGTCTCGAAGATGCCCCGGTAGTTCTCCCAGGTCCAGTCCCGGGGGATGTAGCTGCCGTCGGAGAGCGTGGCGGGGTCCTTGAACGACAGCGCGGCGATCCACCACACCGGGAACAGGGCGTACAGCACCACGACGACGTTGGCGACGCCCCAGCGGGTCGCGTGCGTCCTGCCCGCGGCGGCCATCAGGGCTTCACCTCCGCGCCGGGTGCGGCGGCGCCGAACAGCTTGACGAAGGTGAAGGCGATGATCCCGACACAGAGGAAGATCAGGACCGAGATCGCCGACCCGATGCCCAGGTTCAGCGCGGTGAACAGGTTGTTGTAGCCCAGGATCGACAGGGAGCCGGTGCCGTGGGCGCCCGAGGTCAGGACGTAGATGTTGTCGAAGATCCGGAAGGCGTCCAGGGTGCGGAAGAGCAGCGCGACGAGGATGGCCGGCTTCATCAGCGGCAGGACGACCCTGGTGAACCGCTGCCAGGCGGAGGCGCCGTCCACCATGGCCGCCTTCAGGGTCTCCTCGGGGACCAGCGCGAGGCCGGCGAGCAGCAGCAGTGCCATGAACGGGGTGGTCTTCCACACCTCGGCGAGGATGATCAGCCAGAGCGCGGGCCACTGTTCGGTGAGCGGGGCCTCTCCGCTGGGCAGCAGCTCGGCCAGGTAACCGAGGTCGGGGGTCCAGGCGTACTGCCAGGAGAAGGCGGCGACCACGGTGACGATGCCGTACGGGACGAGGACCGCGGTGCGCACCGTGCCGCGCCAGAAGAGCGTGCGGTGCATCACCAGGGCCAGTGCCATGCCGAGGACGAGTTCGACGGCCACGGACACGACGGTGATGAACAGCGTGACCCAGAAGGCGTCCCACCAGAACGGGGAGGACAGCACCGCCCCGTAGTTGCCCAGGCCCACGAACTCGGCCCGGTCCGGGAAGCGCAGGTCGTAGCGCTGGAGGGAGAGGTAGACGGCGTATCCGACGGGGTAGGCGGTCACGGCGGCCATGACGAGGACGGCCGGTGCGCACAGCAGCAGGCCGAGGCGCCGCTCCTGCCGGGCGCCGGCCGAGAGTGCCTTCCCGCTCTTGTCCGGGAGGGGGTGGTTCACGGGATCACACCCTCGGATCGCAGAGCGTCGTCGATCTGGTTCCTGATGGCGGCGACCGAGCTCTCCGGCTTGATGGCGGACGGCGGGGACAGGGTGTGGGCGATGACGATCGACACGTTCTGGTAGGCGGGGGTGGCCGGCCGCACGCTCGCCGACTCCAGGGCGGCCAGCACCTCCTTGGAGAAGGGGTACTGCTTCTCGAACGCCGGCTCGTCGTACAGGGCGCGCAGGGTGGGCGGCAGTCCGCCGTCGAGTGCGGCGGTGAGCTGGTTCTCCCGGTTGCGCAGGCACAGGGCCGCCTCGAAGGCGAGGTCCGGGTGGCGGGAGTGGGCGCTGACGGCGAGGTCGATGCCGCCGATGGTGGGCCGGGCGGGGCGGCCGGGGTCGACGCGCGGGTAGGGCGCCCAGCGGAAGTCCTCGAACAGCCGCGGGTTGTTCGCCTTCATCGACGGATAGACGAACGGGTAGTTGAGTTCGAACGCCGCCACCCCCGACTCCATGGCCAGACGGTTCTGGTCCTCCATCTGGTTGGGCAGGGAGGGGTCCGCGGCCGGTGAGCCGGCGAGGTCGCGCATGAGGGCGGCGGCCCGGACGGCCGGCGGGCCGAGGGACGGCGCGGTGGCGCTCGGGTCGAGGATGGCGCCGCCCGCGCTGTTGACCAGCGTGTTGAACCAGACCGTCAGGCCCTCGTACTGGGCGCCCTGGATCTCCACGTAGTGCGGTTTCCCCTGCCGGGCGAGCTCGCGGGACATGTCCAGCATCTCGGACCAGGTCCTCGGCGGGGTGGGCACCAGGTCCTTGCGGTACCACAGGAGCTGGGTGTTGGTGTTGTACGGGACGGCGTACAGCCTGTTCTTCCAGGTGGCGGTCCGCAGCGGGACCCGCAGCGTGCCCGCGGTGGCCCGCCGTTTCGCCTCGCCCGTCCACTCCCGGATCCAGCGGGCCTCGGCGAACTCCGCGGTCCAGGTGACGTCGAGGCCCATGATGTCGATGGATTCGTCCTGGGCGGCGAGCCTGCGCACCAGTTGCTGGCGCTGGCCGTCGGCGCCCCGCGGCAGCTTGCTGTAGCTGATCCGGTAGCGGCCGCCCGACGCCCGGCCGCACCGGTCGGCGGCCTTCTGCAGGGCGCCGGAGTCGTCGGGGAAGTTGTACCAGTTGAGCGTGGTGCGGCCGGAGCCCTCCTGTTCACCGCCGCAGGCGGCGAGCGTGGACGCCATCAGCGTCAGCGCGACCAGCACCCGCGTCCGCGGCCGTCGCACCCCCCGGGGCCGCCCGGGTCGCCGGGGTCGTCGCACCTCGCCGCGGTGGCCCGAGTCCGGTCGGCCCCCGCACATCGCGTGCACGCGCTCCCCACCTCGCTTCCGGGACGGCGGCGCGGCGGTCGGGCCCCGCGGCGGCGCTTACCCGGCGAACGTTAAGCAGCACATAGCGCGACATCAAGGACATCCACGGACGAATCACCCATGAAGCGCGTCAGACGGCCCGCCAGACGTTGTCGAAGGCCGCGTCCTCGATGCCTCGCCGCTGCCGTACGGCCTCCAGCTCCATGACGGCGTCGTGGACGGCCGCCAGGACGGTCACGACCTGATCGTCGGCGAGCTCGGCGACCAGGTCCTCGGCCGGCTGCTCCCCGATCCCCGCGGCGGCGGCGAGGCCGGCCAGCACCGGTTCGCGGGACGCCCAGCGGTCGGCCGCCCGGCTCCGTGCCGACGTCTCGGTCGGCACCGGCGGACCCGCCCGGAAGGAGAGCCGGCGGGTGTGCGGCCGGGTGACCAGCCCTTCCGACTCCAGGTCGGCGAGATGGGCGGCGGTCAGGCCGCGGCCCCGGCGCCACAACCAGTCCTCGACGGATTCGTAGGGCGCCTGTCGTGCGAGCGACGACGCGGCCTCGCGCAGCAGCCCCTCACCGTCGGCGGGCGGCAGCCCGGGTACGACGAGCTGCCCGTCCAGGGTGACGGCCTCGGCGTCCATGAGGTCGATCAGCTCCGCCCCCGCGAGCGCGAGCGACAGCTCACCCTGCGCCACGGGAGGGGCGGAGGGGGTGTCGAGGGCGACGATCATCAGGTCCCGTGCCGTGGTCATGAGCGACTCCCTGTCGATGGCTCCCCGTCAAAAGGGTGACGGCACCCCTCCCAGAGGACACATCGTACGACCGCCACACCGGGGGACGGCGAAAAGCCGCCTCCTCATCCATGAGAAGGCGGCATCCGACCTACTACAAGCTGGCCGGGACGACAGGATGGGAACCTGCGCCCCCTTGACCCCCAGGAGTGCGGGCTACCGGGATCATCCGGATGAACCGGCTGTTCCAGGGGCGGATGCCGTGCTTCGCGGTGTGAAGTTCGGCATCGCGCTGCCGTTCGGTCCCCCACTGGTCCCCGGAACGCAGACCAGGCCCCCCATCAGGATGGCGCGCGGGACTGCCGGTGCTGCCGTTCCCGTGGAAGCCCGGCGATGACGGCGCCCCGGTGCAGTACGTCGCGGAGCAGGGCGGGGGTCAGAGTCCGGGTGGACATGTCGCGTCGGCTGGGGTGGTGTCCACCGACCAGGTGCACGTGCCGTTCACTGTTCGCGTCGGTGAGGAGGACTTCGGCACCGTGCCCGAAGGCCGGGCGGGGGCGGGGCGGCTGCCGGCCCGCGTCCGCCTGCACGGACAGCAGCGCCTGCCGGGCGAAGCCACTCAGCACCACAAGGGCCCGCAGGGTCGGGCGGAGCAGGTCCGGTTCGCGGGCGAGCCACGGGCGGCAGGTGTCGCGCTCACCGGTGGTGGGCCGGTTGCCGGGCGGCGCGCAGTGCACCGGGACGGTGATCCGCACCCCGTACAGCTCCAGCCCGTCGCCCCGGTGGGTGGCGGTGGGCCGGGAGGCCAGGTCGAGGTCGTAGAGGGCGGCGTACAGTGCGTCGCCGGTCGGGTCGCCGGTGAAGATCCGCCCGGTGCGGTTGCCGCCGTGCGCGGCCGGGGCCGAGCCGACGACGGCCGACGCCGCGTCCGGCGGGCCGAAGCCGGGCACCGGTCTGCCCCCCCCGTACTCCCGGTCCCGAAACGCCCTGCGTTTGACCCTGGCGGCCTCCTCGCGCCGGGCCACCAGGCGCGGGCACGCCCGGCAGGTGGCCACCGCCGCGTCCAGTTCGCCCACAGAGCTCACCTGGAGAGCCGTCCGTGCGGGAAAATCAGGTGACTCGGGCGGGAGACGTCGGCTGGGCACAGCATGCTCCTCGTCGATACGCCGTACGGGACGCCGTCGCTCCGTGCCCGGGCGCCGGTGGGACTGACCCGGCAAAATCCCGACAGGCTCGCACGAGCCGGCCCCGATAAAATGGGCGAACCGGGACCGCCCGCTTCGCAGCAGGGCACGGAGCTGCCCACCCCGCTCGACGCCGGGGTGGCCGACCGATCTGGAAGGGCGCCATCATGGCCGAACAGATCACCTGTCGCAGAGTTTACGAGGAGACTGCGCCGAAGGACGGCAAGCGCGTGCTGGTCGACCGGGTGTGGCCCCGCGGCATGCGCAAGGAGGACGCGCATCTGGACGAGTGGCTGCGTGATGTCGCGCCGTCCAGCGAGCTGCGCAAGTGGTACGGCCACGAGCCCAGCCGCTTCACCGAATTCCGACGCCGCTATCTGGCGGAGCTGCGCGACGCCGGGCACCGCGAGGCGGCCGAACATCTGCGTGACCTTGCGGCGCACGACAGACTCATGCTGCTGACCGCCACCAAGGACGTGGACCACAGCCAGGCCGCCGTTCTCGCCGAGTGGCTGACCAAAAGCCGGTGACCGGCAGTGAGGAGCCAGCGGGGTGGCGGTCACCGCTCCAGGCGAACTCGCGCTTCCCGGGCCGCGATCGGTAGGGGTCGGCGGTCTCCTGCGCATCGTGCCGGGCATCTTGCGCCGTCCGTAGATGTGAAGAGGGGTGGCAATGCGAACGAACATCATCCGGCACGAGAACATGATGGCCAGCTACGACGTGGTCAACGGCTGGACCGTTGTCGAGGCCGACGGTGAGGTGGACGCCCACACTGCCCCCATGATCCGGGAAGGAGTGCTCAGACTCCTCGATGAGGGACACCGCCACTTCGTTCTGGAACTGGGCTTCGTCACCTTCATGGATTCGATGGGGCTGGGCGTGATCGTGGCGATCACCAAACGCATCCGTGAACACGAGGGTTCGTTGCGTATCGCGTCCGTCTCGGGCCGGATACTGAGGATCTTCGATCTGAGCGGCATGCGCGAGAGTTACGAGATCTACCCCTCAGCAGCGGAAGCGACGCAATCCGCTCCCTCGCCCGGCAGCCTCGCGCACTGGCCCCACCCGTCAGGCTGAGGAACGGCGCACAGGAACGACCTGCTTCACCAGGTCGGGGGCGGTGGCGAAGGCACTCACGGGGACGGGCCGACGTCCAGGACGGACAGGGCTTCGCGGACCATCTGATGGGTGAAGCCCCACTCGTTGTCGTACCAGCTCATGATCTTGACGAGGGTGCCGTCCACCACCCGGGTCATCGCGGCGTCGACGACCGAGGCTCTGGGGTCGCCGATGATGTCGGTGGAGACCAGCGGCTGCTCGGAGACGGCCAGGACATCGCGGTAGCGGTCGGTGCCGGCCTCCTGGCGGAAGACGTCGTTGACCTCCTCGGCAGTGGTGGGCCGGGCGGTGACGGCCACGATGTCCGCGACCGAGCCGACCGGCACCGGAACCCGGATCGCCACCCCGTCGAAGCGCCCGGCCAGTGCGGGCAGCGCCCGGGTGGTGGCCAGCGCCGCCCCGGTGGACGCGGGAACCATGTTGACGCCGGCGGCTCGGCCGCGGCGCACGTCCCGGCTGGGTCCGTCAACGAGCTGCTGGGTGGAGGTGTAGGCGTGGACGGTGGACATGATCGCCCGTTCGATCCCGATCCGGCGGTCCAGTACCTCGACCACCGGGGTGATGCAGTTGGTGGTGCAGCTCGCGCAGGAGATGACCTGCACGCCGTCCGGGGCCTGGTTCACGCCGTGCACCACGGTGGCCACCGTCTCCGTCCGGGCCGGCGCGGACAGGATGACGAAGCGCGCCCCCGCCTGGAGGTGGCGCCGCAGCTCCTCCTCGCGGCGGAAGGCTCCGGTGCACTCCAGGACCAGGTCGATGCCCAGTTCCCTCCACGGCAGCCGGGCCGGATCGCGTTCGGCGTACACCGGCACGTTGTGCCCGTCGATGCTCAGCGCGCCGTCGCTCACCGCGACCGTCCTGCCGTAGCGGCCGTAGACGCTGTCGTGCGCCAGCAGGTAGGCGAGATCGTCCACCTCGATGAGGTCGTTGACGGCCGCGAGCTCAACACCGTCCACGTCGTGCAGGATCTTCAGCGCGGCACGGCCGATACGGCCGAGCCCGTTGATGGCGACCTTCGGCATCCCAGACGTCCTTCCGGTGTTCGCTGCTGCCCTCTGCCCGTCGTACCACCGCGTGAGCGCCCCGGCTGGCGGGCCTACGCCATCCGCGTGCGGGTATCCGCTCGGCTCCGCCTGTCGTACGGCCCGGAGAAGTTGCCCCGAGATCGCACGCTCTGCCCTTGTCCGGCGGTCTTGAGTAGAGAAGGCTCCCGGTGACCGGATCGACGGCCCCGGTGCCGGCACCGGCACCGGCGAAGGAAGGCCACAGACGGTGCCCCGGCTGTGATCACCCTGATCTTTCCGCTCGGGTTCCGCCTGACCTGCCACTACTACCGCAAGGCGCACCACCGCTCCTGGTGGGCGGCACCCCCGGCGGTGCGGTTCCGGAGCCGCACCGCCGCTACAGCGGGGAGACCCGCTTCCCACTACTGCTGCAGAACGTCCACCGGTACTTCCTCTACGCGGCCTCTACGCGGCCCTCGTCCTCAACCTCATCCTGACCTGGGACGCGGTCATCGCCTTCGACTTCCGCGGACGCGTCGGCATGGGTCTGGGCAGCCTGGTCCCGGTCGTCAACGCCGTTCTGCTGTGGCTGTACACCCACTCGTGCCACTCGTGCCGCCACGCGGTCGATGGCCGCCTGAACGACTTCGCCCGGCACCCCGTCCGCTATCGGGCGTGGACCTGGGGGTCGCGGCTCAATCCGCACCACGGCAGGTTCGCCCGGGCCTCGCTGGTCCGGGTCGCGCTCGCCGACGGCTCCGTACGGCTGGTCGCCAGTGGTGTGATCCAGGACCCGCGGTTCTTCTGACCTCGAATCAGCCCGCGGAAAGGGGGCATCGGCCATGGGGCGCGATCTGCTGCTCCGCGTCCGGCGCGGCGACACCTCCGGCGGCTCACTTGTGGAGTACACCGTGCCGGTCGAGGACGGTGCGGTGGTCCTGGACGCTGTCCTGCGGCTGCAGGCCACGCAGGCCGGCGACCCCACGGTGCGCTGGAACTGCAAGGCCGGCACGTGCGGCTCGTGCAGCGCCGAGATCGAGGGCCGCCCGAAACTGATGTGCAGGGCGCGGCTGTCGACACTGCCCTCCGACAGCATCACGATCACGCCGCTGCGGACCTTCCCCGTCATCCGCGACCTGGTCACCGACGTGGGCTTCCACTACGCCAGGGCCCGGCAGGTTCCCTCCTTCGCCCCGCCGCCTCATCTGCGGCCCGGCGAATACCGGATGCGGCAGGAGGAGGTGGGGCGAGCCCAGGAGTTCCGCAAGTGCATCGAGTGCCGGCTGTGCCAGGACGTCCGTCACGTCATCCGCGACCACGAGGACGACAAGCCGGCCTTCGCCGGCCCGAGGTTCTTCATCCGCCACGCCGAACTCGACATGCACCGTTCCTAGCCAGTGAGCAGGAGTGAGTCCTGGACCCATACCTGCTCACTGCGGACATCCCGAACGGTGTTGGGTGTCCTGGTCGCCCGCGTGCTCGCCGCGTCCGGCGGCACGGATCGTGTCCGTGGTCCGGGAGTGCGGGGACGGGGTCCCTCGCGCCCGAGAGCCTCCGGTCGGGCCTGGACGGTCCGATGCCCCTGCTCATCACTCCGGTGAGCAGGGGGCGGTGTCGTCCGTCGCCGGATCGGGTGCCCCTGGGCGCGTCGCCCGATCGCGATGCTCGCCGCATCGTGCCGGGTCGCCTTGCGGTGTTTGCCGGTTAAGGGCTTCTGCCAGTGCTGGGCGCCCCATTTCGAGGTGTAGGCCGGGTCGACGGCGATGATGCTGATGCCGGTCTGATCCGCCATCGAGGTGAGGCGGGCGCGGAGTCTGCCGGTGGGCATGCCGGAGATCAGGTGCCGGAACCGCTTGCGCCTCCCGTGTTTCTCGCGGGTCTTCTCGGCGGTGAAGTCGAGGTCCTCGACGGCGATCGCCTTGACGCCGCAGGTCTTCGCCCAGTGCAGCAGCCGGGACAGCGCGTGGCGGACCTGGGCGTCCCGGTGACCGGCCGACCCGCTGAGCCGGTAGGAGAAGCGGCGGGGCCGCCCGACCGGGTTGCCGTGGGCATCCAGGCGCCAGGCCGCAAGGTGGTCGGCGTTGGTGTCCACACCGATCACACCTTCGGCGAGGGCGGCGTCGATCGGGATGGTCCTGGTGGGCGGGATCTGCCACGCGGCGGTCAGGTACCAGCGTCCGCGTTCCACGTCCAGGTGGATGCGGTAGGCGACCGCCCGGTGCGCCTCCACCCGGTCCGCCCATTCCTCGCCGCGGTGCGGGAACGAGACCTTTGCGGCCAGTACGTACCGGCCGTGCCGGGCGTTCGCCAGCCCGGCGAGCGGGGCAGGGAGCCTGATACTCACCTGACCGTCCGGGGTGACGCGGATCGTCTCGTTCCCGTACCGCTTCCCGGACTCCCCGTCCGCAGCAAGGAACCAGCGCTCGGCCTCCCACCGCTCGCGCCATTGGCTCTCGGTGAGCCGCGCGGCGCCGAGGTGGTGCCGATGACGGGCCAGGCGCCTGCCGCCGCGCACGACGTGGACGACGCCGGCCTCACGGTCGGCCCGCTCTCGCTCCAGCCGCTCCTGGAGGACATGCAGACGCCGGGTCTTCTGGAACCACTCCTTCTTCGAACGGTAGCCGCCCGGAGCGCGCCTGGTGCCCTGCTGGCCGACCGGCCGGGACAGGCGGTGCCGGATCGTGGTGATACCGGCCTCAAGGCTTTGGATGTGGGCGAGTTGGCAGCGACGCGACAAGGCCCACTGGTCATGCGTGGCCTTCGTGATCGCCCCGCCCCACCGGGACGACGAGGCGGCGGTCAGCTCCCGCTTCCGCGCCGCCCAGGTCTTTGTGGAGTGGCCGAGCCCATCACGGCAGCGGGCCGCGAGATCCCTCGCGGCCAGCGACCCCAGATGCGCGCCGACCAGGCGCAGCACCTGCTCGTCCCCGGGCGTGAGGCCCTTGAGCCGGGTGCGTACCGCCACACCGGTGGGGCCCAGTGCGACGAACGGGACGTCGATCGGGCGGAGGTCAGCCATGCTCGGCGGCCTCCAACGCCTTTCGCGCCCGGTTCGCCGCCGACCTGCGGCCGTACCGGCGAGCGCAGAACGACGTCAGTGCCTCCACCATGTCGCGCACGAGGTCGTCTTCGACTTCACCTTCGTCGAGGACCAGCAGGCGGCGCCCCGACGCGGACAGTGCGGCTTCTACGAGTTCGACGTTCATACGGCCCAGCCGGTCCTTGTGCTCGACCACCATGGTGGTCACCGCCAAATCGGCAAGCATGCGACGGGCCTTGGAGCGGGCGCCGTTCATGCCGGATGCGATCTCGGACTCAACCCGCACCACCTTGATGCCGGTCTTCGCCGCCCATGCCGACAGCCGAGCGACCTGGCGCTCCAGGTCAGCCTTCTGATCGCGGGAGGAGACACGGGCATGCAGCCCGAGGCCACCCACAGCTTCCCACGCGGTGTGGGCCTCGATGTTCACCAGGATCGTGCGTGGCCCGACCCGCTGAGCCGGTACCGGCAACGTCCCCTCACGGAACCAGCGATACGCGGTCTGCGGATGCACGCCCTGCGTCTTCGCCCATTCCGTCAGGTTCACACACTGCCAACGACACTCACCCATACATGGTTACGCACACTCAACCACCCCCGAGAACCAGCAGTTGGTTACCCTCTCGACACCGCCGACCGGCGCGGGATGCTGCGCGAACAGCACGGACTGGGGCTGTGCAACATCACCAAGTGCTGCACCGAGGTCTGCCCCGCCGGCATCAAGATCACCGACAACGCGATCATCCCGATGAAGGAACGCGTCGTCGACCACCGCCATGACCCGCTCGGGCGTCTGATCCGCAGCCTACGCCGCCGCCCGGGACGTGGGGCCGGCGAGGACTGAGCCATGCCCTGGCCGACGTCACGGTGTCGCCCCGGGCCGCCCATTCCTCGCCGGCCCCACGCCCTGCGCACCCTGCTGCCGGCCTGACCGCCTCCCGTCCGGGCGACCGCCCGCGCACCCCGGCACGCCGAGCGGTCAGGGTGTGTGTCTCACCGTGCCGGGCCGTCCGAGGGGATGCGCAGGGCGAGCAGGGCGACGTCGTCGTCGAACACCTGTCGGCTCCGGCTGATCAGAGCGTCGCACAGCTCCTCCAGCGGGGCCGTGGCCAGGCGGGCGGCCTGCTCGGCCAGCTCGGCCAGTCCCGTGTCGATGTCCTGGTCGCGGCGCTCGACCAGTCCGTCGGTGAACAGCAGCAGGGTGCTGCCGGGCGGGAGGGGGAGTTCGTGGCTGAACCGGGGGACGGACGCCTCGATCCCCACCGGGATCCCGTGACGGGCGGGTGCCAGGTAGCGGGTGCCGCCGTCCGCGCCGACCAGCAGCGGCGGCAGATGCCCCGCGTTGCTCCAGCCGAACGTGTACCCCCCGCCCGCTCCACCGGTGCGCTCGATGCGGCCGAACACCAGGGTGGCCGTCGGCGGATCCTCGAACATCGTCAGGGCGTGGTCCAGCCGGGACACGACCAGGGCGGGCGGCCCACCCCGGTCGAAGGCGAGCGCCCGCAGCATGTTGCGGATCTGCCCCATCAGCGGGGCGGCCTCCACGTCGTGGCCGGTCACGTCGCCCACCACGACACAGATGGCGCCGTCCGGCAGGGCCATGGCGTCGTACCAGTCCCCGCCCAGCCTGGGCAGCTCGGAGGCGGGCTCGTAGCGGGCGGCGGCCGTCAGCGGCGCAAGGTCGGGAAGTACGGGCAGCATGCGGCGCTGGAAGTGCTCGGCGGCCCGTCTGAGCTGCTCGTACAGACGGGCGTTCTCGAGACTGACGCCCGCGGCACTGGCCAGGGCCGTCAGCAGGCCCTCGTCGTCGTCATCGAAAAGCGTGCCGTCCCTCTTGTCGGCGACGTAGAGGTCACCGTAGACCGTGCCGCGCACCATGAGCGGAACGCCCAGCAGAGTCCGCATGACCGGATGCCCGGGCGGAAAACCGGCTGCACGAGGATGCCCGGCCACATCCGCCACCCGCAACGGCTCCCGGTCGTCCACCATGGTGTGCAACAGGCCGTGGCCCTGCGGCAGACCCATCGCAGCGCACAGCCGCGGATCGTCGATGCCCACGGTGATCAGGTCGATGACCTTTCCGCTCTCGTCGAGCACGCCCAGCGCCCCATAGCGCGCGGCGACGAGGTCGGCGGCCGCTTCCACGATGCGGCGCAGCACAGTGCGGGTATCCATGTCGGTGCTGACCGCCCCGACCGCGTCCAGCAGGTGCCGCAACCGGTGCCGGTCCAGAACACGCTGCTGCGATCGCGCGACCATGCCGCCCCCGGTCCGGCCCCGCTCCCATCGCTGCCACGGGTTGTGCGCCATGGTGCTTCCTCCCGGCGCCGGGCGCCGTCATCAGGTCGCCCTGCCATGTCACACTACGCGCTCACCTGGCCGGAGGCAGGCCGCAGCTTCGTCAGCGGCCCGCACCAGGGAGCGGCTGGGGAGACGTGGTCATCTTCTCCGCGTGCACCGCCGCACGAATCGGCGAGGTCTCAGGCCGCCGCGTCGGAGACATCGACACCACCCAGTGGATCTGGACCGTGCGGCGTCAGATCACACCCGCGCCCGGCGGGCTGTCCGACAGGGGCGCCAAGGGCACACAGGCCCGCAAGGTTCCCATCGGCGGGGAGATCCGTCCCCTCGCCGCCCAGCGCATCCTGTCCGCCGGCCCCGACCCGGACGCCGCCTGTTCACCGGCCCGCGTGGCGGACGCATCTCCACCGCCGTCCTGCGCGACGCCACGCACTGGGACGACGTGGTCACCGGGCTCGGCCACGAGCACCTGCGCCGCCACGACCTCCGGGACACCGGACTGACCTGGTTCGCCGACACCGGAGTCCACATCCACGTCCTCCGCAGGATCGCCGGCCACGGATCACTGACCACCACCCAGCGCCACCTGCACCCGGACGTACACAAGATCACCGCTGCCGGGGCGGCGCTCTCCACCCACCTCAGCGTGCTGCGCGCGCCGCGCTCGCTCCCGAAACCGATCGTCGTGACCTGCTGAGGCCGGTCAAGGACGCCGGTCCCCAGCTGGTCCCCAACAATGATCAAGGGCCGGTTCCGGATTGCTCCGGAACCGGCCCTTGCCTGCGACTGTCTCCAGTCGGGACGACAGGATTTGAACCTGCGACCCCTTGACCCCCAGTCAAGTGCGCTACCAAGCTGCGCCACGTCCCGATGCCCGTCTGACCTGGGGATTCCCCCGGATCAACGTGCACGGAAACAATACCGCACTCGGGAGGGTGATCGCGCACCCGTTTGCACGGCGGGGCTTGACCTGAAGTTTGGTCGAGGTTGCACGATCGCCGTATGACGATCACCGAGGAACACACACGTTCTTACGGGTTCGCGGATCTGCCGGGGCTGATGGGCCTGGTGACCGGCGGCGAGAAGCACGGACCGGCCGCCACCTCCACACTGGACGTGCTGTGGGTGCTCCACGACCGGGTGCTGCGCGTCTCGCCGGAGCGGGCGGCCGCGCTGCGGCGGGCCACCGGTACGGACGTGGTCCTCGTCGAGCCGTACCTGGCGGGCACGTCGACCGCGTCGGCCGACGACGCGTTGGCCGACGTGCCGCACCGGGTGCTGGGGCTGGGCGTGGGGCGACGGGAGCTGCGACGGTACGGGCAGCTCGAGGAGCATGTCGCCGCGCACGGTCTCGACGCCGCCTCGCTCCGGCAGCGGATCGCGGGCTTCGTCGCGGGCTGAACGAACGGCGACGCCCGTCGGTTCAGCCCATGGACGGCAGCCCCAGCCGGGGGTGTTCCTCGAGCAGCCGGGGCGGGGCCGCCTGGCGCCAGGAGTCGGCGAGGACGTCGCGCAGTTCGTCCTCGCCGTCGAGGGCGGTGAGGCGGACCCTGACCCAGGCGGACTGCGCCTCGTGGTCCGCGATCCAGAACTTCTCCGGTTCGGCGAGGGCCAGTTCGTCGCGCTCCTCCTTGGGGCAGCGCACGGCGATGGAGGTCTCGTCCTCGGGCAGGGTGGCGAACATCTTTCCCGCGACCCGGAACGTGGGCATGCTCCAGGCGATCTTCTCCGTGGTGTCCGGCAGGGACAGGGCGATCCGTCGTACGTCTTCGGCATCCGGCATGGCAGGCACCGTAGCGGCTGCCACTGACAACCGGTCACGGGACGGGGGCCGGCTGCCTACGGTGCTGCGGCGGCCTCGCTCAGCGCGTCCAGTACGGGCCGGATCAGCGGGTGTTCCTCGGCTCCCCGGCGTACGGCGGCGAAGACCCGGCGGGTGGGTGCCACACCGTCGACGGGGCGGACGACGACGCCCGTCAGGTCCGTGCCGCGCAGCGCCGAGCGCGGGACCAGGGCGACCCCCACGTCCGCCGAGGCCAGCGCCACCACCGCGCGGAAGTCGTCCGAAGTGTGCTCGAGGCGGGGCTGGAATCCGGCGTTCTCGCAGGCCAGGACGATTACGTCATGGCAGGGGTTGCCGGGGTAGGGGCCGATCCACGGGTCCTTGGCCAGCTCGGCGAGCGGCACCTCGGGCAGGTCGGCCAGCCGGTGGGTGACGGGGACGACCGCGTCGAAGGGCTCCGCGTACAGCGGCACGTGGGTCAGCCGCGGGTCGCCGGCGGACGGCGCTCCCCGGTACTCCACGGCCACGGCGACGTCGATCTGCCGGTCCAGCAGCATCGGCAGGCTGGCGTCGCCCTCGGCGTCCTGGACGTGGATGCGGATACCCGGTGCCGTGGCGGCGAGGCGGACCAGGGCGGGCACGACGACCTGGGCGATCCCGGTCGCGAAGGAGGCCACGGTGAGGGTGCCGGCCGCGCCCGAACTGTAGGCGGCGAGTTCGGCCGCGGCCCGCTCCAGCTGGGCGAGGACCGCATGGGTGTGGTCGAGCAGGATTTCGCCGGCCGGTGTCAGCCGTACCCCCTTGGCGCTGCGCTCCACCAGCCGGTGGCCGGTCTCCTGCTCCAGCGCGGTGAGTTGCTGGGACACGGCCGAGGGGGTCAGGTACAGCGCGGCGGCCGCCGCCGTGACCGTACGGTGGTCGGCCACCGCACGCAGGATGTGGAGCCGCCGTGCCTCGATCATGAGACCGGATTCTCTCAGACTCCCCCGGGCCGGACCCCCGCGAACGCCGCCGCGCGCTCCGCTCAGGCGTCGAGCTCCGCCCGCGCCGCCACGAAGGCGTCCACCGCGCGGTTCACGTCCTCGGTGGAGTGGGCCGCGGACAGCTGGACCCTGATCCGGGCCTGTCCCTCGGGCACCACGGGGTAGGAGAAGCCGATCACGTACACACCGCGTTCCAGCAGCAGCTCCGCCAGGCGTCCCGCGCGGGACGCGTCGCCGATCATCACCGGGGCGATGGGGTGGTCGCCGGGGAGGAGGTCGAAGCCCTCGGCGGTCATCCGGCGGCGGAACAGGGCGGTGTTCTCGCCCAGCCGGACCCTCAGGTCGTCCGCGGACTCCAGCAGGTCGAGGACCTTCAGCGAGGCCGCCGCGATGACCGGGGCGAGGGTGTTCGAGAACAGGTACGGCCGGGAGCGCTGGCGCAGCAGGGCGACGATCTCCGCGCGGGCGGCGACATAGCCGCCGGAGGCACCGCCGAGCGCCTTGCCGAGGGTGCCGGTGAGGATGTCGACGCGGTCCATGACGCCGTGCAGTTCGGGGGTGCCGCGCCCGCCGGACCCGACGAAGCCCACGGCGTGCGAGTCGTCGACCATGACCATGGCGTCGTGGCGGTCGGCGAGGTCGCAGATCTCGTCCAGCGGCGCGACGTGGCCGTCCATGGAGAAGACGCCGTCGGTGACGATCAGCTTGCGCCGCGCCCCGCCCTCGGTGGCCTCCTTCAACTGGCGCTCCAGGTCGGCCATGTCACGGTTGGCGTAGCGGAAGCGGCGGGCCTTGGACAGCCGGATGCCGTCGATGATCGACGCGTGGTTGAGCGCGTCGGAGATCACCGCGTCGTCCGGGCCGAGCAGTGTCTCGAACACGCCGCCGTTGGCGTCGAAGCAGGACGAGTAGAGGATCGTGTCCTCCTGGCCGAGGAACGCCGACAGCCGGGCCTCCAGCTCCTTGTGCACCTCCTGCGTGCCGCAGATGAAGCGCACCGAGGCCATGCCGTAGCCCCAGCGGTCGAGGGCCTCGTGGGCGGCGGCGAGCACCTCGGGGTGGTCGGCGAGGCCGAGGTAGTTGTTGGCGCAGAAGTTGAGGACCTCACCGGGCCGGCCGCCCGCGGTGACGTTCACGGTGGCGGACTGCGGGGTGCCGATCACCCGCTCGGGCTTGTGCAGTCCGGCGGCGCGGATCTCGTCGAGGGTGGTGCGGAGGTCGTCGCGCACGGAGTCGAACATGGGAAGGCTCCTGGTGGATGAAGGTGCTCGCGGATGAGGGGGATGCCGAGGAAGGCCCCGGGCGGGTGCGCCCGGCGCGGGGTGCCTGGACGGAGGTGCCGGGACGGAGCTGCCGGGGTCAGGACGTCCAGTCGAGGATGATCTTGCCGCCGCGGCCGCTCGCCGCGTCCTCGAACGCCGCCTCGAAGTCGCGGTGGGAGTACCGGCCGGTGATCACGGGGGCGAGGTCGAGGCCGCCCTCCAGCAGCACCGACATGGCGTACCAGGTCTCGAACATCTCCCGGCCGTAGATGCCCTTGAGGGTGATCATCGAGGTGACGATCCGGGCCCAGTCGACCGGGAACTCCTCGGCCGGCAGGCCCAGCATCGCGATCCGGCCGCCGTGGGTCATGTTGGCGATCATGTCCCGCATCGCCTCGGGGCGGCCGGACATCTCCAGGCCGACGTCGAATCCCTCGCGCAGGCCGAGGATCTGCTGCCCGTCGGCGATGGCCGACTCCCCCACGTTCAGCGCCAGGCTCACGCCGATCTTGCGGGCGAGTTCCAGACGCTCCTCACTGATGTCGGTGATCATGACATGGCGGGCTCCGGCGTGCCGGGCCACGGCGGCGGCCATCAGGCCGATCGGTCCGGCGCCGGTGATCAGGACGTCCTCCCCGACGAGCGGGAAGGACAGGGCGGTGTGCACGGCGTTGCCGAACGGGTCGAAGATCGCGGCGACGTCGAGGTCGACGGGCACGCGGTGCACCCAGACGTTGGTCGCGGGCAGCACGACGTACTCGGCGAACGCGCCGTCGCGACCGACGCCGAGCCCGACGGTGGCGCGGCACAGGTGCCGTCGTCCGGCCAGGCAGTTGCGGCACTTGCCGCACACGAGGTGGCCCTCGCCGCTGACCCGGTCGCCGGTCTTGATCTCGTCGACGTCCCGGCCCGTCTCGACGACCTCGCCGACGAATTCGTGCCCGAGGACCAGCGGAGCGCTGATCGTCTGGCGGGCCCAGCCGTCCCAGGACCGGATGTGCAGGTCGGTGCCGCAGATACCGGTGCGCAGCACCTTGATCAGTACGTCCCCGGGCCCGACGGCCGGCTCGGGAACGTCCGCGAGCCACAGCCCGGGTTCGGCCTTCTCCTTGACGAGCGCCTTCAACGCCATGGCTCCTGAGGGTGAGTCCCGGCTCCCGGGCACGCCGGAGCAGCCCAGGCCGGGAAGCGGAGTGGATTCGCACTGCAATCTGCCGTACGCCACCCTCACCGGTCCATCGAGGATTTCTTAAGCGGGGCCACAGCTTTCCTTCACGCCGTCACCCCATCGGCCCCGCCCTCGCCGCCGGGCCGCGGGCTCACCACACCGGTCTGTCGCTCTCCCCGCGGTCGAGCCGTACGACGAGATCCGCGGCCTGTTCCTTGATGGCGGTGAGCCCCGCCTGTCCCCAGGCCCGTGGCTGGATGTCGGAGACCGACACGGTGCCCAGCACCATGCCGGTGCTGTCGATGAGCGGGGCGCCCAGGTAGGAGCGCACCCCGAACTCGTCCACGACCGGATTGCCCGCGAACCGCGGATAGTCGCTCACGTCCCCCAGGGCCAGTGCCTTGCGCCGGGCCACCACATGGGGGCAGAAGCCGTGGTCGCGGGGCAGTGTCCGGCCCAGCAGGGCGCCGGTGCCGTCGCCGCGGACGACGGGCGCGACCGCCGGGGCGTGCAGACCGGCGAAGAACTGCCCTTCCTCCCCCAGGAAGTTGACCATGGCGTACGCCGCCCCGGTGAGTTCGGAGAGTCCGTACGCGAAGGCGTCGAGCAGGGGCTCGGGGCGTTCGCCCAGACCCAGCCGGCGCAGCCGCAGGGTGCGGGCCGGCGCCTCCTTGTCCTCGGGGGTGAGCAGCAGACGACCGGCCGGGCGGGGCGGGTCGTAGCTCATGGGCGGGCTCCCTGGGTGTGGGCAGAACGCATGGATGGGCTCCGTGACGGTGTGCGGGGATCACATGTGGGCGCCATACCCCGTGGCGGGGGCCGGGGCGTGGGCGAGGAGGTGGCGTACCAGGGTCAGCAGGGTCCGGACGCCCGAACTGGAGATCCGGGCGTCGCAGCACACGACGGGGATCTCGTCGGTCAGGTCCAGGGCGGCGCGCACCTCCTGGGGGTCGTAGCGGAAGGCTCCGTCGAACTCGTTGACGGCGATGACGAAGTCGAGGCCACGCTGCTCGAAGAAGTCGACGGCGGCGAAGCACTCCTCCAGGCGCCGGGTGTCGGCGATGACGACCGCGCCGAGGGCGCCCTCGCAGAGCTCGTCCCACATGAACCAGAACCGCTCCTGGCCCGGTGTGCCGAACAGGTACAGCACATGCTCCGGGTCCAGGGTGATACGGCCGAAGTCCATCGCCACGGTCGTCTCGACCTTGTTCTCGATTCCGTCGAGCCGGTCGGTGGCGGCACTGACCGTGGTGAGCAGTTCCTCCGTGCTGAGCGGCGCGATCTCGCTGACCGCGCCGACGAAGGTGGTCTTGCCCACGCCGAAGCCGCCCGCCACGAGGATCTTGAGCGCGGTGGGGAACGGGTCGGTGCCGGTGCCGCGGTCAGAGCTGTCGTCGTAGTCCATCGAGCACTGCCTCCAGAAGGGCCCGGTCCGTCGGGTTGTGGGCGAACACGGGGGGCTTGGTGGTGAGCCCCCCGCAGTCGACGAGGTCCGCCAGCAGCACCTTGGTGACGGCCACCGGCAGCTTGAGATGGGCGGCGACCTCGGCGACCGGGAGGGGCGCGCGGCACAGGTCGAGCGCCTGCGCGTGCTCGGGTCCGAGGTAGCCGAAAGGGGTGGCCCCGGTGGCCATCACCTGTGACATCAGGTCGAGTTCGACGGTGGGGCGGGTCCGGCCGTCGCTGACGGTGAAGGGGCGCACCAGCCGCCCGGCCGCGTCGTCCAGCCAGGGGCCGTCGCCGGCCGTCGCCACGTTCAAGGCCTCATCACCGGGGGTTCGGCGGCGGGCTGCCGGGGAGCGGTCATCAGATACGGCCGGACGCTCTTGACCAGCATCGCCATCTCGTAGCCGAGCACCGCCGCGTCGGCCTCGCGGCCGGCCAGCACCGCGAGGCAGGTGCCGGAACCGGCGGTGGAGACGAACAGCAGGGTCGAGTCGAGTTCGACGACGACCTGCCGGACGTCGCCGCCGTCGCCGAAGCGGATGCCGGCGCTGCGGCCGAGCGAGTAGAGGCCGGAGGCCAGGGCGGCCATGTGGTCGGCGCTGTCCGCGTCGAGGCCGTGCACGGACTTCACCAGCCCGTCGCAGGAGAGCAGCACGGCACTCGACGTGTGCGGTACCCGTTGTACGAGGCCGCTCATCAGCCAGTCGAGATCGGACACGTGGGCGGTCGGCGCATCGCTCGCCATGGTGGATCGACTCCTTGGGGTACGAAGGTCTGCGGGAGCGGTGGGGGTGGGTGCGGGCATGCTCATCCGGCGGGTGCACTCCCGTCGTCCCGGGCGGTGTGGTCGGTGCGGGGCGCGGGCACCCCGTCATGGGCACCACGCATTTCCCGGGACACCGCGGGCACATGGTGTGCCTCCGTGGTGTGGGACTCCATGGTGTGGGGTTCCATGGCACGGGGCTGCGTGGTGGGGAGCGGGTCCATGGGGTAGGCGTCCATGGGCCGTGTCGGCAGCATGGACGGCAGGGACACGGACGCCGTGGGGTCGCCCACCATGTGCTCGCCGGTGTTGTCGGGGCGCCCCATGTCGTCGCGCCCCATGTCGTCGGCGTCGGTGGGCTGTTGGGTTTCGGCGAGACTGACGCCCCGTTGGAAGGCCGCCACCAGGTGGGGATCGTGACCGGCGACGTGCTCGGTCTCCTGACGCGGTGCGGGACCGTCGCGGAGCTGGGGCACGAGGTGTTCCTGGGCGCGGCGGCGGGGCAGTCGGGGTTTGTCCGTGCTGCCGTGCACCGTGCCGTCGCGCGGGGTGAGGGGAGCGGACCCCGCCCCGTTCTCCGCGAGGGTCCGCCGGTCGTCGGGGTTGACGCCGGGAGCCGCCTCGGCCGGGTTGGCCCGTACCGCGCGGGCGCCGCGCAGCGGCAGGGGTGGCGCCACGCCGTCGGGGGGCGACGGGGCCGGAACGGCGGTCCGGTCGCGGCGGTGCGAGCGTGGTCCCGCGGTGTGCGGCACCGGGTGGCGGGGCGCCCCGGGTCCCTGCAGCGGTCCGGGTCCGGCGCCCGCCCGCGGATCGGGCAGCGGGCCGGCCCCGTACCCGGCGGGCCCGGACAGCGGGACGCCTCCGGGCGCGGGTACCGGGTGCCCGGTCCGGGGCGTCGGCCCGCCGCCGTACTCCGCGTCCGGCACCGCGTCGATCTCTCGCGGTTGTCCCATGCTCTGCCCCGCGACCCACGGCTCGGCGCCCAGCAGTGCCTGCGGCACGACGAGCACGGCCTGCACTCCGCCGTAGATGTTGCTCTGCAGCCGGACATGGATGCCGTGGCGCTTCGCGAGCTGCGAGACCACGAACAGGCCGATGCGTCCGTCGGCCAGCAGGCTGGCCACATTGACCTGGTCCGGGTCGGCGAGCAGGGCGTTCATCCGCTCCTGCTCGCCCATGGGCATGCCGAGCCCGCGGTCCTCGACCTCGACGGCGAGCCCGGAGGTGACGAGGCCGGCGCGGAGTAGCACCTGGGTGTGCGGGGCGGAGTACAGCGTGGCGTTCTCGACGAGTTCGGCCAGCAGGTGGATGACGTCGGCGACGGCGTGCCCGCGCAGGGTGCCGTCGATCGGCGGGACGAGTTTGACCCGCGAGTACTGCTCGACCTCGGCGATGGCCGAGCGCAGCACCTCGGTCATGGGGACGGGGTTGCTCCACTGCCGCCGGGAGACGGCCCCGCCGAGCACGGCGAGGTTCTCGGCGTGGCGGCGGATGCGGGTGGCGAGGTGGTCGACGTGGAAGAGGCCCTTGAGCAGGTCGGGGTCCTCGATCTCGTTCTCCATCTCGTCGAGGAGGGAGATCTCGCGGTGCACCAGGGACTGCAGGCGCCGGGCCAGGTTGACGAACACCTCGAGTTTCTGTTCGCTGCCCGCCTGGCTGGAGAGCTGGGACGCCTGCACGACGGCGGTGACGGCACCGTCGTGCGCCCGGGACAGGTCGGCGGCGAGCAGGTCGAAGTCGTCGGCGTCCTCCGGCGTCCTGTCGCGCTGCCCCCGGGGTGGCGGTCCCTCCCCCCGGCGCAGGGCGTCCACCAGGCCACCCAGGTCGGCCTCGCGCCGGGCCGTGCTCCGGCGCAGGCTCTCCACCCGCTCGTGCACGGAGCGGGCGGCTCGGTCGGCGGCCACGGCGGCGACGACGATGCCGGCCAGGGCCACCGACCCCGCGCCGCCGAGCACGCTCCACAGCGTGGCACCGGGTCGTACCCCGGTGGAGCGGACCGTGAACAGCACGGCCGCGCAGGCGCTGAGGGCGACCGCGACGGGCGGCAGCACGGCGAGCCTCAGCAGCTGGGGCCGTAACTGCGTCTCGGGGAGCTCGGGGGCGGGCCGGGAGGGCGGGCGTCCGTGCCGTCCGCCCTCCCTCCGGTCCGTGCGGGAGGCCGGAGCGCGGGAGCCGTGCATCGGTGTCCTCGAGCTGGTACTGGTCCGTGAACCGGTACTGGTCCTTCGGTTCCGGGTGCCGGTCGCGCCCGAGACGCCGGCCGGGCCCGGTCGGCGGGACTCCTCGCCCCGTCGGCTCCCTCGTCCGCCTTCTGCCTGCACGTACCGGTCCCCGCTCCCTGATCCGATCTGGTGGCCATGGCCCCGGGGCGCGACGCGCCCGACCGACACTCACCGTAGTCACCACCGCATCACGTGCGGTGGCCAGTTGACAAACTTGCCCGGACAGCGTCCCGCTCTGGTATGAGGCTTCGTACGACAGACCGATAAACCCGTCAGGCAGTCACCCGGAAACGGTCACAGTTCGATCCGACCTGGTCAGAAGCGGTCACCGGTACATGCCGAGGGCCGGGGAGCTCACGGCTCCCCGGCCCTCACCCTTCCGGCGTCCACCCACCCGCACCGTCGCGACGGCCGCGGCCCCTCCGTCACGGCGACCCCCCGGGGCCCTTCACACCCGAGGAAGGTCCACGGAATTCTCACTCTCCGTAGCAGTGCAGGCCATGACTTCTGGGCTCCTGGGCTCCTGCCCCGTGTCAGTCCTCTCCCACCAGGTCCAGGTCCTCGTGGACGGCGGCGGAGGCGTCCGTGACAGGGTCGGGCAGCGGCCACTTGTGGTGCGGGACGTGTCCCACGTCCCGCCACCACGTCTTCGTCGGCAGCTCTCCCGCGGGCTCGAACGGCAGGCCCGGGACGGGGAAGGCGGCGGGCTGACCGACCGCGTCGGCGGCCGCCATCGTCCATTCGCCGGGCTCCGCCCAGGGATGCGGCGCCAGGTTGAAGGTGCCCCAGTGGATCGGCAGGAAGACACCGTCCGGGCGGCCTCTCTGCAGGTCCAGATGGGCCTGGACGCCCTCGGCCGGGTTCATGTGGATCTCGGGCCAGGAACCGGGTCCCGGGATCGGGTCCAGCCCGCCCTTGGGCCAGAAGTCCGAGTACGCGCCGATCTGGATCATCGTCGCGTCGAACGGGCCGTGGTCGGCGCCGATGTCCTGGAAGCCGTCGAAGTAGCCGGTGTCACCGCTGTGGTACACGCGGTGCTCCGCACCCGCCACGACCCAGGAGGCCCACAGGGTGTGCTGGGTGTTGCGCAGTCCCCGGCCGCAGAAATGGCGGGCCGGGGTGGCCGTGAGGGTGAGCCCGCCGACCCGCGTCGCCTCGTGCCAGTCCAGTTCGCGCAGCCGGTCGGCGGACACGCCCCAGTGCTCCAGATGGGCACCCACCCCGAGCGGCACGGCGAACAGCGTGTCCGTGCCGGCCAGTGCCTTGACGGTGGGCAGGTCCAGGTGGTCGTAGTGGTCGTGCGAGATCACCACGACGTCGACCGGGCCGAGCGCGGCCAGCGGCAGGGGCACCGGGTGCAGCCGCCGGGGCCCGACGAAGGGGAACGGGGAGCAGCGCTCGCCCCACACGGGGTCGAACAGGACCCGCTGACCGTCGATCTCCGTGAGCACGCTGGAGTGGCCCATCCAGGTGAGACGCAGCCCGGTGGCCGGCGGGCGGGCCAGGTCGGCGAGGGTGGTGGAGTGCACCGGCACGGTGCCGCGCGGCGCGCGGTGGTACCGGGTCTCCCTGTCGAAGTAGCTCTTCGCCAGGTCCCGGGCCGAGCCCTCGGACCGGGGCCGGGTGGGTCCCCCGGGGTTCTGGAACACCCCGTCCCGGTAGTGCGGGGATCTGCGGATGCGCGCCATGCGCTCCCCGCTCGGGTCCGCGCCGAAGGCCGCGGGCCGTAGCGCACGGAGCCCGGAGCTCTGGGAACGGAAACCGGCCACGATGCCTCCCAGCGGAGTCGGTCAGACATCCCATTATGGGCGGACGGGCCGAAAGCGCGGTGGCGGACGGGACAGAACCGGCCGCCCGGGGCGACGGGCCCGCCGGGCTCCGACTCCCCGGGGCGGGGGGGCGGGCGGCCGCCCCCGTGCCCGCCGCGCCCCCGTGCCCGCACCCTCCGCCTTCGTCCTCTCCCCCGCGCCCGCCGCGCCCCCGCCCGTCGCGTCCGTCCGGCGTTACGCCACCGAGGCGATCCGCACCTTGATGTCGTCCGGTGACAGCGTCCCCTTCGCCGTCACGTGGTCCCCCGACGACTCCCCGCGCAGTCGGCGCCCTATCCACGGCACCAGGTACTCGCGCGCCCAGTGGACGTCGTCCCGTCGGACGTCGAGGTTGCCGCGCGGCGGCAGCGGGGGCCAGGGCTGCTCCGGGTCCGCCGGGACGTCCAGGCCGAGGCTCTGGCCCGCGCGGAGCGCCACACGCGTGTGTCCCTCGGGCGACAGGTGGAGCCGGTCGGTGTCCCAGGCCCTGCGGTCCTGGACGCTCCTCAGGGACCACAGGTCGAGCACCGGGCAGCCGTACCGGTCGGCGACGGCCCGCACATGCCCGTTGTAGGTGGCGATCTTGCCGCGCAGATGCTTGAGCAGGGGCACGCCCCGGGTGTCGAACCCCGTGGTCACCAGGACCGTGCCGGAGACCGCCGTGAGCGCGGCCACAGCCCGTTCGAAACGCTCGGCCACCTCGTCGGGGTCGGTGCCGGGGCGGAGGATGTCGTTGCCGCCCGCACAGAAGGAGACCAGTGCGGGGGCCAGTTCGACGGCCCGCGGAACCTGGTCGGCCATGATCTGGTCGAGCAGTTTTCCGCGCACCGCGAGATTCGTGTACCGGAAGTCGCCTTCGGGGCGACGGTCGGCGAGAAGTACGGCGAACCGGTCGGCCCAGCCGACGAACGCCCCGTCCGGGCCGGGGTCGCCGACGCCCTCGGTGAAGCTGTCCCCCACCGCCACGTACGACCCGATCACTGATGTGCTGTCACTCTTCGAATCGTCTGCCACGAGGGGACATGATTCCCTTTCGAATGTGACCTACGCGACCGTAGGAAGGGGTTGACGCGCGGTGAGATAAGCCACTCCCGAAGCATTGCCCCGTTCCGGAATAGCCTTGGCGGAAAGAACGTTGAGGGGCCGAAACGCGCCGAAGGCCGGACCCCGGGGATCGGGGTCCGGCCTTCGGCGCGTGTCCGGCGGGTCGCCGCGGGGGTCAGACGATGGAGACGCCCTTCGCCCCGAGGTAGGCGACCGGGTCCACGTCCGAGCCGTAGTTCGGCGTGGTGCGGATCTCGAAGTGCAGGTGCGGGCCGGTCGAGTTGCCGGTGGACCCCGAGAGGCCGACCTGCTGGCCGCCGCTCACGGTCTGGCCGGCCGAGACGGACAGCGAGGACAGGTGGGCGTACTGGGCGTAGTGGCCGTCCTCGAGCTGGACGACGACCTGGTTGCCGTATGCACCGGCCCAGCCCGCGGAGACGACGGTGCCCGGGCCGACGGCCTTCAGGGAGGTGCCGGTCGGGATGGCGAAGTCGACACCCGTGTGGTAGCCGCTGGACCACATGCTGCCGGCCACCTTGTAGGCGGTGCCGAGGCCGCCACCGGGCACCGGCGAGCTGTAACCGGAGGTGTTCGCGGCCTGCTTCACGGTCGTGGCGTCGGAGGAGGCCTTCGGCGCGGACTTCTTCGGCGCGGAGGACGGAGCGGACGACGAGGGCAGCCCCAGGGAACCGGCGGGGCCGGAGGAGGGCGACTTCTTCGGCGTGCTCGTCGCGGCCTCGCCGTCGACCGAGAGCTTCAGACCGGGGTGGATGAGCGACGGGTCGTCACCCACGGCCTCCCGGTTGTCGGCGTAGAGCTGCTTCCAGCCGCCGTCGACGTTCTCGGACTCGGCGATCTTCGCCAGGTGGTCGCCGCTCTTCACGATGTACGTGCGGACGTCGCCGCTCCGGCCGCTGTCGGCCTTCTTGCCGTCAGCCTTCTCGCCGGCGACGGAGAACGACTGGACGGCCTTTTCCGGGGCCGCCTGCGCCGGGGCGGCGTTCGCGCCGGTGGCGCCGAGAAGCGGCAGGGCGAGCACGGCGCCACCGGCACCGGCGACGGCGATGGAACGAGTGAGACGCACAGCGCGGGAACGGCGGTGCTTACCCTTTGCGGGCATGACGAATTCCTCTCCGGCGCCTACGAGGTGAGCTGTCGGGTTCGGACTGGAGATGCCCGGCCGCGTCGGGACGCGGCTTAACCCCGAGCCTGTTCCGGAGACCGGAACAGGCAGTGATACCTGTGGGTCCCCCGCTCCTGCCGTACACGGGTCAGTGTGTGTGGGCTCCGGGCGGCGGCAGGATTAGGCGTCCGTCCGGATCGATGGCGAACGTAGGCGACCACGGCGCAAAGGGACAAGCGCGATGTTCGGAGCGAAGGCCCTTTTCCGTGATCCATTCACCTGAATTCCGTCACCCAGAGTCGCCCCGGATTTCCCGCACCCTCCGAATTCCCTTGCGGAACAACAGAATTACGCGAAGCACGGCGGCAACACATCGTCACCGATATGACGATGCTCACCACGCCCTCCCCACCCCCCTCCCTTTCGGGGCATTTCATGGCGAAATGCCTTAAACGGACAGAACGCCTTCAAGTACCCGATCGGGGACGTCCCGCTCCGGCCTGACGGCGGGACCGGAACGCCCCTGCCGACCGATCCGCGGACAACTCATTGCCCCCGGCAGGCATGTCGTATCGTCGAGTGACATCCGTCGGCGCCTCCCCGTCGGCGGCGAGAGGGAGGGGCCCCCGTGACGCAGCACATCCCGTCGACCGAACCCGAGCTGACCGGAGTGCGGAACTTCCGCGATGTGGGCGGACTGCCGACCGTGGACGGCCGCCGGGTACGGCACGGCGTGCTGTTCCGCAGCGGTCACCTCGCCCACGCCACCGCGTCGGACGCCACCTTCCTGTCCTCCCTGGGACTGCACACCGTCTTCGACTTCCGCAACGCGGCCGACCAGAAGCTGGACGGCCACGACATCGAACTGCCCGGCGTGCGCCAGGTGAACCTGCCGCTGAGCGACCCGGCCGACGGCGCCCAGTTCTGGAGGATGGTCCGCGACGGCGACCTGGACCAGCTGCGCTCGATCCTCGCCGACGGCAAGGGGGCGGGCCGGATGATCGCCTCGTACCGCGTGCTCGTCAGGGAACGCACCGCCGAGCACTCCCAGGTGCTGCGCTCGCTCGCCGAGGACGGCGTCCCCGCGCTGATGCACTGCGCGGCGGGCAAGGACCGCGCGGGCCTGTCGGTGGCGGTGACGCTGCTCGCCCTGGGCGTGGAGCGGGACGCGATCTTCGACGACTACCTCAAGTCCAGCGCCACACACCGCCGCTACCGGGTGCGTCGCAGCGGCAGCTCCGCCTCGGCCTACTCCCCCGAGGTCATGGAGCTGCTCGACCCCCTGTTCGACGCCCGCGCCGAATACCTGTCGGCTGCCCTGGAAACCATCGAGGAGACCTGGGGCGGCGTGGACCCCTACCTCGAGACGGCGCTCGGACTCACCCCCGAAAACCGGGAGCGGCTGCGCGAGCGCCTGCTCGACTGAGGAACCACTGAGGAACCACCCGACCGGGCAGCGCCTCACGGAGGGGCACTGCCCGGACAGGTTCCGGGGACTACTGCTTCGCGCCCAGTGCGAACAGCAGATAGATGAAGGCCGCGAAGAGGTGCCCCACCACGACGTAGACGAACAGCCTCACCCACAGGGCGCGAGGGAACTTCTCCTCCAGGTCTTTCATGACACATCTCCATAGGTGGGGCCCAGGCACAGGGCGGCCGTGGGGCTCTGCAACAGGGTATGGACGAAGAGCAGCTCGACTCCGTCGGGGTCCTGAGCGGCGATACGGTGCGGGGTCAGCGAGTCGAAGTGCGCGCTGTCGCCCGGGGCCAGCCGGTGCAGCGCGTCCCCCAGGCGCAGCAGCAGCCGTCCCTTGAGGACGTACAGCCATTCCTCGCCCGGGTGGACCCGCACGATGCCGCTCTGGGAGCCGTGGGGAACCTCGACCCGCAGGGCCTGCATCCCGCGTCCGGGGGAGCCTGCCTGCCGGTACGTCCAGCCGCCCGCGACGGTCGGCTCCGTGTCGGCGGCGCGCAGCACCATGTCCTGGTCGGCGGTCGTCTCGCCGAGCAGTTCCGAGACGGTCGTACCGTAGACCCGGGCCAGGGAGAGCAGCATGGGCAACGAGGGCTGGCGCTGCCCGGTCTCCAGCCGGGAGAGATGGGCGGGCGACAGCCCCGCGTCGCGTGCCGCGGCCTCCAGGGTCAGGCCTGCCCGGCGGCGCAGCGCGCGCAGGTGCGGCGCGACCGCGGGAAGCGCGGCGGCCGGTTCGGCCGACGGCTCGCTCTCGGGGGTGCTCATGACCCCATTCAGCAGCATTTTTGCCCGTGGGGCAAATTTCTTGCCTCACGGGCAAAAAGGGGCGGGTGTTCACGACCCGGCAGGCAGCACGGCCGGACGGGGCCAGTGTCTCACCGGCCGGCGACCGCCTGCTTCATCAGGGTCCTGCCGAACTCCCACACCAGACCGCCGTCGTGGGCCTCGTCCATCACCGCCGTGAAGGCGCCCACGAACCGGTCCACGTCCCGCTCGTCGATGATCAGCGGCGGAATCAGTTTGATCACCTCCAGGTGATCGCCGGAGACCTGGGTGAGGATCCTGTGCCGCCGCAGCAGCGGCACGACCACCATCTGTGCGAAGAGCCCCTTGCGCGCGGCCTGCAGCGCGGTCCAGCGGCCGCGCAGCCTGAGTGACCGCGGCCGGCCGAACTCGATGCCGATCATCAGGCCCCGGCCGCGGACCTCGGCCAGCAGCTCGTACTTCCCGGTCAGTGCCGCGAGCCGGGACCGCAGCAGCTCCCCGGTGGCCCGGGCGTGCGCGACGAGGTGCTCGTTCTCCATGACCGACAGGACCGCGAGGCCCGCGGCCATCGCCTGGGCGTTGGCCCCGAAGCTGGCCGAGTGGACCAGCACCCGGTCCATCGACGAGTAGACCTTGCGGAAGATCCAGTCCTTGCCGAGCGTGGCTCCCACCGGCACATAGCCGCCGGAGAGCGCCTTGGCCACGCACACCAGGTCCGGCTCGACTCCCTCCTCGTGCTGGTAGGCGTAGAAGTCGCCGGTCCGCCCGAGGCCGGTCTGCACCTCGTCGGCGATCAGCAGCGCCTTGCGCCGGTGCAGCAGTTCCTGCGCGGCGCGCAGATAGCCGGGCGGGGCCGGGTGCACGCCCTTGCCCTGGATCGGCTCCACGATGAGGGCGGCGACATCGCCCTTGGCCAGCTCCCGCTCCAGCGCGTCCAGATCGCCGAGCGGTACCGCCGTGTCGGGCAGCAGGGGGGCGAAGCCGTCGCGGAAGCCGGACTCGCCGTTGACGGACAGGGAGCCGGTGGTCAGTCCGTGGAAGGCGTGCTCGCAGTACAGGACGCGCGGTCTGCCGGTCACGTAGCGGGCGAACTTCAGCGCGCCCTCGACCGCCTCCGTTCCACTGTTGCCGAAGAACACCCGGTCCAGGTGAGGGCTGTGCGCGAGCAGCCGCTCGGCCAGCAGACCGGGCAGCGGCTGGCAGTCGAAGCGGGTGAGGTCGGCGAGCGAGGCGTCGAGGACGTCGTGCAGCGCCTTGCGGACCACGGGGTGGTGGCGCCCCAGGCCCATCACCCCGAATCCGGCGAGCATGTCCAGGTGGTCGTTGCCGTCCGCGTCCCAGAAGTGGGCGCCCTCGGCCCGTTCGTAGACCTTGTCGAAGCCGATGGTGTGCAGCATGCGCGGGAGCTGGTGGTTGAGGTACCGGGCGTGCAGCTCGTAGCGCTCGGCTCCCCGTTCGGCCAGCAGCGCGCCGAGGTCGAACTCCCCGGCCCGCGACGGCTTCGACTCGGACTCCGCGATGGTCATTGCGGTGACTCCTGTCGGTCCTGTGGTTGCTTCGGCGGCTCGCCCCCGGCGGGAGGGCTCGCGCTGGTCCGGCCGGTGCTCCGGACGGGCGTCAGGCCGATGCCGACCGGCACCTCGCCGCGTCCGGCGTGCGCGAGGAACTGCTCCGGGATGCCGAACCGCCGGACCGGTGCGTCGACATCGGCATCGCCCGGCACCAGGGCCACGGCGAGTTCCACCACGCCCGGGTGGGGCCCGAGACGCCCTCCGGTCCCGGCGACCGCGTGCACCAGGAACTCCCTGTTCTCTTCGGACAGTTCACCGGGTTCCGTCTCGGCCGGCGCCTTCAGGTCACGTGGGTGCCGGGTGCTCTCCACCATCGTCACGCTCGGGCCCCCTTCGGTTCCGTGCTGTTCAGCTCACGGTGACGGCCGGCTCCCCCGACACGATGCCGTCCTTCTCCATCTGCTCGGCGATCTTCAGGGCCTCCTCGATCAGCGTCTCCACGATCTTCGACTCCGGCACCGTCTTGATCACCTCGCCCTTGACGAAGATCTGCCCCTTGCCGTTGCCCGAGGCCACCCCCAGATCCGCCTCCCGCGCCTCCCCCGGACCGTTGACCACACAGCCCATCACCGCCACCCGCAGCGGCACATCCATGCCCTCCAGCCCGGCGGTCACCTCGTCCGCCAGCTTGTACACATCCACCTGCGCCCGCCCGCACGACGGACACGAGACGATCTCCAGACCCCGCTGCCGCAGATTCAGCGACTCCAGGATCTGCAGCCCCACCTTGACCTCCTCGGCCGGCGGCGCCGACAGCGACACCCGGATGGTGTCCCCGATCCCCTCCGACAACAGCGCCCCGAAGGCCACCGCCGACTTGATCGTGCCCTGGAACGCCGGACCCGCCTCGGTCACCCCCAGATGCAGCGGATAGTCGCACCGCGCCGCCAGCTGCCGGTAGGCCTCCACCATCACCACCGGGTCGTTGTGCTTGACCGAGATCTTGATGTCCCGGAAACCGTGCTCCTCGAACAGCGACGCCTCCCACAGCGCCGACTCCACCAGCGCCTCCGGGGTGGCCTTCCCGTACTTCCGCAGCAGCCGCCGGTCCAGCGACCCGGCGTTGACCCCGATCCGGATCGGCGTGCCGCGCTCGCCCGCCGCCCGCGCGATCTCCTTGACCTTGTCGTCGAACTGCTTGATGTTGCCCGGGTTCACCCGCACCGCCGCGCAGCCCGCCTCGATCGCGGCGAACACGTACTTCGGCTGGAAGTGGATGTCCGCGATCACCGGGATCTGCGACTTGCCCGCGATGACCGCCAGCGCGTCCGCGTCGTCCTGGGTGGGACAGGCCACCCGCACGATCTGACAGCCCGACGCCGTCAGCTCGGCGATCTGCTGCAGCGTCGCACCGATGTCGGAGGTACGGGTGGTGGTCATCGACTGCACCGACACCGGCGCGTCCCCGCCCACCGCCACCGACCCGACCTGGATCCTCCGGCTCCTGCGGCGCGGGGCGAGCGTCGGCGCGGGCGCCTCGGGCATCCCGAGCGATACGGCGGTCACGGCCTCACTCCCTGTTTCCCGGGTTGCCCGAGGGTCCCGAGATCGTGTCGCGCAGGGCGCGCAGGGACTCCTTGAGCGACCCCGTGGTGGCGAGGACGGCGGTGGGCTCGTATCCGCAGTGCGCCATGCAGTTGGCGCAGCGCGGGTCCTTGCCGCGGCCGTACTTGTCCCAGTCGGTCTCCTCGATCAGCTCCCGGTACGTCGGCACATAGCCGTCGCTCATCAGATAGCAGGGGCGCTGCCAGCCGAAGATCGAGTAGTTCGGGATCGCCCACGCGGTGCACGGGAAGTCGACCCTGCCCTCGAGGAAGTCCAGGAACAGCGGGGAGTGGTTCAGCCGCCAGCGGCGGCGGTTGCCGCCCGCGAAGGCCTTCCTGAACAGCTCGCGGGTCTGCTCCACGCCGAGGAAGTGCTCCTGGTCGGGGGCCTTCTCGTAGGCGTAGGCGGGCGAGATCATCATCTCGTCGACCTTGAGGTCGTCGTTGAGGTAGTCGAGCACTTCGATGACGGTCTGCGGGGTGTCGGTGTTGAAGAAGGTCGAGTTGGTGGTGACCCGGAAGCCGCGCCGTTTGGCCTCCTTGATGGCGGCCACGGCCTCGTCGAACACGCCCTCCTGGGCGACGGACTCGTCGTGCCGCTCGCGCAGCCCGTCGATGTGCACGGCGAACGCGAAGTAGGGCGAGGGCGTGAACCTGTCCATCTTCTTGCGCAGCAGCATGGCGTTGGTGCACAGGAAGACGTACTTCCTCCTGGCCACCAGCTGGCGTGCGATCTCGTCGATCTGGGGGTGCATCAGCGGCTCACCGCCGGCGATCGACACCATCGGCGCACCGGACTCCAGCACCGCGCCCACGGCCTGGGCGACCGGCATGCGCTGCTTGAGCACCCCGGCCGGGTGCTGGATCTTCCCGCAGCCCTCACACGCGAGATTGCAGGCGAAGAGCGGTTCCAGCTCGACGATGAGCGGAAACTTCTCGCGCCTGCGGAGCTTCTGTTCGGCCAAGTACGTAGCGACCTTGATGGACTGCCGCAGTGGCATGGCCATCTGGCTCACCTCCTGGGGAGCAGCAAGGAACGGTGCCATTCGAGATACGCAGGGAGAACGGAACGAAGAACGCGGAAAGCCGATATTCCACCGCGCACCGTGCCGATCCGGACCAGTTCATGTTCAGGAGCGTCCACGACCACCCGGACGGCCGCAACAGGGCGCGCGCCCACTCGGACGGCGCTCAGGAGCGTGGCCGCGGACTCCATGTCGACGGCGATCGCGCCGGTGGCGAGCAGCTCGGACCGTTCGTGCCCGCGGACGACGTGCTCGGAACCGGTGAGCGGACCGGTGTGGACGGTGCGCCCCGGGGCGACCCGGGCCAGTTCCTTCACCAGCAGCTCGGTGCCGTCGCAGGGGACGCTGCCGCGCGGGTCCCGGGTCTCCTCGGCGACCACCAGGTCGCCGGGATGCATCCCGGGGGCCAGCCCCGCGCAGAAGCCGGTGGCCAGCACGGCCGCGTCGCGCAGCACCCGTTCGGCGAGCATCCGGGTGACCGAGCGCTCGGCCGCCTCCGGCCCCATGCCCGTCCGCAGGACGGCGACCGGCCCTGCGGCCCCTGCCCCCACCCGCCGGTGCAGGGCGAGCCGCTCGATGCCGAGCGCGCAGGCGATCAGCAGCGGGGCCGGGGCCGGCCGGGCGCTCATCAGCTGCCCTTCGCCTCGGCGAGCCGCTGCTCCGGTCCGGCGCCCGGGGCACCGGCGCCCGGCACGCCGACGTCAGACGCGCCGACG
Source organism: Streptomyces cathayae (assembly GCF_029760955.1). GTDB lineage: Bacteria > Actinomycetota > Actinomycetes > Streptomycetales > Streptomycetaceae > Streptomyces > Streptomyces cathayae. The sequence continues at coordinate 793,409 of NZ_CP121682.1, forward strand.
CCCGGAGCGACCGGTGCGCCCGCGCCCGCCGCGCCCGCGCCCGCCTGTGCCGCGGCGGGCTTCTCGGCGAACGGTTCCCCGTTCACGTACCGGCCGAGCGCGGTGAGCGGGAAGACCTGCCGGTAGAGGTGGTAGTTGATGGAGAAGTCCCAGGGGAAACCGGTGCCGGTGAAGTGGGGCTCGTCCCAGGAGCCGTCCTCCCGCTGGGTGGCGGCCAGCCACCCGATGCCGCGCTCGACGGCCCCGGACTCCTTCTCGCCGGCCGCCAGCAGGGCCATCAGCGCCCACCCCGTCTGCGACGCGGTCGAGGCGCCCCGGCCGCTCCACTCACGGGCGTGCCGGTAGGAACGCAGGTCCTCGCCCCAGCCGCCGTCGTCGTTCTGGACCGACTCCAGCCAGGCGACGGCCCGCCGGATCGCCGGGTGCGAGCCGGGGAGCCCGGCGGCGACCAGCGCGGGCACCACGGACCCGGTGCCGTAGAGGTAGTTGACGCCCCAGCGGCCGAACCACGAGCCGTTCGGCTCCTGTTCGGCGAGCAGCCACCGGATGCCGCGCCGGGTGCGCGGGTCGTGGGCGAGTCCCTCGACGGCGAGCATCTCCACCACGTGGGCGGTGACATCGGCCGACGGCGGGTCGATGACCTCGCCGAAGTCGCAGAACGGCAGCCGGTTGGGGAACGGGCTGGTGTTGTCGACGTCGAACGCGCCCCAGGCGCCGTCGCGGGACTGCATGCCGAGGTTCCAGCGCACCCCGCGGCCGATGGCGTTGTCGACCCGCTCCGGGTCGTGGTGCTTGACCCGGCGGAGCGCGAGGACCACTTCGGCGGTGTCGTCGATGTCGGGGTAGTTGTCGTTGTGGAACTCGAACGCCCAGCCGCCGGGCGGCAGTCCGGGCCTGCGGACGGACCAGTCACCGGGTCTGACGACCTGTTCGCCGAGCATCCAGTCGGCGGCCCTGACCAGTTGCGGATGGTCGGCGGGCAGACCGGCGTCGGCCAGGGCGATGGTGGCCAGACAGGTGTCCCACACCGGGGACTGGCAGGCCTCGATCATCCGGGCGCCGTCCTCGCGCCACACGGCGAACCGGTCCAGGGACTGGAGTCCCGCGCGCATCACCGGGTGGTTCAGGTCGTAGCCGAGCAGGTGCAGGGCGATGACCGAGTACACGGCGGGCGGCTGGATGCCGCCCCAGCAGCCGTCGTTCTCCTGCCGCTCGATGATCCAGCGGGCCGCGGTGTGCATCGCCGCCCTGCGCAGCACGCGCGGGACGACCCTGCGCACCGCGTGCAGGCCCTTGTCCAGCCGCTGGAAGGCGCCGTCCCAGCTGGTCGCCGGAGCGAGCGGTACGGGAGGGTTGGGGCGGGCCGGGTCGGTGTGCAGTTCGTCCAGCGGGAACGGGGCGGGCCGTACCGGCCGCTTGGCGGAGACGATCGTCAGCGGGACGATGGTCTGCCGTGCCCAGCAGCCGAAGTCGTAGATGTTGAGCGGCACCCAGGACGGGAACCAGATCAGCTCGGGCGGGAGTTCCGGCAGGTCCTCCCACTTCCACCAGCCGAACAGGGCCAGCCAGATCCGGGTGAAGACCCGGGAGGCGGCGACCCCGCCGTGCTCGCGGACCCAGGCGGAGGCCCGCGCCATGTGCGGGGCGTCCGGCGGGTCACCGGCCAGCCGGAGGGCGACGTACGCCTCGATGGTGGCGGAGAGGTCGGCGGGGCCCTCGTGGAAGGTCGCCCAGGTGCCGTCCTCGCGCTGCTCGCCCCGGATGAACAGGGCGGCGGCGCGGGTGGTGTCCTCGTCGAGGATGCCGAGGAACTGACGCAGCAGCAGGTCCTCGGCGTCCATCGTGACGTTGGTCGCGAGGTCTCCCTTCCACCAGCCCTGGTCGTCCTGGCGGGACAGCAGGAACTCGGTGGCGCGCCGCATGGCGCCGGCGGCGATGTCGGGTGCCCCGGCCGCCACGGGGATGTCGGTGTCGTTTTCGCTGGCCGCGGTCGTTCGGGACGGCAGGGCCGCCCCGGTGCTTCCGTCGGTCGTCGCTGTCATGGCTTCCCCTTCGTGCAGTCCTGCAAGGTGTGCGTCTGCTGTGGGTCCGCCGTCGGCCGGTGCGGTACTCCTCGCCGCACCGGCCGGCGACTACGCGAGGGTTATTCGACCGATGGTGATCATCTCTTTCGTACGACGACGAAGTCCGCGAGCGCCGTGAACTGGTCCCGTACCCGGTCGGGCATGTCGACGGTGTCGAGGGCCTCGATGGCGGTGGTGTGCTGGCGACGTGCTTCCTCGGCGGTCCACTCCCGTCCTCCGGCCTGCTCGATGAGGGCCGCACGGGCCGCGAACTCCTCCTCGGAGAAGTTCGCGAAGTCACTGCTCTCGGCGTCGGCGGCGAGGATGTGGGCGAGCTGTTCGGAGGCGGGGCCGCCCGCGGCGAGCGCCGCCACGACCGGGAGGGACTTCTTGCGCTGCCGCAGGTCGCTCCAGGTCTGCTTGCCGGTGGCAGCCGGGTCGCCCCAGATGCCGAGCAGGTCGTCGACGGCCTGGAACGCCAGGCCGAGGTGGTAGCCGTAGGTCTCCAGGGTGTCGGCGGTGTGCCGGTCGGCACCGCCGAGGACGGCTCCGACGGAACTGGCGCAGGCCAGCAGGGCGCCGGTCTTGTTGCCCTCCATCTCCAGGCACTCCTCGACCCCGACCCGCTCGCGGTGCTCGTAGGAGATGTCCTGCGCCTGGCCGTCGATGAGGGAGCGGCTGGCGGTGGTCAGCCGGCGGGCGGCCCGGGCGGCCTCGGCGGTGCCGAGTTCCAGCAGCACCTCGTAGGCGAGGGCGAACAGGGCGTCGCCGACCAGGATGGCCTGGGCGGGGCCGTGCACCTTCCAGACGGTGTCGCGGTGCCTGCGCTGTTCGTCGCCGTCCATCAGGTCGTCGTGCAGCAGGGAGAAGTTGTGCACGAGTTCGACGGCGACCGCGCCGGGGACGCCGACCTCGGGGGCGGCACCGGTGACCTCGGCGGACAGCACGGCGAGCGCGGGGCGTACGGCCTTGCCGCCGTCGCCGTCGGCGGGCCGGCCCTCGGTGTCGATCCAGCCGAAGTGGTAGGCGGCGACGGTGTCCATGGGAGGCGCCAGGCGGTCGATGGCCGCCCGCAGTACCGGCATGGCCAGTGTCCGGCCGCGCTCCAGGAGCGCGGGCGCGTCCGCCGCGGTCCTTCCAGCGGCCTTCGAGGCCGGGGGCACAGTGGGCACAGTCTCTCCTCTTGTTGCGGTACCGGGGGTGCGCGGGTCTGCCGCGGCGGGTTCCTCGGCCCTCACCGGAGCCCACCTCGCACGGCGGCGCCCGGAACGCCGCGGTCGGCCGCCTCCTCCGCGAAGAGGTGGCGGGGGCGGGGCCGGCCCAGGGCGCTCAGTGCGGCGTCCGCCGCGTCGACGCCGCTGCGGACCGCGCCCTCCATGGTCGCGGGCCACCCGGTGGCGGTCCACGCTCCGGCCAGATACAGGCCGGGGGCCTTGGTGCGGGCGCCGGGCCTGAGCCGTCCGACGCCGGGTGCGGGAGCGAACGTGGCGGTGCGCTCCCGGGTGACGAAGAAGTCCCGTACGCCGGCGCCGCGGGTGCGTGGCAGCAGCCGTTCCAGTTCGGGCAGATAGCGGGCGCGCAGCGCGGCCACGGGCTCGTCGATCTCGTTCTGCGCGACCGACTGCGACACGGCCAGGTACTGCCCCTGCCGCAGACCGGACGCCTCGGTGCGGTCGAAGACCCACTGCACGGGGCTGCCGAGGGCCGCGAAGAAGGGCCGGGTGAGCACCTTGCGGTCGTAGACGACGTGGACGTCGAGGATCGGCGCGGTGCCGATGCTCAGCAGCCGCTCCGGCTCGTCGAGCGCTCCCGCGGGCAGCAGGTCGTGTGCCTCGCGCTGCGGTACGGCGAGGACGACCGCGTCCGCCTCGAGCGTCTCGCCGGGAACCTGGACGCTCCACCCCGCCTCGCCGTGCGGGGAGACGGAGGTGACGCGGGTGCGGACCTCGGTGCGCACGCCCGCGGAGTCGAGCGCCTTGCGGGCCAGCCGGTCGTGCAGGTCGCCCAGCGGGACCCGGGCCCAGCCGATGTCGGCGGCGCCCGGGTCGGACAGCAGTCCGGTCTTGAACACCATCGCGGCGAGCGCGAGGGAGGAGTCGCCCGCGACCGCGTTGAGGGTGGCGACCCCGACCAGGTCCCACAGCGCCTCGACGGCGCGTGCCGACTGGCCGTGCGCGGCCAGCCAGCTGCCGAAGTCCTGGTCGTCGAGGGCCGGGTCGGCGAGGTCGAGCCTCTTGAGCGCGAGTGCGGCCCGGACCACCCCGGCGCGCTCGGCGAGCGAGAGGTGCGGGTAGGTGGCGAGGCTGCGCCCCAGGTGCAGGGGGACGGGCAGCGCGTCGCGGCGCAGCCGGCCGAGGCGTCGGCCCTCGGGCCGGTCGGCGTCGAGAACGGGGATGTCGAGACGATTCTGCAGCGGTGCCAGGGCCGCTCCGTCGATCCGGTCGAGGAACCAGCGGTAGGCGGTGCAGCAGCGCAGGTACACGTGCTGGCCGTTGTCGACGGTCAGGTCGCCGCGCTGGAAGGAGAAGGCGAGCCCGCCGAGCCGCGGGCGGCCCTCGAGCAGGGTGACGCGCACTCCGGCGTCGGCGAGCGCGAGCGCGGCGGTGACTCCGGCGAGCCCGCCGCCGATCACGACGGCGTGCCGTCCCGCCGGGGCCCGATCGCCGGCGGGTGTGCCTTCGGGTCTGTTGACACGGGTCATGGTGCGCCCTTTCCTGCCCGGCCGCCGTACGGTCCGAAGGGTGCTCGGACGGCCGTCTCAGTACGGGACGCGGCGTGGCGGCGGAGGGTTGCCCGCCGCTTCCCGGCGGGGTCGCCGACGGGGAGCGGTGTGTCCATCAGGCGCGCCTCCTGACGGTCCGCCGGGTCGCGCTGCGGGTGTCCAGGCCGGAGAGGCCGCGCACCGCGACGTAGGCCTTCTCCCGCCCGGGCAGGGAGACCCGGCCGCGCAGCACGGCCTCGGGCTCGCGCTCGATGCGGTCGAGGAGGCGGCGGTAGATGCCGGCCATGGCGGCGACACAGGCGCCGCTGCGCCGGTCGAGCATGGGCAGCAGCCGGTAGCCCTCGGCGAACAGGGCGCGGGCCCTGCGTACTTCGAAGTGCACGAGGCCCGCGAAGTCGGAGCCCTGCGGCGGGGTCGGCCCGCTGAACCCGGCCGCGCAGCCGAACTTGGCGAGGTCGTCGGCGGGCAGGTACGTACGGCCGCCCTCGGCGTCCTCCCTGACGTCCCGGAGGATGTTGGTGAGCTGGAGCGCGAGCCCCAGCGTGTCGGCGTACTCGGCGGCGCGCTCGACGTCCCGCGCGCCGGGTTCCGTACCGAAGACGCCGAGGGAGACGCGGCCGATGGCACCCGCGACGCAGCGGCAGTAGACCTTCAGGTCGTCCCAGGTCTCGTAGGTCTCGCCGCGCACGTCCATCTGGACGCCGTCGAGGAGCTCGTCCAGGCCGCCGAGCGGAATCGGGAACCGCTGTGCGGCGTGCGTGAGGGCGACGGCGACCGGGTCGGTGTCGTCCTCGTCGACCGCGCCGTCGCGGACCCGGGCGAGCAGCCTCCGGGTGTCCTCGAGCCTGGCGACCTTGACGTCGTCCGCCAGCGGGCCGTCGCCGATGTCGTCGACGCGCCGGGAGAGCGCGTACAGCGCGGACATCGCGCGCCGCTTGGGCGTCGGCAGCAGCCGGATACCGTAGGCGAAGTTGCGCGCCTGCTGTCCGGTGACGGCCTCGCAGTACCGGTATGCGGCGAGTACCGGTGCTGACACGTGTGCTTCCGATTCCACGGTCCGGATCACCCCTCTCCTCGCAGCGTCATGCCCACCTCGCGCAGCAGCCGGACCTTCCCGGGCTTGGGCGGGCCGGTGAGTACGTCGTATTCGGCGGCGGCGATGGCGCCGAGGGCCGCCCTTCCCCCTGCCACGAATCCCGCGAGCAGCAGTTTCAGTCTCCCCTGGACGCCTGCCACGAGGGGCTCGCCCTCCGCCAGGAGGTCCCGGGCGCGTTGCGCCTGGAACGCGATCAGCGCGCGCACCGACGCGCCGGCGTGCGGCGCGGCGAGGTCCGCCTCCTGGACGTGGAAGCGCTTCATGTCCGCGGCGGGCAGGTAGACGCGGTCCCGGCCGAGGTCCTCGGCGACGTCCTGGAGGTGCTCGACGATCTGCAGGGCGGTGCAGACCGCGTCGGAACGGCGGATCCGCTCGGGGCTCGCGGTGCCGGTCACGGCGAGGACCAGGCGGCCGACCGGGTTGGCCGACAGCGCGCAGTAGGCGAGCAGGTCGTCGTAGGTCTCGTAGCGGCTGACGATCTGGTCCTGGCGGTTGGCGGCGATCAGGCCCAGGAAGGGTTCGGGGGTCAGGGCGTGGCGGCGGACCGTCGGCCGGAGCCCGCGCAGCAGCGGATGGCGCGGGACGTCGTCGAACACCCGGTGCAGATCCGCCTCGACCGCGTCCAGCAGCGCCGTCCGGTCGTCGGCCCGTTCGGGGGCGACGCCGAGCAGCCGGGCGTCGGCTCCGCCGGGGGCCAGGTCGCCGTCGCCGATGTCGTCGACCAGCCGGGCGTAGCCGTAGATCGCCATCAGGTCGTCACGCCAGGCTCCGGGCAGGAAGAACGGCGCCACCGGGAAGTTCTCGGCGGCGGCCTTGTCGAGGGTGGCGCGCTCGGGGTCGACGCCGCGCGGCGTGCCGGTTCGCGTCATCGGGGGCTGCCCTGGGCGGGGACGGCACATGCTGCGTTCAGCAGGGGAGCCTCCGTAACCATTGCCGTCACATCTCCCGTTCTACACTGCTGACCCAATTCACACTATTTCGGACACGCCGCCCACGCTTTCGGCGGAACGGACCGCCGGGTGGTGTCGCGCGCTATGGCCCTGATTGCCGTCTTTGGGCACCGCTACAGCTTACGTTGTACAACGCGGTACCGACCGCCGGGGTGTCCCGTGCATCACGACAACGCACCGGTCGACGTCAAGGTTCCTGCTCGGGGTGGGAGTTGACGTCGCCTTGGCAGACACCGGGGCCCGGCGGGCCCCGCGCCCCAGGCTACTTCCCGGCGAACTTCTCGTACTCCTTGAGCACCTCGTCGGTGGGCCCGTCCATCCGCAGCTCTCCGCGCTCCAGCCACAGGACGCGGTCGCAGGTGTCCCGGATCGACTTGTTGTTGTGGCTGACCAGGAAGACGGTGCCGGCCTCCTTGCGCAGCTCCCGGATGCGCGCCTCGGAGCGCTTCTGGAACTTGCGGTCGCCCGTGGCCAGCGCCTCGTCGATCATCAGCACGTCGTGGTCCTTGGCGGCGGCGATGGAGAAGCGCAGCCGGGCGGCCATGCCGGAGGAGTAGGTACGCATCGGCAGGGTGATGAAGTCGCCCTTCTCGTTGATGCCGGAGAAGTCGACGATCTCCTGGTAGCGCTCCCGGACCTGCTCGCGGGTCATGCCCATGGCCAGCCCGCCGAGTACGACGTTCCGCTCACCGGTGAGGTCGTTCATCAGGGCGGCGTTGACGCCGAGCAGGGAGGGCTGGCCGTCGGTGTAGACCTTGCCCTGCTCCGCGGGCAGCAGACCGGCGATGGCCCGCAGCAGGGTCGACTTGCCCGAGCCGTTGGAGCCGATCAGGCCGATGGCCTCGCCCCGGTAGGCGACGAAGGAGACCCCGCGCACGGCGTGCACCCTGCGCACACCTCGTGCCGCGTCGTCCTTGCCCCGCCGGAGCATGCGGCTCAGCGCCGCCGTGGCGCTGCCCTTGCCGCCCTTGGCTCCGTTGACGCGGTAGACGATGTGCAGGTCGTCCGCGATCACGGTGGGCACGCGCGGGTCCGTGTTCACCTCAGCCACGACCGTAGGTCTCCTCGGCCTTCCAGAAGTAGACGAAACCGATCACCCCGGCCAGCAGCGCCCAGCCCACCGCGAACGCCCACACATGCGGCGGCAGATACGAGGACCCGTACCCGTCGATCAACGCGAACCGCACCAGATCCATGTAGACCGCGGCCGGATTCCACTGCAGCACGTCGGCCAGCCAGCCCGGCACGTCCTTGCCCTCCAGCATCGCCCGGATGCTGAACATCACCCCCGAGGCGTACATCCAGGTGCGCAGCACGAACGGCATCAGCTGGGCCAGATCCGGCGTCCGGCTGCCCAGCCGGGCGAAGACCAGCGCCAGCCCGGTGTTGAAGACGAACTGCAGCCCCAGCGCGGGCACCACCAGCAGCCAGGACAGCGCCGGCAGACTGCCGAACGCCACCACCACCGCCACCAGCACCACCATCGAGAACAACAGCTGCTGCAGCTGCTGCAACGCGAAGGAGACCGGCAGCGCGGCCCGCGGGAAGTGCAGCGCCCGCACCAGCCCCAGGTTCCCGGAGATCGCCCGCACCCCGGCCAGCACCGAACTCTGGGTGAAGGTGAACACGAACACCCCGGTCACCAGGAACGGCACATAGATCTCGTGCGGGATGCCCCGGCGGGCGCCCAGCAGCAGCCCGAAGATGAAGAAGTACACCGCCGCGTTCAGCAGCGGGGTCGCCACCTGCCACAGCTGGCCCAGCTTGGCCTGGCTGTACTGCGCGGTCAGCTTCGCCCGGGAGAAGGCCAGGATGAAGTGCCGCCGCGCCCACAGCTGACGGAGGTACTCGGCCGGCGACGGCCGGGCACCACTGACCGTCAGCCCGTACCGGGCGGCGAGTTCGGCCGCCGTGAGGCCCTCGTCGGGCGGCACGGACGCGCTGGCCGCGACCGTGCCGTCGTGCGTTGTCTCACTCACTGCTGGAAGCTTTCCCTCTTCGAGATGCGCGGCCCCCGCGGGCCTGGCACGTGCCGGGAAGCCCGGGGGCGGCCCCGTGGTTTCCGCCTGGTTCCGGATACGAGCTTGTCAGATGACAGGGGGCCGGCCCAGCCGGGTCAGCCGCCACACCGTACGCCACCTCATGGGCCGGCGGGGCCCGCAGGGGGTGGCCCAGCCCTCCCGGAAGCCGCCGAACCAGGCCTTCAGGGCCGGGCGGGAGGGCCTGCGCACCAGCGTGAGCAGCATCCAGACGCCCAGATAGACGGGGACCAGGGGCGCGGGGAGGTTCCGGCGGGCCAGCCAGACCCGGTTGCGGGCGACCATGCGGTGGTAGACCGCGTGCCGCGAGGGGGCGGTGGTCGGGTGGTGCAGCACCATGTCGGACCGGTAGTCGATCATCCAGCCGGCGTCGAGGGCCCGCCAGGCCAGGTCGGTTTCCTCATGGGCGTAGAAGAATTCGTCGGGCAGCCCACCGACGTCGGCGAAGACCCGGGTGCGTACGGCGTTGGCACCGCCGAGGAAGGTCGTCACCCGGGAGGAGCGCATCGGGTCGGCGGCGCGCAGCCGGGGCACGTGGCGGCGCTGGGTGGCCCCGGTGTCCGGGTCGGCGATGCGGAAGCTGATGATGCCGAGCTCCGGGTCGGCCGTGAACGCCTCCCGGCACAGCTCGGCGGTGTCGTGGCCGGGCAGGAGACCGTCGTCGTCGAGGAACAGCAGGATGTCGACGTCCTGGCCGTTCGGTCCGAAGGCCTCGATGCCGACGTTGCGGCCGCCGGGGATGCCGAGGTTCTCCGGCAGCTCGACGGTGCGCACGCCCTCGGGGACCTCGGGGACGGGCGAGCCGTTGCCCACCACGACCACCTGGACCGGGCCGCCCTCCTGCTTGGCGACGGAGTCCAGCAGGGCGCGCAGTTCGTCGGGGCGGTTGCCCATGGTGATGATCACCGCGCCGACCGTGGGGGAGGAGGCCACCGCTCTCACCTCAGCCTGCTGGAGGCGAGGATGGACACCAGGTGCAGAACGGTCTGCAGCAGGGCGATCCCGGCCAGGACGGCGGTGCCGAGCCGGGTGAAGAAGAGGTCGCCTTGGACCGCGTCCGCGATCGCGAGGACCAGGATCAGCAGGGACGCCTCGATGCCGAGGATCAGCCGGTGGAACTTCAGGGCCCCGGCGGCCCGGCGGGCCAGCGCCATGCCCGAGGAGCGCGGCTCGGAGGCGGCCTCCTTGACCGGCGGCAGCCCGCCCTGGTGGCGGGCCACGCCGACCAGGTCGGTCTCGGCCTTGACCAGGATCGCGCCGAGGGCGGCCAGCGTGCCGAGGAAGGCCCAGAGCCAGTCGATGCGCCCGGTGCCCCACAGGTCGGCCGCCCGCAGGCCCAGTCCGACCAGGACGGCGGCGTCGCACAGGTAGGCGCCGACCCGGTCCAGGTAGACCCCGCTGAGCGAGAACTGCTGCTTCCAGCGGGCGACCTCGCCGTCGACGCAGTCCAGCAGCAGGTACATCTGGACCATGACCACACCGAGGACGGCCCCCGTGATCCCCGGCACCAGCAGGGCCGGGGCCGCGAGGACACCGAAGACGGTCATCAGGTACGTGAGCTGGTTGGGCGTGACCCTGGTGTTCACCAGGTAGCGGTCCACCCGCAGGGACACCTCACGCATGTAGAGGCGTCCCATCCAGTGCTCACCGCTGCGCCGGTCCTTCACCCCCGCGGGGTGTACGACCGGGCGGAGTTCAGCTACCGATGGCCTTGACATAGTCGGCGTAGACATCCTTGATCTGTTCGGTCTTCAGGTCGAGATGTTCGAGGATCGTGTAGCGGCCGGGCCGGGTCTCCGGGGCGAATTCGACGGCCCGGACGAACTCCTCCGTCGTGAAGCCGATCTCCTGGGGCAGCACCGGCAGCCCGTGCCGGCGCAGCACCCCGGCCATGTGCACCGACTCCTCGTGCGCACCGCGCAGGTACATCGCGAAGGCCGCGCCCAGTCCGCACTGCTCCCCGTGGGCGGCGGCCCGCTTGGGGAAGAGCAGGTCGAAGGCGTGGTTGATCTCGTGGCAGGCCCCGGAGGACGGCCGTGAGTCACCGGACACCGACATGGCGATGCCGCTGAGGACCAGCGCCTCGGCGAGCACCTGGAGGAAGTCGTTGTCGCCGATGCCTCCGGGGTGGCGCAGCACGGACTCGCCGGCCTGCCGGGCCATGGCCGCGGCGAGTCCGTCGATCCGCTCGCCCTTGACCCGGCACGCCAGTTCCCAGTCCGCGACGGCGGAGACGTTGGAGACGGCGTCGCCGATCCCGGCACGTACGTAACGCACCGGGGCGTCCCGGATGATGTCCAGGTCGATGACGATGGCGATCGGGTTGGGCACCCCGTAGGAGCCGCGTCCCGCGTCGTTGTCGAGGGTGGCGACGGGCGAGCAGAGACCGTCGTGCGCGAGGTTCGTCGGTACGGCGACCAGGGGGAGGCCGACGCGTGCCGCGGCGAACTTGGCGCAGTCGATGATCTTGCCGCCGCCGAGTCCGACGACCGCGTCGTAGCGGCCGGCCTTCATGGCACCGGCCAGCCGGACCGCGTCGTCCAGGGTGCCGCCGCCGACCTCGTACCAGGTGGCGCCGGGCAGCGACGGGGCGAGCCGCTCGCGCAGTCCGGTGCCGGAGCCGCCGCTGACGGCGACGGCGAGGCGTCCGGAGTTCGAGATGCGCTCGTCGGCGAGGACACCGCCCAGGCTCTCGAGGGCGCCGGGGCGGATGTCGACGACGAGCGGGGAGGGGATCAGCCGGGTCAGGACTGGCATGTGATCTCCCTGCCGCGGGCGAGGTCGTCGTGGTTGTCGATCTCCACCCACTCGACGTCGCCGATCGGTGCCACGTCGATCCGGAAGCCGCGGTTCACGAGCTCCTGGTAGCCGTGCTCGTAGAACTGCTGCGGGTCGGCCTCCCACACGGTCCTCAGCGCGTCGGCGAGCTCGGGGGCGGCGTCCCCCTCTATGAGGGTGACGCCGATGTACTCGCCGGTCGCCTCGGCGGGGTCCATCAGCTTGGTGATCCGCGTCATTCCCTTGTCGGGGTCGGCGACGACCTTCATCTCCTCGTCGGCCAGCGACTTCACCGTGTCCAGGGCGAGGATGATCTTCTTGCCGTCGCCGCGGGCGGCGAGCAGCGTCTTCTCGACGGAGACGGGGTGCACGGTGTCGCCGTTGGCGAGGATCACCCCGTCCTTGAGGGCGTCACGGCCGCACCACAGGGAGTAGGCGTTGTTCCACTCCTCGGCCTTGTCGTTGTCGATGAGGGTGAGCTTGAGCCCGTACTTCTGCTCCAGGGCCGCCTTGCGCTCGTACACGGCCTCCTTGCGGTAGCCGACGATGACGGCCACCTCGGTGAGGCCGATCTCGGCGAAGTTGCCGAGGGTCAGGTCCAGGACCGTCGGTTCGCCCTCCACGCCCTCGGGCCCCACCGGCACCAGCGCCTTGGGCAGAGTGTCGGTGTAGGGACGCAGACGCCGTCCGGCGCCGGCCGCCAGCACGAGGCCGATCATGCGGGTTCTCCTTCATCGTGTACGGCGGGCGCGCCACCCCGGTGGGCGGCCACCCAGAAGCGGATGCTCTCGACGAGCACCAGCAGGGCCACGGCCACGGCGAGTGCCGTGAGTGCGACCGTGAACTGCGAGGCGGTGAGCAGGGCCGCCAGTACGGCGACCGTCAGTGTGCGGCCTTCGTGCCCTCCGGTCGCCCGCACCAGCCAGGGCGGGGGCGCGCCCGCGTCGCCGCGGATGCGGTAGACCGTGTCGTAGTGATGGTAGGCGACCGCGGCCACCAGTCCGTAGGCAGCGGGTAGCGCTCCGTTCACCCCCGCGTGGGCCGCGAGCGCCAGCACCGTGCCGTACTCGGCGGCGCGGAAGAAGGGGGGGACCAGCCAGTCGAGGGCGCCGCCCAGGGGGCGGGCGACGGCCAGGGCGGAGGCCGGGACGTAGAGCAGGGCCGCGAGTGCGGTCCACGGTCCGCCGAAGTCGGTCAGCGCGGCCGTGGTGACGACGGCGGCGCCGCCGAGCAGGGCGACGGCGGGGGCGGTGAAGCCGGGCAGGCGCTGTGCGGTGTTGCTGAGCACGGCCGCCAGGCGCTCGGCGAGCGGCCCGGTGTCGGCGAGGTCGGCGAGGGCCCGCGTCGCGCGCTCGGTGCGGCGGCCCGTGCGGGTCCGCGAGCGCAGGACGCGGCCCGCCGTGGTGTACGTCGCCGCGAAGGCGCAGCCGATCAGCAGGGCGTAGAAGGTGATGCGGGGGGTCGTGAGGGCGGTGAGGACGGCGAGCATCGCCCAGCGCTCGCCGATCGGCAGGACGATCATGCGGCGGACCCAGACCGTCCAGCCGACGCTGTCCAGGCGGTGGGAGAGGGCGGCGGTGGGACCGGTGGGGGCGGGGTCCCCCGTGTTCGCCTCGTTGAAGGAGAAGTCCACGACGTGCCGGCAGGTCTGCAGGACCATCGCGCCGAGGGCGAGGGCCCACACGTCGTCACCACCGCGGGCCGCGCCGAGGGCGAGGCCCGCGTAGTAGGCGTACTCCTTGGCCCGGTCGAAGGTGGCGTCGAGCCAGGCGCCGAGGGTGGAGTACTGCAGGGAGTAGCGGGCGAGCTGGCCGTCGGTGCAGTCCAGTACGAAGGAGGCCAGCAGCAGGACGCCGGCGGCGACGAAGCCGCCGCGGGTTCCGGTGGCGGCGCAGCCCGCCGCTATGAGCGCGGTGAGCAGCGAGGCGGTGGTGACCTGGTTGGGGGTCAGCCCGCGGCGGGCGCACCAGCGGGCGAGGTAGCGGGAGTACGGGCTGACGCAGTAGGTGGTGAAGAAGCCGTCGCGGGCCTTGACCGCCGACTTCAGGCGGACGGCCTCGTCGTCGACCGCGGCGACGGCCTGCCTGGCCTCGTTGCGGGTCTGCGGGTCGTCGGGGACGGTGGCGACGAGGCTGCCCAGGTCGGGGCGGTACACGTCGGCACCGTCGGCTTCGAGGGCTGCGGCGACGCGGTCGGCGAGACTGCCGGTGAGGGTGGTGCCGCCGGCCGGGCCCTCGCCGGCGGCGGAGCTCTCGCGGGCCATCGCGCGGGTCAGGGCCTGGCGGCCGGCCTGCTGGGCGGTGACGGCGCCGGGGATCGCGGCGAGCGGGAAGCGCGGGTCGGTGAGACCGAGGCGCAGCGCGTGCTCATGGCCCACGAACCGGGCGTCGACGACGGCGACCCGCCGGTCCGCGGGCACCTCGGCGAGCAGGGTCTCGGCCTCGGCGGTGTCGGCCGCGATCCGCACGTCGAAGCCGAGGGAGCGCAGGTCCGTCTCGAGTGACGAACCCGGCACCGGCTGTCCGGTGAGGATGGCGGTCGACAACCGAATCTCACTCCCTGGAGCGTCGGCGCGTCCACGCCGGTCGTGTACATGATTGAGGGCGCCCGCTGCGTCCCTCCGGGCGGCATGTCGGCTGAGGCTATCGGATGTCCTCGGACCCGTGTTCACCGCGTGTTCGACGGTTGGATCGGCGTGGTTCCCCTGGCGTCCCTGCCGCGATCATCATCAGGGATGGCGGGGCCGAGTCACAAACCGCACCCCCAGAAGGGGCATTGAGTCGAATACGGGGCGTTACGGGCCGGAAGCGGGTCGTCGGGCACGGCCCGGAGCGGCTTCGTCCGCTTCTCCGCCGGCACCCGTGTCCGACGGTCCCGGTGTGGACCTCGTCACGGAGGACGGCCGCGCCACGAGGCCCGAAGCGCTTCTGACCACTTCTGACCTGCGATCGGTTTCCGCAGGTCAGAGCACATGACAACGGTGTTCAGTGCCGCGTTGCCCCATACCCCCCACCCGTAGTTCACTGTGATCTGGACGAGCGACGAAGGGACGGTCTCCATGGGGGCTGGGCACGATCACGGGCACGCGCACGGAGCGCCCGCCGGCGGTACCGCGAGTGCGGCGTACCGCGGCAGGCTGCGGGTGGCGCTGACGATCACGCTCGGTGTCATGGTCGTCGAGATCGTCGGCGGTGTGCTGTCCGGCTCGCTGGCTCTCGTCGCCGACGCCGCTCACATGGCGACCGACGCCCTGGGGCTCGGCATGGCCCTGCTGGCGATCCATTTCGCGAACCGTCCGCCGAGCGAGCGCCGCACCTTCGGATACGCCCGTGCGGAGATCCTCGCCGCCCTGGCGAACTGCCTGCTGCTGCTCGGGGTGGGCGGCTATGTACTGTTCGAGGCGGTCCAGCGGTTCGTCTCGCCGGCCGAGACCGAGGGCGGGCTGACCCTGGTGTTCGGCGCGATCGGCCTCGTCGCCAACATGGTGTCGCTGGCGCTGCTGATGCGCGGGCAGAAGGAGAGCCTGAACGTGCGGGGGGCGTTCCTGGAGGTGGCCGCCGACGCGCTCGGCTCGCTCGCGGTGATCGTGTCCGCTCTGGTCGTCATGGCCACCGGCTGGGCGGCCGCCGACCCGATCGCCTCCCTCCTGATCGCCCTGATGATCGTGCCCCGCAGTTTCAAGCTGCTGCGCGAGACACTGGACGTCCTGCTGGAGGCGGCGCCCAAGGACGTGGACATGGCCCAGGTCCGCGCGCACATCCTGGCCACGGACGGCGTCGAGGACGTCCACGACCTGCACGCCTGGACGATCACCTCGGGCATGCCGGTGCTCTCCGCCCATGTGGTGGTCCGCCCCGAGGTCCTCGACGCCCTCGGGCACGAGAAGATGCTGCACGAGCTCCAGAGCTGTCTGGGCGACCACTTCGACGTGGAGCACTGCACCTTCCAGCTGGAGCCGCGCGGCCACGCGGAGCACGAGGCGCGGCTCTGCCACTGAGCCTGAGGTTCGACGTCGAGCCGGGGCGGCGCCACCGGCGTGCCCGGGGCGTGGGGCCGGGGGCCGTGCGCCGGGGGAACGCATCCTTTCGCCCCCCGTTCCGGCGCCCTCCCCTCCTACCGTG
The DNA here is from genome assembly GCF_029760955.1 of Streptomyces cathayae. Lineage (GTDB taxonomy): Bacteria > Actinomycetota > Actinomycetes > Streptomycetales > Streptomycetaceae > Streptomyces > Streptomyces cathayae. The sequence continues at coordinate 809,178 of NZ_CP121682.1, forward strand.
CCGCCTCGGACGGTTCTCCGGCGGCCGGCCCGGGCACGATCGCTCACCGAGCCCCCTCCCGGTGTCCGGGCGGCGCCACCGGCCGGTCGCGCCGTCCTCGGGACATGCGGGCGGGCCGGGGAGTGTCGGGAGTGCCGGATCCGTGCGGCAGACTGGGGCGCGAAGACCGAGTGAAGGATGGGTATGCCGATCACACCTGCCAACGCGACGCACAGTCCGTCGAGCGGTACCGCCGAGGCGATCTTGCTGGAGCTGGTCGACGACGAGGGCGTGACGATCGGCACCTCGGAGAAGCTGGCGGCCCACCAGCCCCCGGGACAGCTGCACCGGGCGTTCTCGGTGTTCCTGTTCGACGAGCACGGGCGGCTGCTGATCCAGCAGCGGGCGCTGGGCAAGTACCACTCCCCCGGTGTGTGGTCCAACACCTGCTGCGGTCACCCCTACCCCGGTGAGGCGCCGTTCGCGGCGGCGGCCCGGCGGACCTTCGAGGAGCTGGGCCTGTCCCCGTCCCTGCTCGCCGAGGCCGGCACGGTCCGCTACAACCACCCGGACCCGGCTTCGGGCCTGGTGGAGCAGGAGTACAACCATCTGTTCGTCGGCATGGTGCAGGCACCGCTGCGGGTGGACCCGGAGGAGGTGGCGTCGACGGCGTTCGTGACCCCGGACGAGCTGGCCCGGCGGCACGCCGAGGACACCTTCTCGGTGTGGTTCATGACCGTCCTGGACGCCGCCCGCCCGGCGATCCGGGAGCTGACGGGGCCGTCGGCGGGCTGGTGACCGTGCCGGTCACCCGCCGGTGACCGGTTTCAGAGCCGCACGGGTTTGAGCGGCAGGGCGGCCCAGACCACCTTGCCGCCGCTCGCGGTGTGCTCGACGTCGCACAGACCGCCCGCCTCGTGGGTGATCTCGCGCACCAGGAGCAGCCCACGGCCGCCGGTGCGGCCGTGGTCGGTCTCCAGGGCGGTCGGGCGGTAGGGGTGGTTGTCCTCCACGGACACCCGGACCCACTCGGCACCGACGGCCACCTCGACGGCGAGCGTCGGGGAGAGCAGCGCCGCGTGCCGTACGGCGTTGGTGACCAGTTCCGAGACGATCAGCAGCAGCCCCTGGACCACGTCGTCGGCGACCGGCACCCCCTGGCGCAGCAGCAGGTCCCGTACGGCGTGGCGCGCCTGCGGGACCGAGGCGTCCACGGCGGACGCGGTGAAGCGCCAGACACCCTCGTACGGAAGCGGTGCCGCGGTGCCCGCCTCGACGGGTCTCTCCCCGTCCTCCGGGCGTGGGCCGGGGCCGCTCCCCTGGTCGTCCATCGTCAGGTCGCCACCCTCGCACTCGATTGTCACCACACGTCGAGTGTTGGTAACGATCCGCGTCCCCCCGGAGCACTGAACAGAAGTCAGCGGATATCGAGCGTTTCCGACCGCCGACGTTTGTCACCGTCCATCGCGGGATCGTTTCTGCCCGCCCGGTGTCGCCTCGACGAACTCTTCGGGTTGTATGGCTTCACCTTCGCGCTCTCCCTCGTCGTGGGCGCTCCCCCCCGGTCGGCGCCCCGACCGGGACGGATAGCATCCGGCCCCATGGAGCCCCGGTTGCTGCACGGCGTCATCGACGCGGTCGCCACGGTCGTCATCCGCCACCCGGCGAAGCGCAACGCCATGACGACCGCGATGTGGCGCGCGCTGCCGCCGCTGCTCGACACGCTGGCGGGTGACCCCGCGGTACGCGCACTGGTGCTCACCGGCGAGGGCGGGACGTTCTGCGCCGGGGCGGACATCTCCACGCTCCGGGGGTCGCCGCGGGAGGCGCAGCGGCTCGCCGTGGCGGCCGAGGAGGCGCTCGCCGCCTTCCCCAAGCCGACGCTGGCGGCGATCCGGGGTCACTGCGTCGGCGGCGGGGCGCAGCTGGCGGCGGCCTGCGACCTGCGGTTCGCCCAGGAGGGAGCGGTGTTCGGGGTGACACCGGCCCGGCTCGGTATCGTCTACCCGGCCTCCTCCACCCGGCGGCTGGTGTCGCTGGTGGGTCCGTCCACCGCCAAGTACCTGCTGTTCTCGGGTGAATTGATCGACACCGGGCGGGCTCTGCGCGCCGGACTGGTCGACGAGGTGCTGCCCGAGGGCGAACTGGACCGGCGGGTCGCGGAGTTCACCCGGATCCTGGCATCCCGTTCGCAGTTGACGCAGGCCGCGGCGAAGGAGTTCGCGAACGGGCGCACCGACCGCGACGACCACTGGAACGAGCGGGCGCACGGGAACGGCGACACCGCGGAGGGGGTCGCCGCGTTCCTGGACCGCAGGCCGCCCCGGTTCACCTGGAGCCTTTCGGACCGACGGCAGGACACCGCGGGGCAGTCGTAGCGGCACGGCGCGCACGCGGTACGCGTACAGCGCGTATACAGCGTGCATGTCGAGGCGTTGACGAGGTACACGGAGGTCCACACGGTCCGTTCCGGCCGAAGACGGTCGGGGATGAAAGGGGAAACACGTGTTCCGTGCCATCGCGGATGTCCTGCGCCAGATCGGCGGCGCCGTCGCCACCGTCGTGACGCTGCCGTTCCGGGCTCTGGCCCGGCTCTTCGGCGGTGCCTCGTCCGCCGGGCACGGCCGGCGCGCCTGACCCGGCGCGCGCCACGTCCCGGCGAGTCACCGCCCTGATCCCCGATTGTCGGCGCCACCTGCCACAATTGCCGCGCAACCTCAGCGAAGAAGGCGGTACGGGATCGTGACGACACCCCCCACAGGGTCCATCGAAGGCAGGATCGCCGGGGAGCTCGGCGTACAGGAGCGGCAGGTCAGAGCCGCCGTGGAGCTGCTCGACGGCGGTTCGACGGTGCCCTTCATCGCCCGCTACCGCAAGGAAGCGACCGAGATGCTCGACGATGCGCAGCTGCGCACGCTCGAGGAGCGGCTGCGCTATCTGCGGGAGCTCGAGGAGCGTCGCACGGCGATCCTGGAATCGGTGCGCGAACAGGGCAAGCTCACCGAGGAGCTCGAGGAGCGGATCCGGGGCGCGGAGACCAAGGCGCGCCTGGAGGACGTCTATCTGCCGTACAAGCCCAAGCGGCGTACCAAGGCGCAGATCGCGCGTGAGGCGGGGCTGGAACCGCTGGCGGACGGGCTGCTCGGTGATCCGGGCGTCGAGCCCCTCGCCGCGGCCGCCGCGTTCGTGGACGCGGACAAGGGCGTCGCCGACCCGCAGGCCGCCCTGGACGGGGCGCGGGCCGTCCTCACCGAGCGGTTCTCGGAGGACGCCGACCTGATCGGCGAGCTGCGGGAGCGCATGTGGGTGCGCGGGCGGCTCACCGCCAAGGTGCGCGACGGCAAGGAGGAGGCGGGCGCCAAGTTCGCCGACTACTTCGACTTCGCCGAGCCGTTCACCGAGCTGCCCTCGCACCGGATCCTGGCGATGCTGCGCGGGGAGAAGGAGGAGGTCCTCGACCTCGTCCTCGAGCCGGAGGAGGCGACGGACGGCCCGTCCTCGTACGAGGGCATGGTGGCCCACCGGTTCGGGATCGGCGACCGGGGCCGTCCCGGGGACAAGTGGCTGCTCGACACGGTCCGCTGGGCCTGGCGTACGCGCATTCTGGTGCATCTCGGCATCGACCTGCGGCTGAGGCTGCGTACGGCGGCCGAGGACGAGGCGGTGCGGGTGTTCGCGGCCAATCTGCGGGACCTGCTGCTCGCCGCCCCGGCCGGCACCCGTGCGACGCTCGGGCTCGACCCCGGGTTCCGTACGGGTGTGAAGGTCGCCGTGGTGGACGCGACCGGCAAGGTGGTCGCCACCGACGTGATCCACCCGCACGTCCCGGCGAACCGGTGGGACGAGGCGATCGCCAAGCTGGCCCGGCTGGCCGAGGAGCACGCGGTCGAGCTGATCGCGATCGGCAACGGCACCGCGTCCCGGGAGACCGACAAGCTCGCCGGCGACCTCATCACCCGGCACCCCGAGCTGAAGCTGACGAAGGTCATGGTGTCCGAGGCGGGCGCCTCCGTGTACTCGGCGTCCGCGTTCGCCTCGCAGGAGCTGCCGGACATGGACGTGTCGCTGCGCGGCGCGGTGTCGATCGCGCGGCGGCTCCAGGACCCGCTGGCCGAGCTGGTGAAGATCGACCCGAAGTCGATCGGTGTCGGTCAGTACCAGCACGACCTGTCCGAGGTGAAGCTGTCGCGTTCGCTGGACGCGGTGGTGGAGGACTGTGTGAACGGCGTGGGCGTGGACGTCAACACGGCGTCGGCGCCGCTGCTCGCCCGGGTCTCCGGCATCACGTCCGGGCTCGCCGAGAACATCGTGGCCCACCGGGACGGCAACGGGCCGTTCGGGTCCCGCCGCGAGCTGAAGAAGGTGCCGCGGCTCGGCCCCAAGGCGTTCGAGCAGTGCGCTGGCTTCCTCAGGATCCGCGGCGGCGACGACCCGCTGGACGCCTCCAGCGTGCACCCGGAGGCCTACCCGGTCGTGCGGCGCATGGTGAAGAGCTCCGGTCAGGAGGTCGCCTCGCTGGTCGGCAACACCGCCGTGCTGCGCTCGCTGCGGCCGGAGGACTTCGTGGACGAGACGTTCGGTCTGCCGACCGTCGGGGACATCCTGCGGGAACTGGAGAAGCCCGGACGCGACCCGCGGCCGGCCTTCAGGACCGCCGTCTTCAAGGAGGGCGTGGAGAAGATCTCCGACCTGTCGTCCGGGATGATCCTGGAGGGCGTGGTGACGAACGTGGCGGCCTTCGGCGCGTTCGTCGACGTCGGCGTCCACCAGGACGGCCTGGTCCATGTCTCCGCCATGTCGAAGACGTTCGTCAAGGACCCGCGGGACGTGGCGAAACCGGGCGACATCGTCAAGGTGAAGGTCCTCGACGTCGACATCCCGCGCAAGCGGATCTCGCTGACGCTGCGGCTGGACGACGAGGCCACGGAGCCGGGGGACGCCTCCGGCGGGCGCCGGCAGCGCGGCGGGGGACGCCCGCCCCAGCAGCGCCAGGGGCAGGGTCAGAAGCAGGGGCAGAGCCGCAGCGGTGGCGGCGGTCGCGGAGGCACCGTCGCGCGTCAGGCGCCCGCGCCGGCGAACAGCGCGATGGCCGACGCCCTGCGCCGTGCGGGCCTGGTCGACCCCAAGAACGGCAGGCGCTGACCCGCTGTTGCCCGGGCCCGGCCGCTCACCCCGCGGGGTGAGCGGCCGGGCCCGGTCAGTACTCCGTCACCTTGCCGTCGGCCACTTCCAGGCGGCGGGTGACGTGCACCGCGTCGAGCATGCGCCGGTCGTGGGTGACGAGCAGGAGGGTGCCCTCGTAGGAGTCCAGGGCCGACTCCAGCTGCTCGATGGCGGGCAGGTCGAGGTGGTTGGTCGGCTCGTCGAGGACGAGGAGGTTGACGCCCCGGCCCTGGAGGAGGGCGAGGGCGGCGCGGGTGCGTTCCCCCGGGGAGAGGGTGACGGCCGGCCGCATCACCTGGTCCGCCTTGAGGCCGAACTTGGCCAGCAGGGTGCGGATCTCGGCCGGTTCGGTCTCCGGCACCCCGGCGCGGAAGGCGTCGAGCAGGGTGTCGGTGCCGTGGAACAGGGCGCGGGCCTGGTCGACCTCGCCGAGCAGGACGCCCGAGCCGAGGACGGCGTGCCCGGCGTCGAGCGGGACACGGCCCAGCAGGGCGGCCAGCAGGGTGGACTTGCCGGCGCCGTTCGCGCCCGTGACGGCCACCCGGTCCGCCCAGTCGACCTGCAGCGAGACCGGCCCGAGCACGAAGTCGCCGCGGCGCACCTCGGCGTCCCGCAGCGTCGCCACCACCGCGCCGGAGCGCGGGGCCGCCGCGATCTCCATGCGCAGCTCCCACTCCTTGCGCGGCTCCTCGACCACGTCCAGGCGCTCGATCATGCGCTGGGTCTGGCGGGCCTTGGCGGCCTGTTTCTCGCTCGCCTCGCTGCGGAACTTGCGGCCGATCTTGTCGTTGTCGCCGCCCGCCTTGCGACGCGCGTTCTTCACGCCCTTGTCCATCCAGGACCGCTGCATCTGGGCGCGGTCCTGGAGCGCGGACCTCTTGTCGGCGTACTCCTCGTACTCGTCCCGGGCGTGCCGGCGGGCCATCTCCCGTTCCTCCAGGTAGGCCGCGTAGCCGCCGCCGTAGAGGTTGATCTGCCGCTGGGCGAGGTCGAGCTCGAGGACCTTGGTGACGGTGCGGGTGAGGAACTCGCGGTCGTGGCTGACCACGACCGTCCCGGCGCGCAGCCCGCTCACGAAGCGTTCGAGGCGCTCCAGGCCGTCCAGGTCGAGGTCGTTGGTCGGTTCGTCGAGCAGGAAGACGTCGTAGCGGGACAGGAGGAGCGAGGCGAGGCCGACCCGGGCCGCCTGGCCGCCGGACAGGGCGGTCATGAGGTGGTCGGGGCCGACGGTCAGGCCGAGGGAGGCGGTGACCTCCTCGGCGCGCTCCTCGAGGTCGGCGCCGCCCAGGCCCAGCCACCGCTCCAGGGCGTCGGCGTACGCGTCGTCGGCGCCGGGCGCCCCGTCGACCAGGGCCTGGGTCGTCTCGTCCATGGTCCGCTGGGCCTCGGCGACACCGGTACGCCGGGCCAGGAACTCACCGACGGTCTCGCCGGGCCGGCGCTCCGGCTCCTGCGGGAGGTGTCCGACGGTCGCCGTGGGCGGGGAGAGCCGCAGCTCTCCCCGCTCCGGCGCGCTGAGGCCGGCGAGCAGGCGCAGCAGGGTGGACTTGCCGGCGCCGTTGGCGCCGACCAGGCCGATCACGTCGCCGGGGGCGACGACGAGGTCGAGGCCGCTGAACAGGGAGCGGTCGCCATGGCCGGCGGAGAGGTTCTTGGCGACGAGGGTGGCAGTCATCAGACCGCCGATCCTAGCCCTCGGGTTCATCCGCCGGCGTGCCGGTCCGGCCGGCGCACGGGCGTCGTCCGTACCGCCCCGGCGGTACGGGCCACCAGGTAGGACTCCCCTCTCACCGTCTTCACGTCCAGGGGGATGCGGTGGCGTCCCGGTTCCAGGACGCCGTCGAAGAGTTCGTGGGTGTGGGTGCGGGAGAGGCGGTCGACGCGGTACGCGGTGAGCCGTACCCGGCAGGACGAGGTGACCTCGATCTCCGCCACGGCACCGGCCGCGGAGAGCGGGGCGCTCAGAGCGGTGAGGCGGCGCTGCTCGGGCGGGCTGCGGTCCAGGGCGTGTTCGGTCTGGGCGACGAGGAGGGGGACGACCGGGGCGAGGCCGTCGACGCAGGGCACGTGGACGCCGGCGGCGGCGAACGCGCGGCGTACGGCGTCCCGCTGGGCGGCGCCGGCCGACCGGCCGAAGACCACGGCGCTGTAGCCGCGCAGTTCGTCGGCGGGGACGCCGTCGGCGTCCTGGGCGACGTCGGCGCCGACCCCGATGGTGCGCAGGGCCGCGGCGAGCCTGGCGAGCAGGGCGACGCGGGCTCCGATCAGCAGGACACGGCGGCGGGTGCCGCCGGCGCCGTCCAGCAGGGCGGCGAGGGCCGTGCGGTAGTCGGTGCCGCGGAAGCGGAACGGGCCCAGGCCGTGGTAGCCGTTGCGTTCCAGGTCGGCGTGCTCCTCGGTCTGCCAGGCGAAGTCCCGCCAGATGTAGTCCTCGCCGTCCCGTTCGATGGCCGCGGTCACCGCGCCGCAGGCGAGGTCCTCGCAGTCGGGGCAGCCGTAGACGATGTACCGGCCGAACGGCAGCGGGGCCTCGGTCTCCAGCAGCAGGCTGCGGACCTGGGCGGTGAAGATGGCGGGCGGCACGTCGGAGGCGAGCGGGGAGACGGCGTCGAGGTCGCAGAGGCGGAACAGCAGCGGGCGTCCGTCGACGACGAAGTCGACGAAGTCCCGGTGGACCTGGTGGTCACCGCCGGAGAGGATTCCACCGGCGCGGATCGCCGGTGTCAGGCCGAAGGTCGCGTACTCGGCAGACATGCTGTGAGTATTGCCGCAGTGGGGCGGTGACGGGTACGGCATGACATATTCCGTCAAGGCCGCACGGGGCGGGCCGGGCGGTGGACGGGCCGGCCACCCCGCTTCCACGGGGGTGGCCGGCCCGTCCACCGCCGCCGGGGGCGGCCGAAGCGGCGTCGGCGGTCATTGCCTGCCGATCGGGTCTCCCTCCACGTCCGGCCCCGGGCCGGGGCCGATACGGAGTTCGAATTCGCCGTCGTACTTCGCGTGACCCGCGATGACGGCCATGTCGACGGCCTCGGAGGCCATCTCGCCCCGCACGATGAGCGGGTCGCGGCGCAGATCGCGCATGAGCGCCACGCACATCACGATCATCACGAGGACGAACGGGGCCGCCGCGAGGATCGTGAGGTTCTGCAGGCCGGTCAGCGCGTCGCCCTGGCCGCTGCCCACCAGCAGCATGATCGCGGCGACGGCGCCGGTGACCACGCCCCAGAACACCACCACCAGGCGGCCCGGTTCCAGCGTCCCGTGCTGGGAGAGGGAACCCATGACGACCGAGGCCGCGTCCGCGCCCGAGACGAAGAAGATGCCGACGAGGATCATCACCAGCAGACTCGAGGCCGTGGCGATGGGGTACTCCTGGAGCACCGCGAACAGCCGGCCCTCCGGGGTCGACGCCGCACCGAGCCGGCCCTGCTCCTGGAGCCGCATCGCGGTACCGCCGAAGACCGCGAACCAGACCAGGCTGACCGTGCTGGGGACGAGGATGACCCCGCCGATGAACTGACGGATCGTACGGCCCCGGCTGATGCGGGCGATGAACATACCGACGAACGGCGTCCAGGAGATCCACCAGGCCCAGTAGAAGACGGTCCAGCTGCCCAGCCATTCCGCCACCCCCTCGCCGGCGCTGATCTCCGTACGGCCGGCCAGCTGGGGCAGCTCGCCCAGGTAGCCGAAGACGGAGGTGGGCAGCAGGTCGAGGACGAGGATCGTCGGGCCGGCCACGAACACGAACACGGCGAGCACCAGTGCCAGCACCATGTTGGTGTTGGACAGCCACTGGATGCCCCGCTCCACGCCCGACACGGCGGAGGCGATGAACGCGACCGTGAGCACCGCGATGATGCCGACCAGCAGCCCCGTGCTGACCTTGTCCATCCAGTTCAGTTCCTGCATGCCGGAGCCGATCTGCAGCGCGCCGAGGCCCAGGGAGGCCGCCGAGCCGAAGATGGTCGCCACGATCGCGAGGATGTCGATGACGCGGCCGGGGGCGCCGTTGGCGTGCTTCGCCCCGATGAGCGGGGTGAAGACCGCGCTGATGGTCTGCCGGCGCCGCCTGCGGAAGGTGCTGTAGGCGATGCCCAGGCCGACCACGGCGTAGATCCCCCACGGGTGCAGGGTCCAGTGGAAGAGCGTGGTCGCCATGGCCAGTTCCATGCGCTCGCCCGAGTCGGCCGGGCTGGTGCCCGGCGGCGCGGTGATGTAGTGCGCCAGGGGCTCACTGACGCCGTAGAACATCAGGCCGATACCCATGCCCGCGCTGAACATCATCGCGACCCACGAGACCGTGCGGAACTCCGGTTCCTCGCCCTCGGCGCCGAGGTGGATCTTTCCGTAGCGGCTGATCGCGAGCCAGAGGGCGAAGACGACGAAGCCGGAGGCGGCCAGCATGAACGCCCAGCCGCCGTTGTGCATCAGACCGGTGAGCGCGCGGCTCGAGACCTTCTCGAGCGATTCGGTCGCCGTGGCGCCCCACACGACGAACGCGACGGTGAGCACGGCCGTGACACCGAACACCACCCGGTCGGTGCGAGGGCTCTCACGTTTGGTGAGTTTCGTTCCCGAAACCGGCTCCGGGCCTGCCGTACGGTCCTTGTCGCCGGGTTGGTCCTGCGTCACAGGCGGCACCTTTCCTCGAGCCGATGGGCGGAGGCTCACCCCCCAGACAAGCCCCTACCACGTATGGCGTGAAATTCACCTCCCGGCGGTCGTCGTCCTGTCGATCGACGACCTGATCGTGACCGGCGGGCGGGGTGGCCGAGGTGTCGCACGGATGGTGGGACAGTGATACTGCTGCACATGACGACCGACATCGAGGAGCCGGCCCTCACGATCGACGAGCTGGCGGCGAAGGCCGGGGTCACGGTGCGGACGGTCCGGTTCTACGGCAGCAGAGGGCTGCTGCCGCCCCCGGCGATCGGGCCGCGTCGCGTCGGTCATTACGGGCCGGCGCACCTGGCCCGGCTGGCGCTGATCGAGGAGTTGCAGCGGCAGGGCATGACGCTGGCGGCCATCGAACGGTATCTGGGGCGGTTGCCGGCGGATCTGAGCGTGCGGGACCTGGCGATCCAGCGTGCGGTGGTGGCCTCCTGGGCGCCCGACACGGTGGAGAGCGTGTCGCGTGAGGAACTGGAGCGGCGCGCGGGGCGGGCGCTGGACGAGGAGGACCTGCGGCGGCTGGCCGCGCTGGACGTCGTCGAGCGGGACGGCGAGGGCTTCCGGGTCGACGCGGGTCTGCTGCGGCTCGGCCTCGAGCTGCTGGACGTACCGCTGGCGCACGAGACGATCCTCGCCGCCCGCGCGGCGCTCACCGGGCATGCGCGCGCGGCCGCCCAGGACCTGTCGCGTCTGCTGCGGGACGCGGTGGCGGAGCGGGACACGCGGGACGTGAAGTCGCTGTCCGCCCATATGCATCCGCTCGTGGTGCAGGCGCTGCTGACGTCGTTCCAGCGGTCGCTGCGCGAGGAGCTGCGGGAGTGGCTCGACGGCGGGGAGTGAACGGGGAGGCGGGCCGGACGAGGTGACGGGCCGGAGGACGGGCGGGGGACGGGGCGGGCCAGAACACGGCCGGGAGGCCGGGCCGGGAGACCGAGCCAGGAGACCGAGCCGAGCCGGGAGCGGGAGACGAGCCGGGAGACCGGGAGCGGGGAGACGAGCCGGGAGACCGGGAGCGGGGAGACGGGCCGGGAGGCCGGGGGACGGGGCCGCGTTCCCCGGCCTCCCGCCGGGGCTCCTCGGGCGTCTCAGTCGGCGTCCGTGAACCGCTCTCCCTGCTCCGCCTTGGCCACCAGCAGCGCCGGCGGCGCGAAGCGCTCGCCGTAGCGCTCGGCGAGTTCACGTGCGCGTGCCACGAACCCGGGCAGGCCCGTCTCTTCCCCGGCTCCCCCCTCGTAGCCGTTGATGTACTGCAGGACGCCGCCGGTCCAGCCGGGGAAGCCGATGCCGAGGACGGAGCCGATGTTGGCGTCGGCGACCGAGGTCAGCACGCCCTCCTCCAGCAGCCGGACCGTGTCCAGCGCCTCGGAGAACAGCATCCGCTCCTGCATGTCCCGGAACGGGATCTCGTGGCCGGGCTCGGTGAAGTGCTCCCGCAGGCCGGGCCACAGGACGTCGCGCCCGCCGTCCTCCCGGTACGTGTAGAAGCCGGCGCCGGCGGCGCGGCCGGGGCGGTCGTACTCGTCGACCATGCGGTCGACGACGGCGTCGGCGGGGTGCCCGGTCCAGGTGCCGCCGGCCTCCTCGACGGCCCGCCTGGACTCGGTCCGGATCTTGCGCAGCAGGGTGAGGTTCAGCTCGTCCACCAGGGACAGCACCTTGGCGGGGTAGCCCGCCTGGGCGGCCGCCTGTTCGACGGAGGCGGGCTCGACGCCCTCGCCGACCATGGCGATGCCCTCGTTGATGAACTGCCCGATGACGCGGGAGGTGAAGAAGCCGCGCGAGTCGTTGACGACGATCGGCGTCTTCTTGATCTGCCGGACCAGGTCGAAGGCGCGGGCGAGCGCCTCGTCCCCCGTCCGCTCGCCCTTGATGATCTCGACGAGCGGCATCTTGTCGACGGGCGAGAAGAAGTGCAGCCCGATGAAGTCGTCCTGGCGTTCGACGCCTTCGGCGAGGGCGGTGATGGGCAGGGTGGAGGTGTTGGAGCACAGGAGCGCGTCGGGGGCGACGACGTTCTGGATCTCCTGGAACACCTTGTGCTTGAGGGCGGTGTCCTCGAAGACGGCCTCGATGACCGCGTCGCAGCCGGCCAGGTCCTGCGCCTCGGCGGTGGGCGTGATCCGCGCGAGCAGCGCGTCGGCCTTCTCCTGGGTCGTCCGGCCCTTGGCGACGGCCTTGGCGCACAGCTTCTCGGAGTAGCCCTTGCCCTTGACGGCCGCCTCCAAGGAGACGTCCTTCAGGACGACGTCGATCCCCGCGCGGGCGCACGAGTGGGCGATGCCGGCGCCCATCATCCCGGCGCCGAGCACGGCGACCCTGCGGACCTGGCGGGGCTCGACGCCCTGGGGGCGGTTGGCTCCGGCGTTGACGGCCTGGAGGTCGAAGAAGAACGCCTGGATCATGTTCTTCGACGTCTGTCCGGCGGCCAGCTCGACGAAGTAGCGGGCCTCGATGACCTGGGCGGTCTCGAAGTCGACCTGGGCGCCCTCGACGGCGGCGGCGAGGATGGTGCGCGGTGCCGGGTAGGGGGCGCCGTTGGTCTGCTTGCGCAGGTTGGCCGGGAAGGCGGGCAGGTTGGCGGCGAACTTGGGGTGGGACGGGGTGCCGCCGGGGATGCGGTGGCCGGGCCGGTCCCAGGGCTGGGCGGACTCGGGGTGGGCGTCGATGAAGGCGCGGGCCTTGGCGAGCAGCTCCTCGCGGGTGTCGGCCACCTCGTCGACGAGGCCGTTCTCCAGGGCGCGCCGCGGGCTGTACTGGGTGCCCTGGAGCAGCACCTTCAGCAGGGCGTCGGTGATGCCGAGCAGGCGGACGGTGCGGACGACGCCGCCGCCTCCGGGGAGCAGGCCGAGGGTGACCTCGGGCAGGCCGATCCTGGAGCCGGGGGCGTCGAGGGCGACGCGGTGGTGGCAGGCCAGGGCCAGTTCGTAACCGCCGCCCAGGGCGGCGCCGTTGATCGCCGCGACGACCGGCTTGCCGAGCGTCTCGATGCGGCGCAGCTGCCGCTTGATCGCCAGACCGCCGTCGAACAGGTCCTGCGCCGTGTCGGGGGTGACCCGGATCAGGTCGCGCAGGTCGCCGCCCGCGAAGAAGGTCTTCTTGGCGGAGGTGAGGATGATGCCGCGGACGGAGTCCGGGTCGGCCCGGAGTTCCGCCTCCAGACGGTCGGTGATCACGGCGAGCGAGTCGCGGAACGCCTGGTTCATGGTGTTCGCGGACTGGTTCGGATCGTCGAGGACGAGGGTGACGACGCCGGTGTCGTCCTGTTCCCAGCGGATGGTGGTGCTCTCGGTCATGAGGGGTCTCCGTAGAAGTCGCGGGTGGGTCGCCGGGTTCAGAGGCGTTCGACGACGGTGGCGATGCCCATCCCGCCGCCCACGCACAGCGTGGCCAGGCCGTAGCGCCGGTCGCGGCGTTCGAGTTCGTCGACGAGGGTGCCGAGGATCATCGCGCCGGTGGCGCCCAGCGGGTGGCCCAGCGCGATCGCGCCGCCGTTGACGTTGACCTTCTCCAGCGACAGGCCCATGTCCTTGACGAAGCGCAGCACCACCGCCGCGAACGCCTCGTTGATCTCCACGAGGTCGATGTCGTCGATGGTCAGCCCGGCCCTGGCCAGCGCCTTGCGGGTGGCGGGGGCGGGGCCGGTGAGCATGATGGTGGGCTCGGAGCCGGACACCGCGGCGGAGACGATCCGGGCACGCGGGGTCAGCCCGTACCGCTCCCCGACCTGCCGGGAGCCGACGGCGACCAGGGCGGCGCCGTCCACGATGCCGGAGGAGTTGCCCGCGTGGTGGACGTGGTCGATCCGCTCCACCCAGTGGTACTTCTGCAGCGCCACCGCGTCGAAGCCGCCCAGCTCACCGATGTCGGCGAAGGACGGCTTGAGCCCGGCGAGGGAGTCGGCGGTGGTGCCGGGGCGCGGATGCTCGTCGTGGTCCAGCACGACCAGTCCGCTGCGGTCCCTGACCGGGACCACGGACCGCGCGAAGCGGTTCTCCTTCCACGCGGTGGCCGCCCGCTCCTGGGAGAGGGCCGCGTACTCGTCGACGTCCCGGCGCGAGAAGCCCTCGATGGTGGCGATCAGGTCGGCGCCGATGCCCTGCGGGACGAAGTTCGTGGCGAGGTTGGTCATCGGGTCGTTGAACCAGGCGCCGCCGTCGGAGGCCATCGGCACCCGGGACATCGACTCCACGCCGCCGGCCAGCACGAGGTCCTCCCAGCCGGAACGCACCTTGGCGGCGGCCAGGTTGACGGCCTCGAGGCCGGAGGCGCAGAAGCGGTTCTCCTGGACGCCGGCGACGGTGTCGGGCAGTCCGGCGGCGATGGCGGCGATCCGGGCGATGTCGGAGCCCTGGTCGCCGACGGGGCCCACGACGCCGAGCACGATGTCGTCGACGGCGGCCGGGTCGAGGTCGGGGAAGCGGTCGCGGATCTCGTGGATGAGGCCGACGACCAGGTCGACGGGCTTGGTGCCGTGCAGGGCACCGCTGGCCTTGCCGCGACCGCGCGGGGTGCGGATCGCGTCGTACACGTACGCTTCGGTGCTCACAGGATGGCCTTTCACTGAGGGGGTCGGGGCGCGGATCGCTGAGGGTCTCGGGGCGCGGACAGCAGTCGGGGGACGTCCCAGTCGCGGGCCACGTCGTCGGTGTCGGCGCCCGGCCGGGCGGGCCCGGTGCGCACGGTGGTGGGGGTGGCGGAGAACCGCGGGGCCGGTGCGGGCTGGGTGATGCCGTCGTGGTCGGTGAAGGTGCCGCGGGCGGCGAGGTGCGGGTCGTGCGGGGCCTCGCGCAGCGACAGGACGGGGGCCACGCACGCGTCGGAGCCGTCGAAGACGGCGGTCCACTCGTCGCGGGTACGGGCCTTGAAGCGGGCGGCGACGTGCTCGCGGAGCGTGGGCCACCTGGCGACGTCCCGGTGGGCGTCCGCCTGGTCCTCGATGCCGAGGAGCCGCAGGAACTCGGCGTAGAACTGCGGCTCCAGCGCGCCGACCGCCATGGCTCCGCCGTCGGCCGTCTCGTAGGTGCCGTAGTACGGGCAGCCGCCGTCGAGGAGGTTGCCGCCGCGCCGGTCCTGCCAGCTGCCGGCGGCGAGCATGCCGTGGATCATCGCGGACAGGTGGGCGGTGCCGTCCACGACGGCGGCGTCCACGACCTGCCCGGTGCCGCCCGCGCGCACGTGGTGCAGCGCGGCGAGGACGCCGACGACCAGGTAGAGGGAGCCGCCCGCGTAGTCGCCGAGCAGGTTGGCCGGGACGGCCGGTGGCCGGTCGGGGCCGCCGATCATGCCGAGGGCGCCGGTGCGGGCGATGTACGCGATGTCGTGCCCCGCGCGGTCGGCGAGCGGGCCCTGCTGGCCCCAGCCGGTCATGCGGCCGTAGACGAGGCGCGGGTTGCGGGCGTGGCAGTCCCCGGGGCCGACACCGAGGCGCTCGGCGACGCCGGGGCGGTAGCCCTCGAGGAGGACGTCGGCGCGCTCGGCCAGGTCGAGGACGCGGTCGGCTCCGTCGGGGGCCTTCAGGTCGACGACCACGGAGCGCTTGTTGCGGTTGGTGACGTCGTACGCGGCCTCGATCGCGAGCACCGGGGCGTGGGGGCGGTCCACGCGGACGACGTCGGCGCCCAGGTCGGCGAGGAGCATGGCGGCGAACGGGCCGGGGCCGATCCCGGCCAGCTCGACCACGCGCACGCCGGTGAGCGGCCCCTGCGCCGGTACCTTCGTCATCGCACCCCCAGCTGTGACACAACTGATGTAACACCAGTGATGCTAAGAACACGTTCCATCCGGCACAAGAGGCCGAGCAAGCGCTTGGCCAGCGTTTCGGTCACTCTACGGCGCGGTCCTCGCCGCGCTCCCGCTCGGCCCGGCGTTTCCACCGCGGTCGTCGGGTTCCGCACCCTCACGCTAGCCTCGGCCACCGACAGCGGCACGACCGCGGAGCCAGGGGCGTCACGATCGCGGGGTGCGCCCACGACAAGGGGTGTCATGAACGGGCTGAACAGGACGGGTGACCGTCCCTACGACATCGTGCTCTTCGGGGCCACCGGCTTCGTCGGGACGCTCACCGCCGAGTACCTCGCCGCCCACGCGCCCTCCGGTCTGCGCTGGGCGATCGCGGGCCGCTCCCCCGAGAAGCTGGAGCGCCTGCGGGAGCGGCTGGAACGGTCCTTCGGCGATCCGGGGATCGGGGTGCTGCGGGCGGACGTGTCCGACCCGGCCTCGTTGCGCACGCTCGCCGAGCACGCGCGCGTGGTGGCCACGACCGTGGGCCCCTACGTGACCTACGGCGAGGGACTCGTCGCCGCCTGCGCGGACACCGGCACCGACTACCTCGACCTCACCGGTGAACCGGAGTTCGTGGACCTGATGTACGTCCGCCACGACGCACGCGCGCGGGAGACCGGCGCGCGCCTGGTGCACGCCTGCGGCTTCGACTCGGTCCCGCACGACCTGGGCGCGTATTTCACCGTGCAACAGTTGCCGGAGGGGGTACCGCTGACGGTGGACGGTTTCGTGACCGCCGACGCCGCCTTCTCGGGCGGGACCTTCGCCTCGGCGCTGGGCCAGTTCGCCCGGCCCCGGCAGCTCCGCGCGGCGGCCCGGGACCGGCGGCGGCACGAGCCGCGGCTGATGGGGCGCCGGGTGTCGACGCCGTCGGGCGGGCCGCGCCACGCCCCCGAGGTCGGCGCCTGGGCCCTGCCCCTGCCGACCATCGACGCGCGGATCGTGCGCCGGTCGGCGAAGGCGCTCGACCGGTACGGGCCCGACTTCCGCTACCGGCACTACGCGGCCGTCCGGCACCTGCCGTCCGCGGTGGGCGGGGTCGCGGCCGTGGCCGCGCTGGTCGCGGCGGCCCAGCTGCCGCCCCTGCGGCGCCGCCTGTCCGACCGGCTGGCACCCGGTGACGGACCGGGACCCGAGAAGCGCGCCAGGAGCTGGTTCACCGTCCGTTTCGTGGGCGAGGGCGGCGGACGGCGGGTCTTCACGGAGGTCGCGGGCGGCGACCCCGGCTACGACGAGACGGCGAAGATGCTCGCCGAGGCGGCGCTCTGCCTGGCCTTCGACGACCTCCCGCCGGCCTCGGGACAGGTCACCACCGCGGTGTCGATGGGCGATGCGCTGATCGAGCGGCTGCGGGCCGCGGGCATCCGCTTCCGCGTCGCCGCGACCCGCCCGTCCTGAGCCCGGGTCGAGACTTTTCGACGCTCGCCTCCCGCAGGTCCGGCACGCCGTTCACCCAAGTCTCAAAGGGGAGTTCAATGAAACAATCGAGGGCATGCGATTTCTTCTCGAAGTGAGCATGGACGACGAGGCGTTGGCCGAGGATCCCGCGGGTGAGCTGGGGCGGATCCTGCGGTACTGGGGCGGGAACCTGCGCCACTACCCGATGAAGCCCGGGGACGGAGCGGAGATCTACGACTCGGAGTACCGCGAGGTGGGGCGCTGGCGCATCGAGCAGGACGAGCGGGACGAGCGGCGGGGAACCGCCTAGGCGCCGGTGTCCCCCGCGTCCCGCGCCTCCCCCGCCTCCCGCAGGGCCCGGCGGCACAGGGCGTCCGCTCTGCGGGTGGTCTCCGGGAGGCGGTACGCGGGGGTCAGCGCGAGGGTGTGGGCGCGGGCGTCGGCGAGGGTCACGCGGTGGCCGACCGAGACGAAGACCGGCTTGACGGCGTCCCGGGTGCGCAGGGCCAGGCCGACCTCCTCGGCCCCGGCGAGCAGCGGAGCCGTGCTGCCGCGCGGGGTCGCCGGGGTCGTGAAGGTGAAGGTGAAGGGGTTCTTGGCGACGCCGATCGTCGGCAGTCCGGTGAGCACCCCGAGGTGACTGGCGAGGCCGAAGCGGCGGGGGTGGGCGAGTCCGTAGCCGTCGCAGACGACCAGTCCCGGCGGGCACGGCAGGGCGTCGAGGGCGGCCAGGACGGTGGGGATCTCCCGGAAGGCCAGCAGACCCGGAACGTACGGGAAGGAGATCCGGCCGACGGCCGTGGCCTCGGCGACGACCTCCAGGCTGCCCGCGTCCAGGACCACGGCCGCCGCCGCGACGAGGTCCCGCTCGTCGTCGTACGCCACGTCCACCCCGGTGACCCGGCCCGTTCCGGGCGGCGGGCCGGGCTCGTCGAGCACCACCCGCCCGCGCAGTCCGTCCTGGACCGCGCGGGCCTGCTCCTCGGTCGTGGGCCAGTCCGCCGGGATGCGTACGCTCGTCATGGTGGCGACGAGCCTACGGGCCCGGGGTCCTGTCGCGGCGGGGCGGGGCCCCGCGCAGGCCGTCCATACCATCCGCCGGGAGACTTCGGCCACTCGGACGCATGGAGGCGGTGACAGAGGTCACTCTGTTCTGGTGGGCACGGATTGGCTGATTCCGTCGTCTCTTTGAGTAGGCCGCCCTATCCGCCCGGAAGCCGTTCAGCCGTCGTTCAGCCGTCACGAGGGAGCAAGGCGTTGTCCACCGTCATCGAGCAGCCCGTCGAAGCCCGGCTCGTCGCCGCCGCGCCGCGGATGCCGAGCATTCCCGCCACGTTGCACTACGACCGGAGCGACCCGTTCGCCGTGCGTATGACCTTCCCGGCCCCCGCCACCCTGGAGGGCGTCGAGGTCTGCTGGACCTTCGCCCGCGAACTGCTCACCGCGGGGCTGCACGAACCCGAGGGCCACGGCGACGTACGGGTGCGGCCGTACGGCTACGACCGGACGGTGCTGGAGTTCCACGCGCCCGAGGGAACCGCCGTCGTCCATGTCCGCTCGGGCGAGATCCGCAGATTCCTCGAGGCCGCCGGCGAACTCGTACCGGTCGGCCTGGAGCACCTCCAGCTCGACCTGGACCACGATCTCGCGGAACTGATCCGCGATGCCTGCTGAGCCACGGCGTGGGGCGAGCCGGGCACCCGGCGGGCGCCCGTGCCCGGAAAAGCGTTTGCGGACCGCCCACCCGGTTGACAGCCTGCGGTCATGAGCACCCCTGGCCCCCGCGACCCCCGCGACCCCGCACCCGAGAGCACGCCGGCGCCTTCGGCAGAGGGCTGGGTCACCACCCCGCTCACCGAGGAGCTGCTGCGTGGCGCGCTCGAACTGGAGCGGACCGCGCGGGGAGTGCAGCCGCACCGGTTGCCCGCCCGGGCCCGCGCGCAGGGTGCCGACGGTCAGCTGAACATGGCGGAGGCGCAGCCGTCCGGCGTCCGGCTGGTGTTCCGCACCCGGGCCACCGCCGTCGAACTGGACGTGCTCCGCACCAAGATGGCCTACGAGGGCGCCCCGCCCCGCCCGGACGGCCGCTACGACCTGCTGATCGACGGCGAACCGGCCGGGCAGACCGAGGTCACCGGTGGGAACGTCCTGCTGATGGACATGGCCACGGGCTCCGCCGACCTGCGGCCGGGCCCCGTCGGCACCGCCCGCTTCACCGGGCTGCCGGACCGTGACAAGCGCGTCGAGATCTGGCTCCCGCACAACGAGATGACCCAGCTGGTCGCCCTGCGCACCGACGCCCCCGTGGAGCCGGTGGCCGGTGGGGACCGCAGGGTGTGGCTGCACCACGGCAGCTCGATCAGCCACGGTTCCGACGCCGCGAGCCCGACCACCACCTGGCCGGCGCTGGCCGCCTCCCTCGGCGGGGTGGACCTGGTCAATCTGGGGCTGGCCGGCAGCGCACTGCTCGACCCGTTCACCGCGCGGGCGATGCGGGACACCCCCGCGGACCTGATCAGTGTCAAGATCGGGATCAATCTGGTCAACGCCGATCTGCTGCGGCTGCGTGCCTTCGTACCGGCGGTGCACGGCTTCCTCGACACCATCCGCGACGGCCGGCCGAAGACGCCGCTGCTGGTCGTCTCGCCGATCCTGTGCCCCCTCCACGAGGACACCCCGGGCCCGAGCGTCCCCGACCTCAGCACCATCGGCGAGGGCCGGCTCCGGTTCGCGGCCATGGGGAAGCCGGAGGAACGGGCCGCCGGCAAGCTCACCCTCAACGTCATCCGGGAGGAGCTGGCCCGGCTGGTGGAGCAGCGGGCCGCCGACGACCCGAACCTGTACTACCTGGACGGCCGCGAGCTCTACGGCGAGGCGGACCACGCCGAGCTGCCGCTGCCTGACGCGCTGCACCCGGACGCCGCCACGCACCGCCGCATCGGTGAGCGCTTCGCGCAGCTGGTCTTCGGCGACGGCGGGCCGTTCGCCGGCTGAGCCGCCCGGCTCCCGCTCCGTCTCCCCTCCTTCCCTCCTCTCCCCTCCCTCCTGCCCGCCGCTCCGCCGCTTCGAAATCGCGTTGACAGCGAATCCGGCCCCTCGTAGCGTTGTCAGCGCTTCTGTTGCCGTCGATCGGAGAAGGACGTTGCTCGTCTGAGGTCCTGAGACACCGCGTCACACCTGTGGGGTGTGCACGTCGCGTGCGACCTCGGCGTACGAGCCGTCCTTGCGGGACAGGGCTTTTTTCATGCCCGGACCCTCCCGCCCGGCCTGTCGTCCCGCGGTGTCTCGATACGCGTTCGCACCCGACCGCATCACGCAACCGCGCGGAGGCCCGTATGACCGCATCCCTCACCTGTACCTCCCTGTCCTTCACCTGGCCCGACGGCACCCCCGTCTTCGAGGGCCTCGACGCCTCCTTCGGTCCCGGCCGGACCGGGCTCATCGGCATCAACGGGTCAGGAAAATCAACCCTGTTGAAGCTCATCGCCGGTGAACTCCGGCCGGCTGACGGCGCCGTACGCGTCGCCGGCGAGGTGGGCTACCTGCCGCAGAACGTGACGCTCGACACCGCGCTGAGGGTCGACGACGCGCTCGGCATCGCCGCGCAGCGCGCCGCACTGCACGCCATCGAGGCGGGCGACGTGGCCGAGGCGCACTTCGAGACCGTCGGCGACGACTGGGACGTGGAGGAGCGCGCCCTGGCCGCCCTCGGTGAACTCGGTCTCGGACACATCGGGTTGGACCGCACCATCGGCGAGGTCTCGGGCGGCGAGTCGGTGCTGCTGCGGCTGGCCGCGCTGCTGCTGGGCCGGCCCGACGTACTGCTGCTCGACGAACCCACCAACAACCTCGACCTGTACGCACGCAGACGGCTGTACACGGCCGTCGAGGACTGGCCGGGCCTCATGGTCGTGGTCAGCCACGACCGTGAACTCCTGGAACTGGTCGACCAGATCGCCGATCTGCGCTCGGGAGAGGTCACCTGGTACGGCGGCAACTACTCGGCCTACGAGGAGGCGCTCACGACCGAACAGGAGGCGGCCGAACGCATGGTGCGGGTCGCCGAGTCGGATCTGCGCAAGCAGAAGCGCGAACTGGCGGACGCCCAGGTCAAACTGGCCCGCCGCAAGCGGTACGGGCAGAAGATGTGGGACAGCAAGCGCGAACCGAAGATCGTGATGGGCGCCCGCAAGCGCGCGGCACAGGAGTCCGCGGGCAAGCACCGCATCATGCACGAGGAGAAGCTCGCCGGGGCCAAGGAGCGGCTCGACGAGGCGGTGGAGGCCGTACGGGACGACGACGAGATCCGTGTCGACCTGCCGCACACCGCCGTACCACCGGGGCGCACCGTCCTCACCCTCAAGGGTCTGGAACTCGCGTACGGCGCCCGGGTGGAGGGCCACGTCGAGCTGCGGGGCCCCGAGCGGGTCGCGCTGATCGGGCGCAACGGCGCGGGCAAGACGACGCTGCTGCGCACCGTCGCGGGCGAGCTCCCGCCGGTGGCCGGCGAGGCGACGGCCCAGGTCCCGCTGCGGTTCCTGCCGCAACGGCTCGATGTCCTCGACGGCGAACTCAGCGTCGCCGAGAACGTGGCCCGCTTCGCGCCGGGTGCCACCGACAACCGGATCCGGGCGAGGCTCGCCCGCTTCCTGTTCCGGGGTGCCCGCGCCGACCGGAAGGCGCTGACGCTCTCCGGCGGCGAGCGTTTCCGGGCGGCACTGGCCGCGCTGATGCTGGCCGAGCCCGCGCCCCAGCTGCTGATGCTGGACGAGCCGACCAACAACCTCGACATCGCGAGCGTCCGCCAGCTCACCACGGCTCTGGAGTCCTACGAGGGGGCGCTGATCGTGGCCAGTCACGACCTGCCGTTCCTGGAGTCGGTCGGGATCACGCGCTGGCTGCTGCTGGAGGGGGGAGAACTGCGGGAGACCACACCGGACGCCATCGACTGACCGGCCCGGCCCTCCACCGGCTGGAACCAGGACGGCAGGAAGCAGGACAGCAGGGAGCAGGACGGCCCGGCTGGTCACCGGCGGTGGATCTCATCGCCGCCAGGGGTGGTCCCGACCGGCTTCTCCCTGCATGATGGCTGCGCCGTCATCCGTGGGAGACCGGCCGGCCCACCGCGCCCTCCGCGGCGGTGCCGGACCGCCCCGTCCGATCCGGAGTCACGCTCGTGCCCAGCAAGAAGGCCCTCGTCCGCCGTCCCGGCCCCCGACTGGCCGAAGGGCTGGTGACCCACATCGAGCGGGAGCGCGTCGACGTCGGCCGCGCGGTGGAGCAGTGGGAGGCGTACACCGAGGCGCTGCGCGGCCACGGCTGGGAGACGGTCGAGGTGGACCCGGCCGACGACTGCCCCGACTCCGTGTTCGTCGAGGACACGGTCGTCATGTACCGGAACGTGGCCCTGATCGCCCGGTCCGGTGCCGCGTCCCGGCGCGCGGAGACCGCCGGGGTCGAGGAGGCCGTGGCCGCGCTGGGCTGTTCGGTGAACCGGATCCGGGAGCCGGGCACCCTGGACGGCGGGGACGTCCTCAAGATCGGCGACACCGTGTACGTGGGCCGGGGCGGGAGGACCGACGCGGCCGGGATCCAGCAGCTCCGGGCGACGTTCGAACCGCTGGGCGCCCGGGTCGTCGCCGTGCCCGTGAGCAAGGTGCTGCATCTGAAGTCGGCGGTGACGGCGCTGCCGGACGGGACGGTGCTCGGCCACCTCCCGAATCTGGACGCGCCGTCGCTGTTCCCCCGTTTCCTGCCGGTGCCGGAGGAGTCCGGTGCGCACGTGGTGCTGCTCGGCGGGGACCGGCTGCTGCTGGCGGCGAGCGCGCCGAGGACCGCGGAGCTGTTCGCGGACCTCGGCTATGCGCCGGTGCCGGTGGACATCGGGGAGTTCGAGAAGCTCGAGGGCTGCGTCACCTGCCTCTCGGTCCGGCTCCGGGACCTGTACGCCTGAGGGGGCCTCCTTCCCCCGTACGGCCCCTGGACGACACGCGGAGCCCCCCCCTGATCTGCGGCCTTTACAGCGCGCTTAACCTACGGTTTCGTAACCTACGGTTTCGTAGCCTACGATCCCGTAAGTTGCCGGCGCCGCCCGCCGACACCCCTTGTCTGTCACGTCCCCCTGGAGTACCCCATGTCGATCACTTCTCCCCACCTCGGCAGCCCGGCCGTGTGGACCGACGCCCGGCTGTTGTACGCACTGGAGGAAGTGGTCGAGAAGGAGCTCAACCGTCATCTGAAGGTCGCCAAGGACTGGATGCCGCACGAGTACGTGCCGTTCAGCGACGCCCGTAACTTCCCCGGCTTCTTCGAGGACGGCGAGGCATGGGAGAAGGAGCAGTCCAAGGTCACCGAGGTCGGCCGGGTCGCCCTGGTGGTGAACCTGCTGACCGAGGACAACCTCCCGAGCTACCACCACGAGATCGCCACGCTGTTCGGCCGGGAGGGCGCCTGGGGCACCTGGGTGCACCGCTGGACCGCGGAGGAGGGCCGGCACGGCATCGTGATGCGGGACTACCTGCTCGCCTCACGGGCGGTGGACCCGGACAAGCTCGAGCAGTTCCGCATGTCCCACATGAGCGAGGGCTTCGAGTCGGACAACCGCCACTCGATGCTGCACTCGATCGCCTACGTCGCGTTCCAGGAGCTGGCCACCCGTGTCTCGCACCGCAACACCGGCCACCACTCCGGTGACCCGGTCTGCGACCGGATGCTGGCCCGCATCGCGACCGACGAGAACCTGCACATGGTCTTCTACCGCAACCTGCTCAAGGCCGCCTTCGAGCTCGCCCCCGACCTCACGATGCAGGCGGTGCGGGACGTCGTCGTGAACTTCCGGATGCCGGGGCACGGCATTCCCGGCTTCGAGCGGGCGGCGGCGCAGATGGCGATCGGCGAGGTCTACAACCTGCGCATCCACCGCGACGACGTGCTCCTGCCGGTGATCCGCCACCTGAAGGTCATGGAGATCGACGGGCTGGGCGCCGAGGGCCTTCAGGCCCAGGAGGAGCTCGGGATGTTCCTCGGCGGTCTGGACTCCGAGGCGGCGAAGTTCGACGAGAAGCTCGCCGCCCGCAAGGCCCGGATGGCGGCGCGCGCGGCCGGCTGACCCCGCACTCCCCGCAGACACCGGCGGGCCGACCCGGGCAGACCGGGCGGCCCGCTGTTCTGTCTAGCGGGACGCACGCCGTAGCTCCAGCCGTTCCTTCTCCGACAGTCCGCCCCAGACGCCGAAGCGCATGTCGTGGGTCAGGGCGTAGTCGAGGCAGGTGGCGCGGATGGGGCACAGAGCGCAGATCCGTTTGGCCTCACGCACCGAACTGCCGGGCTCGGGGAAGAAGAAGTCGCCTCCGGTCTGCGCGCACAGGGCCTCTTGCTGCCAGGCGAGTTCGGGCGGCGCGATGGTGTCGATGTGCATGGTCGAAAGCGTGCCGACCATCGAAAAACGTTCGCTCAACACCGGATCAACGCGCCGCGCCGAGGACCTCCGGCCTCCACCGGCTCCCCTCGCCCACCGCCGACCACCGCCGACCACCGCCGACCACCGCACGAACGATGCCCGCACGGACGCCGGAACGCACGGCGGCGCGCGGAGACACGTCACGCGGAGGCGCGGCGTACCAGCGTCGTCGGGAGGACCACACCGGCCAGGTCGCCTCCCGAGGTGTCGTGCGTGCGGGCGGTGCGGTCGAGGCCGCGCAGGAGGAGCCGGGCCATCAGCCGGCCCATCTCCAGGATGTCCTGACGGACCGTGGTCAGCGGGGGGTCGGTCTGCTCGGCGAACGGCAGCATGTCGTCGAAGCCGACCACCGCCACGTCGTCCGGCACCCGCCGCCCGTGCTCGCGCAGCACCCGCAGCGCGCCCGCCGCCGTGAGGTCGTTGGCGGCGAACACCGCGTCCAGGCCGGGGCAGCGCTCCAGGAGTTCCCGCATCGCCCGCTCGCCGCCGGCCACGGTGAAGTCGCCCTCCGCCACGAGCCGCGGGTCGGCGTCGGCCACGGCGTCCCGGAAGCCGTCCAGCCGGTCCACCGCCGAGGTCTGGTCCAGGGCGCCGGTGATGTGCGCGACCCGGCTGCGGCCGAGGCCGAGCAGGTGCCGTACGGCGTCGCGGGCGCCGCCCCGGTTGTCGCTGTCGACGTACACGACGCCGTCCCTGCCGCCGGACCAGCCGGGCCGGCCGCCGAACACCGTCGGGACGCCCGCGCGCTGGATCAGTTCGGGCAGCGGGTCGTCGCGGTGGAGCGAGAACACCAGCGCGCCGTCGACATGGCCGCCGGCCAGGTAGCGGGCGACCCGGGCGTGGTCGGCACGGCCCTCGGTGAGCAGCAGCACGAGCTGGTTGTCGTGGGCCGTCAGCTCCTTGCTGATGCCGCGCAGCTGGCGGGCGAAGAAGGGGTCGGAGAAGACCCGGCTCTCCGGTTCTGCGACGATGACGGCGATGGCGTCGTGGCGGTTGGTCACCAGGCTGCGGGCCGCCTGGTTGGGCACGTAGCCGAGTTCGTCCACCGCCTGCCGCACACGCTCGGCCAGGGGCTCGGTGACGCCGTCGGCGCCGTTGACCACGCGGGAGACGGTGGCCCGCGAGACCCCGGCCCGCGCGGCCACGGCCTCCAGTGTGGGGCGCTGCACTGTCTCGGTCACGTCGGCGGCTCCTCACCTGCGGTTGCGGATCAGGATAGCCCCGGCCGCGGCGGAGGTGAGAGCGCTCTCGCGGGTGCTCCCCGTCAGTGCTCGTGCGCCTCGCCCTCCCCCGCGGACCCGTGGCCGTGCTCGTGCGGGTCGTGGCCGGGGATCGTGCCGTCCGGCTTCTTCACCAGGAACATCCCGGTCATCCCCATGTCGGAGTGGCTCTGCACGTGGCAGTGGTACATCCAGGCACCCGCTCCCACCCCCTCCCCCGCGATGATCTGGAAGCCGAAGGAGTCCGCCGGACCCACGATCTTGTTGTCGATGACCTGGCTCGGGTCGTCGGGGCCGGTGAGCATGCCGGTCCGGTTGTCGGCCCAGCGGTGACCGTGCATGTGGAAGGTGTGGTAGTACTCGCCGTGCGTGATCATGACGATCTCGACACGGTCCCCGACGGTGGCCTCGAAGTCGGGGCCGGTGTGGGCGGGCCTGTTGTTGATCGTCATGTCGTTGAAGACGATCGTGTGCGTCCGGTCCGGCAGGACGTCTCCCTTGCGCCGCACGATCACCGGGCCGTACAGGCCGTTGCGGATGCCGCCGGTTCCGTGTTCCGTGCCGACCACGTGGTCGTGGTAGTGCCAGTAGCCGGCGCTGCCGGACCGCCAGGTGCCGTCCGGGCGCCGTCCGGGCTTGTGGGTGCGCCAGGTGTAGGTGCGGGTGTCACCGGGTGCCACGTCGCTGCGGTTCATCTTGGTGCCGTCGCTGGAGATCTCGTAGTCCAGGCCGTGGACGTGCAGGCTCACCGGCACGTCCATGGTGTTCTCGAACTCGATGTGCAGCGTGTCGCCTTCGTTGAGCTCGATCAGGGGGCCGGGGACGGACGCCTTGCCCTTCTCCAGGCCGTAGCCCATTTTTCCGCCGTCCAGTCGTTCGGCGTACAGCTTGACGCGCCTCACCTCGCCGCCGGCGGGCGCGGTCTTCGCCGGCGTGGCGGCGCCGACCGCCTCGGGCCCCAGAGACATCGATGTCGCGACGACCGCGCCGCCCAGCAGCACCCGCCGGTTGAAGTCGCGTCTTTGCATGCCGAACTCTCCCTGCTCGTAAGGGACTTGATGGTGCGGATCTGTGAGAGACGTGAGCACAACGGCCGTGATATTGCTGTCATGAACCTGTGAAACCGTACCGGCCACCCTCCCGTTTATCCACACTCAGGACAAAGTTCGTTCCATTGCGGCCATAGGTATTGGCGTGTGACGCAAAGAGGTCTAGCTTCCTTGACGCTGTCGCTGCGACCGAGGAGGGGTGGGTGGCCACATGCGGTTCACATCGCATCAAGAACCCATGCGCTTAAAGGGGTTGAGTGCAAGAAGCACAAGAGGCACCAGGAGCACCGGAAGCGTGAGAAGGACCGGAGCGGGGCGAAGGGCGTGGGCGGCGACCGTCACCGCCTCGGTCGTCGCCGCCGGACTGCTGTCGGGTCCCGCCGCCAGCGCGCGCCCGGACGACGACCCGGCTCTGACAACGATGTCGATCAAGTCGCCTCCGGGCGGCGCGGACGTACGGGTGCTGCTCTTCCACGGTTCCGCCGCGGGCGGTGACGAGTCACCGGTGGTGAACGCCGGGATCGAGGCGATCGAGAGGATCGGGCTGTCCGGCCCGGCGAACCAGCGGTTCGAGGTCACCGCGACGGACGACGCCTCGGTCTTCACCAACGACAGGAGGCTGGGCCGCTTCAACGCGATCGTGTTCCTCACCGGCGGCGGGGACGTCCTCGACCCGGCCCAGGAGGCGGGCCTGGAGGCCTACATGGAGGCCGGCGGCGGGTTCGTCGGCATTCACGACGCGGCCCGTGCGGAGCCGTACTCGGACTGGTTCACCGGTCTCATCGGCGCCCGTCCGGCCGCGTCCGGCCCGGCCGGTGTCCAGCGCGCGACCGTCGAGGTCGGTGACCGGCGGCACCCGGCGACCAAGAGCCTGCCGCAGGAGTGGAAGCGGCCCGACAAGTGGCTGAACTGGACGAAGAACCCGTCCGGCGAGGTGCACACCGTGGCCAGGGTCCGCGAGTCGACCTACCAGCCCGGAGCGAGCGCCAACGGCGCCGACCACCCGGTGAGCTGGTGCCGTGACTACGACGGTGGCCGGTCCTTCTACACCGGGATGGGCGGCACGGTGTCGTCGTACGACGAGACCGAGTTCCGTGACCATCTGCGCGGCGCCCTGCTGTGGACCACACGGCTCGTCCAGGCGGACTGCAAGGCGACGATCAACAAGAACTACGCGGCGGAGCGGCTCACCCGGCCCAACCAGCCGGGCCAGAACGACCAGATCGGCGAGCCGCACGGACTGGTCACCGCCCCCGACGGCCGCGTCTTCTACATCGGCCGCGGCGGCGCCGACTCCTCCCAGCCGGTGATCACCGACTGGAACGATCCCGACATCGGCAAGGGCAGGGGCGAGATCCACGTCTACGACCCCGAGACCGGGAAGGTCACCCTGGCCGGCGCGCTCACCGTCTTCGGGAACAAGGGCGGCGGCGACGAACTGGTCAAGGTCGAGGAGGGGCTGCTCGGCATCGAGCTGGACCCGGAGTTCGAGCGGAACGGATGGGTGTATCTGCACTACACCCCCCACTCGGAGATCGACCGCGTCAAGCGCATGGCCGACCGGCGGGTCTCCCGCTTCACGTTCGACGAGTCCACCGGCAGACTGGACCTGCGCAGCGAGAAGGTGCTGCTCGACTGGCCGGTGCAGATACACAGCTGCTGCCATGCGGGCGGCGGGCTGGCCTGGGACTCCGAGGACAACCTGTACATCGCCACCGGTGACAACAACTCCAGTGGCTTCAGCAGTGGTTACTCGGGCAACAACCCCGAGCCGAACTTCAAGGGCGTCTCCTTCGCGGACGCGCGCCGTACATCCGGCAACACCAACAACCTCAACGGCAAGATCCTGCGCATCCACCCGGAGCCGGACGGCACGTACACCCTCCCCGAGGGCAATCTGTTCACCGGTGAGGAGACCGCGGAGGGCGGCGGCAAGACGCGCGGCGAGATCTACGTGATGGGGGTGCGCAACCCGGCGCGCATCTTCGTCGACCCGGTGACCGACGTGCTCTACGCCGGCTGGGTCGGCCCGGACGCGGGGCAGCCGTCGACGACCTGGGGCCCGGCCAAGTACGACACCTTCGCCGCGATCACCGAGGCGTCCAACCGCGGCTGGCCGTACTGCATGGGCAACAAGCAGCCCTACCGGGACCGCAATCTGCCCGATCCGTCCCAGCCGCTGGGCTGGTACGACTGCGACCGCCCGAAGAACGAGTCGCCGAACAACGACGGCCTGGTCAACCTGCCGCCGGTGACCGGCAACAACATCTGGTACTCGCCGCAGGGCGGCGGCCCGGACTTCCCCCGGGACACGAACGGCGTCCCCTCCTACAAGCAGGACGAGGCCACCTACAGGCTGCCCTGGCTCAAGGGCGGCGGGCAGGCCGCGATGAACGGGCCCGTCTACCGCTTCGACGGGGCGAGCGACAGTGACACCAAATGGCCGGCCTACTGGGACGGCAAGTGGTTCGTCGGCGACTTCTACGACGCCGACCAGCCGCGCAACGCGGTGCTCATGAACCCGAAGACGCAGGGCGACGGCGGGCTGCCGGTGCACTCGGAGTCCCTGAAGAAGATCGTGCCGGTCGGGAACGACGGCATCAAGAACCTGATGGACTGGAAGTTCGGTCCGGACGGCGCGCTGTACGTCCTCGACTACGGCCGCGGCTTCTTCACCTCGGACGCCAAGTCCGCGCTGTGGCGGGTCACCTACACGGGCGGCGGCCCGACCCCGGCCGTCGGCCGGCTGGCGAGGGGAACCGAGTGATACGGCAACGGAGGATCTGGGCCGCCCTGCTGGCCGCCCTGCTCATGATGTTCGGCCTGCAGACCGTCTCCGCGGCCGACGACACCGAGGCCCCCGGGGCCGAGGCGGCGGAACAGGTGCTCACCTGGACCGCGGGCAACGACATCGACACGTACCTCTCGGCACCGGCGACCGCGGTGGCCGGACCGGCGACGATCGTCTTCGAGAACAGCGTGGCCACCGGCAACACCACCGGCATGCCGCACACGTTGACGTTCGTCACCTCGGACCCCGAGTTCAACGACGACGTCCAGCTCAACATCCTGGCCAACCCCAACGACGCCCAGAAAGGCCGGTACACCGCCGAGGTCACGCTCACCCCGGGCCGCTACTTCTACCACTGCACGATCCCCGGCCACGGCCAGATGCAGGGCATCCTGGTGGTGACCGAGGGCAGCGGTGAGGACACCACGGCGCCCGAGGCGACCGCCAAGGTGACCGGCACGCAGAACGCCGAGGGCGCCTACGTCGGTTCGGCGAGTGTCGCCGTCACGGCGACCGACGCGGGTTCGGGCGTCGACCGGATCGAGTACGCGATCGGCGCCGACGGCGCCTGGCAGCCGTACACCGCGCCGGTCGTCGTCGACCAGGTCGGTACGCACACGGTGCGCTACCGCGCCCTGGACAAGGCGGGCAACGTCTCGGCGGAGCAGAGCGTCGGGTTCACCGTCGTCGCCCCGCCGACGGACGACACCACCGCACCGGAGACCTCGGCGACGGTCGCCGGGCAGAAGAACGCCGACGGCGCGTACATCGACATGGCGACCGTCACCGTCACCGCCTCCGACACGGGCTCCGGCGTCAACACCATCGAGTACGCGATCGGTTCCGGCGCCTGGCAGGTCTACACCGGCCCGGTGATGGTGCACCAGGTGGGCACGCACACCGTGCGTTACCGCGCCACGGACAAGGCGGGCAACGCGGCGGCCGAGAAGAGCGTCGCGTTCACCGTCGTCTCCGCGCCCCCGCAGGACACCACCCCGCCGGTGACCGGCGTGACCGTCGAGGGTTCGAAGAACTCCGCCGGGGCGTACGTCGGCAGCGCGAAGGTGACCGTCAGCGCCACCGACGGGCACGGTTCCGGTGTCGCCGGCATCGAGTACTCGCTCGACGGCGGGCCCTACCTGGCGTACACGGCGCCCGTGGTCGTCGACCGGGCGGGCAGGCACACCCTGGCGTACCGGGCGAGCGACAAGGCGGGCAACACCTCCGCCCCGCTCACGGTGAGCTTCACGGTCGTGTCGGGCCAGGTTCCCCCGCCCCCCTGCCCGGAGTTCGACGAGCGGCCGACGGTGTTCGTCGGCGAGGTCGACTCGGGTGTGCCCAACCGGGTCACCGACAACCGGTGCCGGGTCGGCGAGCTGATCGAGGACGAGAAGGAGTGGACGTCCCACGCGCTGTTCCTGAAGCACGTCAGGGGCGTGCTGGACAAGCTCGAGAAGGAAGGGGTCGTCGACCGGCGGGAGTACCGGGCGATCGACCGGGCGGCCCGTCAGTCCGGGATCGGCACGCCGGGCCAGACCGAGGGCTACCGCACGATCCTCGACGGCAGTGCGGACTCGCTCGCCAAGTGGCAGCAGGTGGGCGGGGGTTCGTTCGGGCTGAACCCGGACGGGTCGATCACCTCCGGCACCACCAGGGCCGGACTCGGCATGCTGTGGTTCCCCGAGCGCAAGTACGGCGACTTCTCGCTGAAGCTGCAGTGGCGGGACGACGCGCCGGGCACCGGCAACGCCAACTCCGGTGTGTTCGTGCGGTTCCCGCAGGTGCACGACCATCCGGAGGAGACGCGGCCGGAGTGGGTCGCCATCAAGTACGGGCACGAGGTGCAGGTGTTCGACTCCCCCGTCGGCGACATGTACAAGACGGGCTCGGTCTACGGCTTCGACCGGGTGGGCCTGGCCGGTGCGGGCGTGACGCAGAAGGGCACCTGGAACGACTACGAGATCCGCGTGGTGGACCAGCACTACTCGGTCTACCGCAACGGTGTGCTGATCAACGAGTTCGACAACACCGGCGGGCAGGACTTCACCCCGCCGCGCTCGGACGACCCGGGCACGGACGGGCGGCGGTTCGCCTCCGGCTACGTCGGACTCCAGGTCCACGGCACCACCGACGTGGTCTCGTACCGGGACGTCCGGATCAAGGAACTGCCGTGACACGGCACTGACCGGAAACCGGCCGGCAGGGGGCCGGGAAGCCGCGGACCCGCGGCTTCCCGGCCCCCTGCCCTGCCGCCCAAACCTCACGGCTGCATGAGCACCTTGACCGCGCCGTCCTGCTTGTGCTGGAACATCTCGTAGGCCCGGGGCGCGTCCGACAGCGGTACGCGGTGGGTGGCGAAGTCCTCGACGCCGAGGGGGTCGTCGTCCGTGAGGTGGGGGATGATCTCGTCGCTCCAGCGGCGTACGTTCGCCTGCCCCATGCGCATCTGGATCTGCTTGTCGAACAGGGTGAGCATGGGCATCGGGTCGGCCATGCCGCCGTAGACGCCGGTGATCGAGATGGTGCCACCGCGCCGCACGAGCTCGATCGCGGTGTGGAGGGCGGCGAGCCGGTCCACGCTGAGGCGTTCCGCCAGGGGACCGCTCAGTTTGCGGGGGAGCAGCGCGGAGGCGTTCTGCACCATGCGGGCCGCCGCGCTGCCGTGCGCCTCGGTGCCCACGGCGTCGATCACGGCGTCGGGACCGCGGCCGTCGGTCCGGTCGCGGATGGCGGTGACGAGTTCCTTCTCGTCGTCGAAGGAGCGCAGGTCGAAGGTCTCCACGCCCCGGTCGCGCGCCCGGCGCAGGCGTTCCGGGACCAGGTCCACCCCGAAGACCTGGCCGGCTCCCCTGAGCCGGGCGATCCTGCAGGCCATGTCGCCGATGGGGCCGAGACCGAGCACGGCGATGCTGCCGCCCTTCGGGACCTCGGCGTAGGCGACCGCCTGCCAGGCGGTGGGCAGCACGTCGGAGAGGTAGACGAACCGGTCGTCGGGCGACCCCTGGGGGACCTTGATGGGGCCGAACTGGGCCTGCGGGACCCGCAGGTACTCGGCCTGGCCGCCCGGTACCGCGCCGTAGAGGCGGGTGTAGCCGAACAGGGCCGCGCCCATGCCCTCGGCGCTGACCTGAGTGGTCTCGCACTGGGTGGGCAGGCCGGTGAGGCACATCCAGCAGTTGCCGCAGGCGATCTGGAACGGCACCACGACCCGGTCGCCGGCCTGGAGGTCCGGCACGGCGGCGCCGACCTCCTCGACGATGCCCATCGGCTCGTGGCCGAGGATGTCGCCCGGGGTCATGAACGGGGTGAGCACCTCGTACAGATGCAGGTCGGAGCCGCACAGGCCGGTGGAGGTGATCCGGATGACGGCGTCCGTGGGTTCCTCGATCCGGGGATCGGGCACGTTCTCCACCCTCACGTCCCGCTTTCCCTGCCAGGTCACTGCCCTCATCGCCGCCCGCTCCCTTCGTGGTGGCCGGTGTGCCGTTGCCGCTGTGCCTCTTCGCGGCTTCCTCGCGGCTTCCTCGTGCGGGGCCCGGGTACCCGAGCGGTCCGTGCCGAACCGCGCCGCTGGGCCGATCGGCGGAAGCCACCGTGCGGGATCAGCACTGATCGTCGATGGCCATCGACGATCAGAAAAGCGCACAATGCAAGACAACTGATGATTCAGGGCGGGCAGGGTGGCGACGGTGGGCATGGGACGAGGGACGCGCGCACGACGTGCGGCACGTACGCGGCGCACGACACGCACACGGGGCACGGCAACGGCGAGAGCACTGCTGACGGTACTCCTGGCGGCCGGTCTGGCGGCCGGCTGCACGGCCTCGGGCAGCCCGGACGACGACGGCCGCGGAGAGTCCTGGCCGTCGCCGCTCGAGCCGCGGCCGGACGGGGCCGGCGGCTCTCAGGTGCTCGCCGTGAAGCTCGACAACACTCCCGCGGCCCGGCCGCAGACCGGCCTGGACGCGGCGGACGTGGTGTACGTCGAGCAGGTCGAGGGCGGGCTGAGCCGGCTGATGGCGGTCTACGCCACCCGGCTGCCCGAGTCCGTGGGTCCGGTGCGCAGCGCCCGGGAGGCCGATCTGGAGCTGCTGCGCCAGTTCGACCGGCCGATCCTGGCGTTCTCCGGGGCGCAGAGCAGACTGCTGCCACTGATCGGCGAGGCTCCGCTGGAGGCCCTGACCCCGGGGACGCCCGGCTCCGAGGCGGGTGTCTACAGCCGGGCCACCGACCGGTCCTCCCCGCACAACCTCTATCTCCACCCCCGGCGGCTCCTGGACGACCCGCCCGGGCCCTCCGCGCTGACCACCGGCTTCCACCACGGTCCGCCGCCCCCGGACGGCACACCCGAGGCCACGCACACGGTGCGCTATCCGGCGGCCCGCTTCGCCTTCACCTGGTCCGACGCCCGCGACCGCTGGCTGGTCTCGATGGACGGCGATCCCGCGGTCACCCCGCGGGGCGAGCGGCTGGCGCCCGCGACCGTCGTCGTGCAGTACGTGACCGTCCGCCCCTCCGACTACCGCGACTACCTCGGCAACAACACTCCGTACACCGAGACGGTGGGCTCCGGGGAGGCCACCGTGCTGCGCGACGGGCGCGCCCACGAGGTCCGCTGGAGCAGGCCGGACGCCACGGACGGCACCTCGTTCACGACGGACGACGGCGCTCCGGTGAACTTCGCGCGGGGGCAGGTGTGGGTGGTCTACGCGAAGGCCCCCTGATCAGCGCGGGGCCGTCACCCGGCGTCGCGACCGCGGCGCGGCGTCACCGCGCCACCGCGTCACCGGTTCGACGGGGCGGCGGGATGGCGCAGCTCCTCGGCCGCGTCCGCCACCCGGCGGATCAGCTCGAAGAAGGCGGCCTGCTCCTCGTCGCCCAGCGGGGCCAGGAAGACCTGGTTCATCCGGGCGGTGCGCACCGCCAGCCTGCGGTGGGCGCGCAGACCGTCGTCCGTGAGCCGGAGCAGGAAGCGGCGGCCGTCCCGCGGATCACGGACCTTGTCCAGCAGGTCCCGCCGGAGGAGCCGGGCGACCACCTCGGCGATGGTGGACCGGTCGAGCCCCACCCGCTCCCCCACCGTGCGCTGGTCCAGGCCGGGCTCGGCGACGAGCGCGTTGAGGACCGCGAACTGCGGCGAGGTGATCTCCTCGGAGACCATCGTGTTCCACAGCAGGTGGTGCGCCTGCTGGAGCCGCCGGGCCAGATGCCCGGGATGGCCGGTGAGGTCCACCGCTGCCGTGTACGCCCCCACAGCACTCTCCTCTTTTTTCGTCGGTGCACTGAACGATACCCGCGCGGAGGTGAACCTGTCTGCGACTCCTGAAGGCATTGTCACTGGATGGAAGAGGGTATTGACGCTTCCGTCCGACGATGGCAGCGTAAAGAACTGCAACAAAAATACTCAGTGCCCTGACTATCTCGGTATCTACGACATACGGCGGTGGACCGGTGCGCATCCGGCCGGCCGGACTGGAAGGGATGGGGTTTCCCGATGGACAAGGTGTGGGCCGCTACCGCGGAGGGACTGTCGTGACGAACGCACTCACCCAGCACGACATCGACCAGGAGATCGCGGCCGAGCACGCCGCGTACGAGAAGCGGGTGGCGGACGGCGCCCCCGTCGAGCATCATCCGCGCCGCGGCTACGCCCCGTACCGCTCCTCGGTGCTGCGCCACCCCGAGCAGCCGGCGATCGCCGTCGACGTGTCCAAGGACCCGGAGCTGGTGGAGCTGGCCTCCCCCGCCTGGGGCGAGCGGGACCTCACCGCCGTCGACAACGACCTCACCCGCCACCACGACGGCGAGCCCGTCGGTGAGCGCATCACCGTCTCCGGGCGGCTGCTGGACCGCGACGGGCGCCCCGTGCGCGGCCAGCTGGTGGAGATCTGGCAGGCCAACTCGGCCGGCCGGTACGCCCATCAGCGGGAGCAGCACGACGCCCCGCTGGACCCCAACTTCACCGGCGCCGGCCGCACCCTGACCGACGCCGACGGCTTCTACCGCTTCACGACCATCCAGCCGGGCCCGTACCCGTGGCGCAACCACGTCAACGCGTGGCGCCCGGCGCACATCCACTTCTCCGTCTTCGGCTCCGCTTTCACCCAGCGGCTGGTGACGCAGATGTACTTCCCGGGCGATCCGCTCTTCCCCTACGACCCGATCCTGCAGTCGGTGACCGACGACGCGGCCCGGCAGCGACTGGTGGCGACCTACGACCACGGCCTGTCGGTGCCGGAGTTCTCCCTCGGCTACCACTGGGACATCGTGCTCGACGGACCGCGGGCCACCTGGATGGAAGAAGGGCGCTGACCACCATGACGAAGATCGACACGAGCAGCCCGGAGAACGTGCTGCCCACCCCCTCGCACACCGTCGGCCCGTTCTACGGCTACGCGCTGCCCTTCCGCGGCGGCGAGGACATCGCGCCGCTCGGCCACCCGGACACCGTCACCGTGCACGGGTACGTGTACGACGGCGAGGGCAAGCCGCTGCCGGACGCGCTGCTGGAGGTGTGGGGCGCCGATCCGAAGGGCGACCTGCCGACGGCCGACGGCTCGATGCGGCGGGACCCGGCGAGCGGCGACCACCTGGGCCGCAACGGGGTGGAGTTCACCGGCTTCGGCCGGATCCAGACCGATGCCGACGGCCACTGGTACGTGCGCACGCTGCGGCCGGGGGCGCGCGGACAGCACGCGCCGTACCTCAGTGTGTGCGTGTTCGCGCGGGGCCTGCTGATGCATCTGTTCACCCGGATCCACCTGCCCGGCGACGAGGCCGTGCTCGCGGCGGACCCGCTGCTGTCCCGGCTCGACGCGGACCGCCGCTCCACGCTGATCGCGGTGGACGAGGGCCACGGGACGTACCGTTTCGACATCCGCCTCCAGGGCGAGGGCGAGACGGTCTTCCTGGAGTTCCAGTGACCTCACCCGATACCGGTACCGGCCTGCTCGCCCCCGGGTGGGCCGGTTCCCCGGCCGCCGCCGAGACCGGTGACGGCGCCTTTCTGCGTGCCCTGCTGGACGCCGAGGCCGCGCTGACCCGGGCGCAGGCGACCGCGGGGCTGGTCCCCGCCGAGGCCGCGGCGGTGGTCACGGAGGTGGCCGCCGAGCCCGGTCGCTTCGATCCCGCGTCCCTCGCCGAGCGTGCGCGGGGCGGCGGGAACCCGGTGATCCCGCTGGTCGCGGATCTGACCCGGGCGGTCGGCGAGGAGCACGGCCCCTTTGTGCACCGGGGTGCGACCAGCCAGGACATCATGGACACGGCGATGATGCTGGTCGCCCACCGCGCCCTGGGCCCGCTCCTCGACGACCTCGACCGCTGTCAGCGGGCGCTGGCCGTTCTCGCCGCCGAGCACCGCGACACGGTGCTGCCGGGGCGGACGCTGACCCAGCACGCGGTGCCGACGACGTTCGGGCTGAAGGCCGCCGGGTGGCGGTCGCTGGTGCTCGACGCCCGCGACCGGGCGACGGCCGTACGCGCCTCACTGCCGGCCCAGCTCGGCGGTGCCGCCGGCACCCTGGCGGCCTTCACGGCGTACGGGGCGACGGACGCGACCGCGCTGCCCGCGATCTACGCCCGGGAGCTCGGACTGTGCCCGCCCGCTCTCCCCTGGCACACGCTGCGCACTCCGGTGGCCGATCTCGCCGGCGCCCTCGCCTTCACCACGGGGGCGCTGGGCAAGCTCGCGGCGGACGTGCTCACCGCCTCCCGCACCGAGATCGCGGAGCTCTCCGAGGGCAGCGGCGGCGGCTCCTCGGCCATGCCGCACAAGGCCAATCCGGTGCGTTCGACGCTGATCGCGGCGGCGGCCCGGCGCGCACCGCAGCTCGCGGCCACGCTGTACGGCTCGCTGGTGGCCGAGGACGAGCGGCCGGCCGGTGCCTGGCACGCCGAGTGGGAACCACTGCGGGACCTGCTCCGCCTGGCCGGTGGCGCGGCCCGGGACGCCGCCGAACTCTCCGAGGGGCTGCGGGTGCACCCGGACGTGATGCGTGAACACCTCGGCCTCACCCACGGGTTGATCGTCTCCGAGCGGCTGTCCGCGGAGCTGGCACCCGTACTCGGCCGCAGCCGGGCGAAGGAACTGCTCACCCGCCTGGCACGGCGCGCCTACGGCGAGGGCCACGACCTCGGTGAACTCCTCGCCGAACAGGTCGAGTCGGGCGAACTGCCGGAACTGAAGAACACCGGCACCTCCGAGATCGCCGCCCTGACCGATCCCACCCGTTACACCGGCTCCGCCGGACCCCTCACCGACCGTGCACTGGAGCGCTCGTGACCGACACCGTCCTCAACCACCGTGCCGAGGGGCCGAGTTCCGCTCCCCCGCTGCTGCTCGGTCCCTCGTTGGGCACGTCGTACGCCCTGTGGGACAAGGTGGCGCCCGAGCTGTCGATCACGCACCGGGTGGTCCGCTGGGACCTGCCGGGGCACGGCGGTTCGGCGGCCGGGCTGATCGGGCCCGGCGCGACCGTCGGTGAGCTGGCGGACCTGGTGATCGGGCTCGCCGACACGCTCGGCATCGAGCGGTTCGCCTATGCGGGCGTGTCGCTGGGCGGAGCGGTGGGGCTGGAGCTGGCCGTGCGCCACCCGGAGCGGGTGACGTCACTGGCCGTGATCTGCTCCTCGGCGCACTTCAACGGCGCGAAGGCGTGGGAGAAGCGGGCGGCGCTGGTGCGGAGCGAGGGCCTTTCGGGGCTCGCGGAGAGTGCGGACGCCCGCTGGTTCACGCCCGGTTTCACGGTGCCGGGGCTGGTCCGCGACCACCGGGACGCCGATCCCGGGGCGTATGCCGCCTGCTGCGACGCGCTGGCCGCGTTCGATCTGCGGGAGCACCTCGCACAGATCCGGGTGCCGACCCTGCTGGTGGCCGGCCGGGAGGACCCGGCGACGCCCCCGGCGCATCTGCGCGAGATCGCCGACGCGGTGCCGGGCGCGGGGCTCGTGGAGATCCCGGGCGCCTCTCATCTGGCGCCGGCGGAGCGTCCCGAGGCGGTGCTGACGGCGCTGCGGGCCCACTTCGGCGGGGACGCGGCGAGCGGGATGCGGGTACGGCGCGAGGTCCTCGGGGACGCGCACGTGGACCGGGCCCAGGCCCGGCAGACGGCGTTCACCGCGCAGTTCCAGGACTTCATCTCGCGCTACGCCTGGGGGGAGATCTGGACCGATCCGACGCTCACCCGCCGCGAACGCAGCATGATCACGCTCACCGCGCTGGTCGCGCACGGCCACTACGACGAGCTGGCCATGCACGTCCGCGCGGCCCTGCGCAACGGGCTCACCGCCGAGGAGATCGGAGCGGTGCTGATGCAGACGGCGGTGTACTGCGGCGTACCGGCGGCCAACTCGGCCTTCGCGACGGCCCAGCGGGTACTGGCGGAGGAGACCGACGGCACGTCGTGACGGGCCCGGGGCCCGGGCGTTACGGCGGTCGTGCGGGCCCGGGCATTACGGCGGTCGTGCGGGGGCGGGGCATTACGGCCGGCCGTCCTGGCCCCGCCCACCGTCCGGGGCCAGAGTCAGGGGCCGGGGCCAGGAGCCGGGGCCGGGGCCAGGAGCCGGGGCCGGGAGGCAGGAGCCGGGGCCAGGGTCCCGGAGCCAGAGCCAGGAGCCGGAGTCAGAGTCCCGGGGCCAGGAGCCGGAGCCGGAGCCGAGGCCAGGGTCCCGGGCCAGGAGCCGGAGCCAGAGCCAGGAGCCGGGGCCGGGAGGCAGGGGCTACGGCCGGTTGTCCGGGACACGCCCGCCGGCCGGGGCCGGTGTGGCGCTCGGCGCCGGTCCGGTGACCGAGGCCAGTTCGGCCCGGGCCCGCGCGGCCAGCCCGTCCGCGCCGCAGGACCGGGCGAGCGCCAGACCGCGCTCCAGGTCGGCCTTCGAGCGGGCGAGGATGCCGTACTCGACGCGGGCGACGGCGTGTTCGTACTGGCAGGGCGAGGACTCCAGGTAGGCGACGGCCTGGGCGGCGAGCCGTACCGCCCGCTGGCCGGTCTCCAGAGCGGCGGCACAGCGCAGGGCCTCCCCTATGGCGGTGTCCGTGCCGAAGCGTTCGGCCTGCCTGCGGTACTCCACGGCGAGCCGGGCGGCACGGGCCGGGTCCGTCCCGGCGAGGGCGCGGGCGAGGTCGGCGGCCCAGAAGACGTGGACGGGGTTGTGGTGGCCGCGGGAGGCCGCCGCCTTCTCTGCGGCCTCCAGTTCGTTGACGCCGTCCTCGGTGCGGCCGGCCGCGAGCAGCAGTCTGCCGCGCACCGAGCGGAGGTCGGGGAGCACGATGGTGGACGGGTAGGGTGGTGCGAAGCCGTGCCGCTCGGCGACCGCCCGGGCTTCGTCCACGTGCCCGCGGGCGAGCAGGGTGTCGACCAGGTTGCAGGTCGCCGTCCAGTACAGGGGCAGACCGCGGCCGACGCGTTCGGCCAGGCGCAGGGACTCGCGCAACGATTTCTCCGCCGCCACCAGGCGGCCCCGTCTGCGGTGCCCGAGACCGACGTAGGCGTGGGCGAGGGCCAGGTGGCCGCCGCTCCAGCCTGCCGTCTCGTAGGCGCGCAGGGCCTCGTTGTAGAGGCTTTCGGCGCGGTCCAGGCGGTCGGTGTAGGCGTAGACCCCGGCCAGCATCAGCAGCAGTTCGACGCCCCATTCGGAGTCGGTCCAGCCGAAGCCGGGAGCGAGGCGGCCGTTGACGAGGGCGCGGTCGCAGATCTCGGCGACCTCCTCGGCGTTCTCGCCGCACATCATGGCGTCGAAGCCGCGCAGGACGAGCAGTGCGCGCTCCGAGTTGTCGCGGCCGGTGCAGGTGGCGGCGAGGTCGGCCAGGCGTTCGCTGCGGCCGGGTGTGCTGGTCTCGCCGGCGTGGACGCCCTCCCACATGAACCGCACGGCCTGCAGCCTCATCCGGGCGGGTCCCGGCTCCAGCCGGGCGGCCTCCGCCTCGACGGTGCGCAGGGCCTCCTCCGTCTGGTTGTTGTGCAGCAGCGCCTGCGAGAGCCGGACCACGGCGTCCACCCGCGCGGCGCCGTCGAGACCGGACATGCCGAGCGCGGTCCGCAGATGGCCGATGGTCCGGGCGGGCGCGGTGAGGAAGGTGGCGCGGCCCAGTTCGTAGAGCACGTGCGCGTGGACCTCGGGGCGGGGCGGTTCCTCCAGTGCGCGTTCCAGGCAGCGGCGGGCCGCGTCCGGGGCGCCGGTGGCGAGGTGTTCGCGGGCGGCCTCACGCAGTTGCCACACGAGTTCCTCGTCGTCGTCCGGGTGGACTTCGAGGAGGTGCCGGGAGGCGGACGCGGCGCCGCGTCCGGAGTCGGTGACGATCCGGGCGGCGATGCCGTGCATGGCCCGGCGCAGGGCGTCGGGGATGGAGTTGTAGACGGCGGTGGCGATGAGCGGGTGGACGAACTCGAGGTCGGCCACGCCGGTACGGCCGGTGCCGGGGTCGGGGACGGTGAGGATGCGGGCGCCGCGCAGGAGTTCGGCGCAGCGGACGGCGTCGTCACGGTTCAGGGTGGCGAGCCGGGCCACCAGGTCGACGGTGATGTCGGTGCCGATGATGGCGGCGGCCCAGGCGAACCGGGTGGAGTCTATGCCGAGTTGTTCCAGGCGGGCCACGAGTCCGCCGCCGCGGGCGGAGCGGTTCAGCGCGCGCAGTTCGCCCGCGTGGGTCTCGACGGGTTCGAGTTCGCTGTCCTGGACCTTGGCGAGGAGTTCGACGGTCTCGTACGGGTTGCCGCCGGTGACGGCCCACACCTCGCGGCAGAACGCGGCGTCCGCGTTCTCGCCCAGGGTGGCGCGGGTGAGTCCGGCCGTGGCGAGCGGGGTCAGGGCGCTGAGCACGGTGACGGGGTGCTCGGCCGCCTCGGCGACGGCATCCAGGTGGCGGGCGCTCACCCCGGAGACCTCGCCCGGTCTGCGGGCGACCACGACGAGGACGGGCACCTCCGCCAGGCGTTCGGCGAGGACGGCGAGCCAGTGCAGGGTCTCCTGGTCGGCCCAGTGGACGTCGTCGACGGTCAGCACCAGCGGCCAGTCCCGGCGGGCCAGCCGGCGCACCGCGGCGGTCAGCCCCTCGCAGACGCCCTGCGGGTCGATGTGCCGGTCGCCGGGCTCCGCGACGCCGAGGGCGGGGCCGGCGATGTCGTACCAGTCGCCGAGGTACTCGCGGACCTCCTCCGGCAGCATCGACACCAGTGCGGGCTGGAGGAGTTGGCGTACGACGTTGAAGGGGACGGAGCGCAGGGTCTCGCCGCCGCGGGCCGACCAGACGGTGCAGCCGCGCTGTTCGGCGATGCGCCGGGTCTCGGCGAGCAGCGCGGTCTTGCCGAGCCCCGCCTCGCCCCGGAGCACCAGCAGGTTTCCGGGTGAGGACCGGTCCGCGCACAGGGTGTCGACCACCGCGGTGATGGCGGCGACCTCCTCGTCCCGCTCCCAGAGCGAGGGCGAGGCCTCGCCCGTGGGCCGTACCTCCGTCATCCCGCTGCCTCCCCAAGTCGCCCGAACGACGTACAGCCGTCGAGCGTAGTCCTCCGACGGCCCTGATGGAGCAGTACCGTGCCCGCTCTTGCCGTGACGGGTGACACGCGGTACAGAGGTCGACGCGTCCCGCCGCCCACCTGGGGATGAGGAGTCAACAGCTGTCTGCGGATGTGATGGTGACGGCCCGTCGGATCATTTTCGCAGGAGCGCGCCGAGGAGGGGAAGGCCCGCGGCGAAGCGGCGGCGCACCGGCCGTACAGGAGTGCGCGGAGGGCGGCCGGTCACCGGAGGTGACGGACCTCTCCCCTCCGGTCCCGTCCGGTCTCATCCGGCTTTCATCGACGCCTCATACGGTGGGGGCATGACGCAGGCGACTCCTCCCGGGTGGCATCCCGACCCCGGGCAGACGAATGACGGACCGGCCACCGAGCGCTGGTGGGACGGCACCGCCTGGACGGACCAGGTCCGGCCGACGGGCTCGGCATCCGCCTGGGGCCCTCCGGCACCGGGCACGGCGGCCCACCCGGCCCACCCGGCGTACCCGGCCCATCCGGCGTACCCGGGGTATCCGGTGCACCAGGGGTATCCCGGGATCGTGCGGTCCGGCTCGGGCTCCGGACGGCGGCGCAGGCTGCTGATCGGCATCGCCGTGGCCGCGGCCGTCGCGGTGCTGGCGAGCATCGGGATCGGCGTGTACGCGCTGCCCGGCGACAGCGGCGGCGGCAACTCCGCGACCGCGCAGGGTCCGGGTGGTTCGGAAGGCGGTCCTGAGGGCGGCCCCGACGGAAAGGACTCCGGCCCGGACACCTCGAAGCCGCCGCGGGTGGAGAGCGGGTCGGTGACCGACGGGCTGAGCGGAATCAGCCTGCCCATCCCGGACGGCTGGTACGGCCAGGAGGGCCAGGTGGGCGCCCAGATCATGTCGGACGACACCTACGAATGCCCCGGCAACACCTCCAGCACCTGCACCAAGGGCGGGGCCTACTCGATGCCGGCGCCGGCCCTCGGCATCCGCGGCTCCACCGCCGAGGAGGTCGCCAAGGCGGACATCGCCGCCAATGCCGAGGAGTCGTACGGCGGCGATTCCTACGGGAGGATCACCTCGCACGAGGTCCTCGAGTCGAAGGCGGTGGACGTCGCCGGGCAGAAGGGCTACCTGGTGCGCTGGAAGGCGGTCACCAGCAAGGGCTCCGACGGGTACGTCCAGTCGCTGGCCCTCCCCTCCCCCGCGCAGCCGAAGCAGATCGTCGTGATCCGCTTCGGTCTGGACACCGACCAGAAGCAGTCGCTCCTCGACGACATCATCGGGGGCATCGAGAAGGCGGAGGGCCGCGGCGGCAACGGCCAGGACATATGACCCGCTGAGGCGGGCGACGGCCGGGTGGCGCTCAAGCGGCGAGAAGCAGGACGCCGAGAACCAGGAGCGCCACCGCCTTGATGGTCTCGAGCCCCACGTAGTGCCAGTGGGCGTGGGAGCGGGGCAGTCGCTCTCCGGCGAGCACCCGGTCGGACCGGTGGTTGAGCCGGGGCCGGATCACACCGAGTTGAGCTGCCAGCACCACGGCCACCACGACGGTGAGCACGGCCACCGGGGTGCCGGGCCCGCCGGCCGCCACGGCGGCAAGGGTGATCACGACGAGGACGATCTCGACGAGATGGAGCGCCCGGAAGACGATGCGGCCGATACCGAGGCCGATCGGGATCGTCACCCCCGGCGCCCGGAACTTCAACGGCGCCTCCAGGAAGGAGATCGCCAGCACCATGCCGAGCCAGACGAAGACGGCGGCGCCCGCTGTGGCGGCCGATACGGAGTTCACTGCCGGACTGTCCTTCCTCTACGCGGCGCGCGC
This sequence comes from Streptomyces cathayae, assembly GCF_029760955.1. Lineage (GTDB taxonomy): Bacteria > Actinomycetota > Actinomycetes > Streptomycetales > Streptomycetaceae > Streptomyces > Streptomyces cathayae. The sequence goes on from NZ_CP121682.1 coordinate 853,001, forward strand.
TGGGACGAAATGGGCGTGACAGACGTCGGGTTCGGCGAACGGCACCAGCCGGCCGGCGGCGACGGGCGCGTCCAGTGCGGCCAACGCGCCCTTCATCAGGCCCAGATGGAGCGGGCAGACGATCTGCCGGTACTCCTCGGCGAGTTCGAGGAACGGACAGTGCCGCAGACGGATGACGTCGGGCACCTCATCGGACCCGTCGTTCACCGGGCCCGCCTGGCTCACAGGGGCCACAGGGGCCACAGGGGCCACAGGATCGAAGCCGAGGTCGGCGAGGAGTGCGACCAGCCGGTCGACCGCTTCGCGGCCGGTCACGGTGTGGAAGGGCGGCGCCGGGTCGACCAGGTGCCGCCCCCAGGCCCGGCCGGCCTCCACGGCCTCCGCCTCGGCTCCGGCGCCGGCCGTCGCGAGCCGGCTGAGCAGCATCCGGGCCAGCAGCCGGTACTCGCGCCGCCCTCCGCGGTCCATTCCGCGCCGCGGCGCGTACACCGCGCGGGGACGCCCCCGCCCGGACGGCGCCTCCAGGGTCCGCTCCACCGCCCCGCGCGTCACCAGCGAATCCAGGTGGAAGCGCGCCGTGTTGGCGTGGACCCCCACCCGCTCCGCCACCTCGTTGACGCCGAGCGGCGCGCCGGCGGTGCGCAGCACCTCGAGCACGGCACGGCGGCGCGGGGTCACCGGGTCGCCGTCCCCGGCGCGCTCCCCGGAGGTCACGCCGCGCCGTCCTGCGGCGGCAGCGCGGCGATCAGCGGGTGGTCCCGCTCGATCAGCCCCAGCTTGGAGGCCCCGCCGGGCGAGCCGAGGTCGTCGAAGAACTCGACGTTCGCCTTGTAGTAGTCCTTCCACTCCTCGGGAGTGTCATCCTCGTAGAAGATGGCCTCGACCGGGCAGACCGGCTCGCAGGCGCCGCAGTCGACACACTCGTCCGGATGGATGTACAGGGACCGCCGGCCCTCGTAGATGCAGTCGACCGGGCACTCGTCGACGCACGCCTTGTCCTTCACGTCGACACAGGGCTGCGCGATCACATAGGTCACGACGTCCTCCTCCCCGAATTCTCACTAATCCTCTCTGTGAGAATAGTGCTTCACGGCATCCTTCCACCACCGGCGACGCCCGGGAATCACAGGAAACAGGGCACCGTCCGGGCGAAGCAGCCGATTCCCCGTGAAGCGCGATCGCGCTCCAGCCCAGGAGGCACGGCACTCACCGGCAGATCGAGGCGCCCTGCGGTGCACCGATCGTGCAAGCCCGTCCGGCGCACCGCGAGCGGGCACACCGGGCGCCCTCGGCTTTCGATCTCCCCCGGAGGGGGATACCTTTCGAGGGCAAGCAGGCTCGTGTTCCGACATATGCGCATACGCGGCATCCTGGAGGAGCTGTGGAACTCTTTCCCTCGCTGCCCTACGCCGAATGGCGGGCGACCAAGGAGACACTGCACCGGTTCGCGCAGGTGGTCGGAAAGGTGCGGCTCGCGGCCTCGCCCCGCCGCAACCACTGGTGGAACGTTCCCCACCATCTCACCGGACGTGGCATCACCACCCGCCCGATGGGACTGGACGACCAGGGCCGCTTCTTCTGCATCGACTTCGACTTCGTCGACCACCGGCTTCTCGTCACGACCGGTGCGGGTCGCGAGGTGTCCTTCCCGCTGCCCGGCCTCTCGGTGGCCGACTTCTACCGTCTGCTGCAGTCGGCGCTCACCGAACTCGACGTCTCCGTGCGCATCGGGCTACCGCACCCCTTCGACCTCCCGGATTCCGGCCGCCCCTTCGACCAGGACACGGAACACCGCGCCTACGACCAGGAGTCGGTGAACCGCTACTGGGTCATCCTGTCCCAGGTCAACCTGGTCCTGGAGGAGTACGCCGCCGAGTGGTCCGGAAAGACGAGTCCGGTGCACCACTTCTGGCACACCTTCGACATCGCGGTGACCAGGTTCTCCGACACCCCCGTCGCCCACTCCGCCTCCGTCGATCCGGTCACCAGGGAGGCGTACTCCCGTGAGGTGATCAGCGCGGGTTTCTGGTTCGGCGACCCGGCCTTCCCGAAGGCGGCGTTCTACTCCTACACCGCGCCCGAACCGGCCGGGCTGGAACGCCGTCCGCTGCGGCCCGCCGCCGCCTCGTGGGTCGAACGCGGCGCCGGCAGCCATCTGGCGATCCTCGACTACGAGCAGGCCAGGACCACCCCCTCACCACGCGCCGACGTGCTCGCCTTCCTGCGGAGCGCCTACCGGGCCGGCGCGGAGACGGCGGGCTGGGACCTCGAACGGAACGCCTGCCCGGGAGGCGTGACCGACCCCGCCGCCGCACAGCGGACCTGAGCAGCGGCGGGGTCGCACGGGAGAACGTCAGGAAAGGTATGCCTCAACTTCGCTGAACTGGGCCGCCGGCCAGCCGGTGTTGCCGGTGACGCGCAGCCGGAGGTGGCGCAGGTCGGTGCCGTCCGGCAGGGGCACGGTGACCGTGTTGCCGGTGGCCGGGTCGAAGCGGTACTCCTGGGCGGCGAGGACCGTCGTGTACGCGGAGCCGTCGGTGCTGCCCTGGACGGCGAGGGTCTGGGTGCGGGTCTGCCACGCGGGCTGCGGGGGCAGCTTCAGCACCAGCCGCCGGACGGCCAGGCGGGAGCCGAGGTCCACCGTCAGTGCCTGCGGGAAGGCGTGGTTGGCGGACTCCCAGTAGGTGTGCGCGTCGCCGTCGACCGCCTTGGCCGGCGTGTAGACGTCCTGGGAGCCGGTGGCGGTCGCGGTGCGGCCCCGGGCGAGGTTGCGGTCCGGGCCGGGGTCGGGGTTGCCCGCACCGGGATCCGGCCAGGTGGAGCAGTCCGACCAGGTGCTGTCCCAGCCGGAGTTGCCGCCGCCGTCGGTGAGGGTGAAGGTGCCCGAGCCGGCCGGATAGGGGCAGTTGTAGGTACCGGCCGCGCCGACGCCGGTGGCGGTGACGTTCCGGAAGGTGGCGGCGCCCGGCGTCTCGGCCTGGACGACGACCGTACCGGCCCCGGCGACGGTGGCGCCGTCGACGGTGATGTTCTTCGCGGCGTGGCCGCGCCCGCTGCCGGAGACGAACTCGAAGGCGCTGTACGGGCTGTCGGTGATGGTGGTGTCGGTGATCCTGACCTGCGCCTCGATGGCACTGTCGTAGGAGTCGACGCGCAGGGCGCCCATGGGGTGGTTCCAGTTGGGGTTCATGGCACCGGTGCGGACCAGGGTGTTGCCGTCGACGGTGATCGTGCCGGCCAGCGGGTGGAACGGGTCGAGGAACTTCTGGTTGGAGATCGCGATGCCGCTGCCCAGCGCGTTGGTGTCGGCGATCAGGTTGCCCCTGACGGTGATGTCGGTGCCGCCGTAGATCGCGATGCCGTTGGCGAGGTTCGGCTGCGAGATGGTGTTGTTCTCGAAACTGCTGTTGACGTTGGGCCCGTACAGCGACCACATGGCGAGCGAGTCGTCGCCCTGGTTGCGCAGGAAGTTGCCGCGGACCTTCACCCCGCGTGCGGTGCCGTTGAGGTTGAGGCCGTCCGCCGTCATGTCGTAGAAGCGGCTGTTCTCCACGATCAGGTTGTCGTTGTTGCCGGTCAGCCAGAGGCCCACCTTGAGGTGCTGGAGCCACATGCCGGAGACGGACGAGTTCGGGCCGAGTGAGCCGTTGACGAAGTTGTCGGGGTTCGAGTCGACCCGCTCGGTGACCTCGCCGATGACGGCGAAGTCCTTGATGTGGACGTTGCCGGCGGAGTTCGACTGGTCGATGAAGCGGGAGGAGCGCACGACGGAGTGCCAGTGGCCCGCGCCCTGGAGGGTGACGTTCTGGACGCCGCCCAGTGCGGAGGTGAGCCGGTACTCGCCCTGCGGTATCCAGACCACCCCGCCCCGGGCCGCGGAGACGGCCTCCCGGAAGGCCTGCGTGGAGTCGCCCCGGCCGCTGGGGTCGGCGCCCTTGTCGGTGACGGAGACCGAACCGGCCGGCCTGGCGGCGGGCGCGGCCACCTGCTCGAAGTCGGCCACGTCGACGGTGACCTGGACACCCGTGGCCTGAAGGGCGACCGTGTCACCGGCCCGGATGTCCCGGTCGAGCAGCAGGCGCGCGTTGTCGAAGAAGTGATGGGACCTGGAGCCCGCGATCCAACCGGTGTCGACGTGGGAGTACTTGGAGGTCACCGGCAGGGTCTTGGCCAGCTTCTCGCCGTTGACGTAGACGTCGAGCGAGCCGGACTGCCCGTCGGGGACGCTGTAGGCGACGTTCACGGCGTTGGCCGCGCGCGGCACCGTGAACTCGACCCGCTGACCGGCGTCGAGCCGGACGGCCTGACGGCCCGAGGCCTCGGAGGCGAGGGTGCCCTGGGTGTGGTCGGGGCCGATCCTCGCCCCCGTGGTGCGGGCGGACTCGGCCTCGACCGAGGTGAAGGGGAGGGTGGCGCCCGCGGCGGCGTGGACGGGCGCGGGCGCGAGGGCGACGAGCATGCCGGCGGCGACGGCGACGACCGTACCTACGGCCGACATGCCCCTGACAGGCGATCTGGAGGTGCGCATGGCTGGTCCCTTCGTGCTGGGGGGTGCGGGAACAAGCGGGTGCGGGAACAAGCGGGTGCGGTCTCAGGCGCGCAGCCAGACCGCCGTGTCCTTCGGCAGGCGTCCGTCGGGGTCGAGGGGGCCGCTGCCGAGGAGCAGTCCGGTGTGGGGCGGGAGGGCGGCGGGCGTGTCCGCGAGGTTCACCACGCAGAGGGCGCCGCCGTCCGCGCGGGTGAAGGCGAGTACGCCGTCGGCAGTGGGCAGCCAGGCGAACGGGCCGTCCTCGAAGGCCGGGCGCAGGCGGATCGCCTCGCGGTACAGGACGAGCAGGGAGCCGGGGTCCCGGGCCTGCCGGTCGGCGGCGTACGCGGCCCAGCCGGCGGGCTGCGGCAGCCACGGTACGCCGCCGAAACCGGCGTGCGGCGCGTCGGCCGTCCACGGCAGCGGCACCCTGCATCCGTCACGTCCGGGGTCGGTGCCCCCGGAGCGGGCGTGCATGGGGTCCTCGATGCGGTCGAGCGGGATGTCGGCCTCGGGCAGGCCGAGTTCCTCGCCCTGGTAGACGTAGACCGCGCCGGGAAGCGCCAGCGACAGCAGGGCGGCGGCGCGGGCCCGGCGGGTGCCCAGGGGCAGGTCGGTCGGGGTGCCGAAGGCCTTGGTGGCGAAGTCGAAGCCGGTGTCCGAGCGGCCGTAGCGGGTGACCGTACGGGTCACGTCGTGGTTGCACAGCACCCAGGTGGCGGGTGCGCCGATCGGGGCGTGCTCGGCCAGGGTCTCGTCGATGGAGGTGCGCAGCCGTGCCGCGTCCCAGGGGCAGGTCATGAAGGAGAAGTTGAACGCGGTGTGCAGTTCGTCGGGGCGCAGATAGCGGGCGAAGCGTTCGGCGTCCGGGAGCCAGACCTCGCCGACGAAGAAGGCCCCGTACTCGTCGGCGACGGCCCGCCAGCCGCGGTAGACGTCGTGGAGCTCGTCGCGGTCCACGTACGGGTGCGGGTCGAGGCCCTCGGTGAGGTCGGGCAGCAGGGGGTCCTTCGCCGGCAGCGCGGCGGAGTCGACGCGCACGCCGGCCACGCCCCGCTCGAACCAGAACCGCAGGATGTCCTCGTGTTCCTGGCGCACCGCCGGATGCGCCCAGTTGAGGTCGGGCTGCTCGGGGGCGAACAGGTGGAGGTACCAGTCGCCGTCGTCCAGCCTTGCCCAGGCGGGGCCGCCGAACTCCGACCGCCAGTCGTTGGGCGGCAGTTCGCCGCGCTCCCCCCGGCCCGGGCGGAAGTGGAACAGGTCGCGCTCGGGGCCGCCGGCGAGGGCGGCACGGAACCAGGGGTGCTGGTCGGAGACGTGGTTCGGCACGATGTCGACGATCGTGCGGATGCCCAGCCCCCGCGCCTCGGTGATGAGTTTCTCCGCCTCGGCGAGGGTACCGAAGGCCGGGTCGATCGCCCGGTAGTCGGCGACGTCGTAGCCGCCGTCCTTCATCGGGGACAGGTACCAGGGGGTGAACCACAGGGCGTCCACGCCGAGTTCTACGAGGTAGGGCAGCTTGGCGCGGACTCCGGCGAGATCACCGGTGCCGTCGCCGTCGCCGTCGGCGAAGCTGCGGACGTACACCTGGTAGATGACGGCGGAGCGCCACCAGTCGTCGTCGTGTCGGGCGGGGGTGGGCTGTCCCACGGCGGGTGCCTTTCTTCTGGGTGGACGGATTCGGTGTCAGCCCTTGGAGCCGCCCGCGCTGATCCCGGCGATGATGTGCCGCTGGAAGACGAGGAACAGCGCGACCATGGGGATGCTGGCGATCACCATCGCGGCGATGAGCACGGTCAGCTGGACGTTCTGCGACAACTGCACCAGGGCCACGCTGATCGGCTGTTTCCCGGTGTCGGAGAAGACCATCAGCGGCCACAGGAAGTCCTGCCACACGGCGACCAGCGCGAAGATCGACACCACGCCGAGCACCGGGCGCGACAGGGGCAGGACGATCGACCACAGGGTGCGCAGTCTCCCGGCGCCGTCGATGGCGGCGGCTTCCAGCACGTCCCGGGGCAGGTGGTCGAAGAACCGCTTGAGCAGGTAGAGGTTGAAGGCGTTGGCGACGGCCGGCAGCCAGATGGCGAGGGGGTCGTTGAGGAGGCCGAGGTCCGCCACGGTCAGGTACTTCGGTACGACGAGGGCCTGCGCCGGGACCATCAGGGTGGCGAGGATGCCGCCGAGGATCACCTTGCCGAAGGCGGGCCGGAGCCTGGACAGCGCGTAGGCGGCGGCCGTGCAGAACACCAGCTGGAACAGCCAGGCGCCGGCTGCCTGCACCACCGTGTTCCACAGGTGGGCCGGCAGCTGCATCAGGTCCCAGGCGTCGGTGTACCCGCTGGTGCTCCATCGCTCCGGGAGGAGGGTGGGCGGGGTGCGCGCCACCTCGTCCGGCGACTTCATCGCACCGCTCACCATCCAGTGGACGGGGAAGAGGAAGGCGAGCGTGAACAGGACGACGACGCCGGTGAACACGGCCCAGTAGACGGCCCTGCCGGGCTGCCGGGCCAGGACCGCCGGGGAGACGAGGGTGCGGGTGCTGCTCACGTCGTCTCCTTCGGGGAGCCGGTGAGTCGGAGGTAGAGGGCGGAGAACAGGCCGAGCAGGGCGAGGAGCATCACGCTCAGCGCGCAGGCGCCGCCGAAGTCGTTGTAGAGGAAGGCGTACTTGTAGATGAGGTAGAGGACGGTGACGGTGGAGTTCTCCGGTCCGCCGCCGGTGATCACGAAGGGTTCGGTGAACACCTGCATGGTGGCGATGATCTGAAGCAGCATCAGCATGAGGATGACGAACCTGGTCTGGGGGACCGTCACATGACGGATGCGCTGGAGCAGGTTCGCGCCGTCGAGTTCGGCGGCCTCGTACAGTTCGCCGGGGATGGACTGGAGGGCGGCGAGGTAGATCAGGACGGTGCCGCCCATGGTGGCCCAGGTGGCGACGACGACCAGGGAGACCAGGGCGGTGTCGGCGCCGTTGGACCAGTTCGAGGTGGGCAGGTGCAGGAACCGCAGCGCCTCGTTGGCGAGGCCGGTGCCGGGGTCGTAGAACCATTTCCACAGCAGGGCGCTGACCACCGGCGGGATCATCACCGGCAGGTAGACGACGACGCGGAAGAACGCCTTGGCGTGCCGGAGTTCGTTCAGCACCAGGGCCAGGACGAACGGGACGGCGAAGCCGAGGAGCAGGGCGAGCAGGGTGAAGCCGAGGGTGTTGCGCCAGGCCGCGCCGAACTCGGGGTCGTGCAGGACCCGGGTGAAGTTGGCGGTGCCGACCCATTCGGGCGGTGAGCCCGGTGTGTACCTCTGGAACGCGATCACGACCGCGCGGATCGCCGGGTACCAGGAGAACAGGGCGAAGCAGACGAGGCCGCCGAGGAGGAAGCCGTAGGCGTGCAGTTGGTCGGTGAGGCGGCGGCGTCTTCGGCTCCCGGCCGGTGGCCGGGCCGGCACCGGGCGCAGTTCGACGGCCTCGGCGGGCCGGCGGGCGACCGTCTTCATCGCCGGTCAGCCCCGGGCCAGGATGCCGTCGATCTTGCCGGAGGCGTCCTTCAGGAGCCGGTCGATGTCGGCGTCCTCCTTGGTGAGCACCGCGGAGACGACGCCGTCGAGGACGGAGTAGAGCTGCTGTGCCCGCGGCGGCTCGATCTTCATCTCCAGGCTCTGGTTGCCGTCGAGGAAGGCCTGGTAGTTCTCCACCGGGACGTTGGCGTTGGCCTTCTTGGCCTGCTGGTCCTCGGCGTCGGCGGCGCCGGTGAACAGCCGGGGCTCGGGCAGGCCGACCGGCGCGTCGTTCTTCCCGGCGCGGGCGTAGTCGCCGAGGAAGCCGTCGCCGGGGGTGAGGAACATGTGGTCGAGCCACTTGAGGCCGGCCCTGATCTGCTCGGGTGAGGCCTTCTTGTCGATCATGTAGCCGTCGCCGCCGATGAGGGTGGCCTTGCCGCCGGGCATGGGGGCGAGGGCGAGGTCCTCGTACTCGGCTCCCTTCTCCTTCACCAGGATCGGGATGTTGTCGGGGGCGGCGAGATACATGCCGAGCTTGCCGGCGCCCATCATCTGCTGGACGTCGTTGATCACGAGCAGTTGCTTGCTGCCCATGGAGTCGTCCTTCCACCGCATGTCGTGCAGGGTCTGCAGCACGGCGCGGCCTTCGGGCGAGTCGACGGCCGCCTTCTCGCCGTCGGGGGTGACGACGTCCCCGCCCCGGGAGTACAGCTCCGCGGTGAAGTGCCAGCCGCCCTGGTTCTGGGCGCTGTAGTCGGCGTAGCCGACGGTGCCGTCGCCGAGTGCGGCGATCCGCTTGGCGGCGGCGCGGACCTCGGCCCAGGTGGTGGGCGGCCGGTCGGGATCGAGGCCGGCCTTCTCGAAGAGCGCCCGGTGGTAGACCAGCCCCATGGAGTAGCCGGTGCGGGGTACGCCGTAGATCCTGCCGTCGACGGTGTAGATGTCCCGCAGCTGCTGCTGGATCGTCCCGTAGCTCTTCGACTCCTTGAGGTACGGGGTGAGATCGGCTGCCTGGTTGATGTCGACGACATGCCCGGCGTCGGTGAAGTAGGTGTAGAAGACGTCCTCCATCTGCCCTCCGGCGAGCTTGGCGTCGAAGGTCTTCGGGTCCTGGCAGGGGAAGGCGTCGTGCGGGACGACGTCGATGTCCGGGTTCTCCTTCTCGAAGGCGGCGATCTCCTCCTCGAAGAACCGGCGGTCGACCTCCGCGCTCTTGGGCGGCATGCAGTTGACCGTGATGCGGGTCTTGCCGTCGGCCGCCCGGTCGTCGTGCGAGCCGCAGGCGGTGAGGGTGAGGGCGCCGACGCCTAGCGCGACGAGGGTGCGGCGGATCCCGGTGCTTCTCATCGGTGGTCCCCTCTGGGACAGGAGCGGGTGAACCCCTCGGACAGGAGCGGTGGGCGGGGCACACTCAAGCACCGACGCCATGGGTCCGCAAGATGTCGCGCACATTTTGAAATTATTCGACAGTCGTCCGGAAGGAGTCGGCCCTCAGGGGCGGGGTGCCTGCGCCGTCGACCCCCGCACCACCAGCTCGGGCTCGAACAACAGCTCCTCGGCGGCCACCGGGCGCCCGTTGATCTGTGCGTTCAGCAGCTCCACCACGGCCTTGCCCATGGCCTCGATGGGCTGGCGGACGGTGGTGAGCGGCGGCTCGGTGCAGTTCATCAGGGCCGAGTCGTCGTACCCCACGACCGAGATCCGCGCGGGGACGTCCAGCCCTTTGCGGCGGGCGGCCCGGACCACGCCGAGGGCGAGGGGGTCGCTGGCGCAGATGAAGCCGGTGACGCCCCGGTCGATGAGCCGGGCGGCGGCGGCGTGCCCGCCCTCGATGGAGAACATGGCGCGGGCGACGTGCGCGTCGGGCACCTCCGCGGCGAACGCACGGGCGGCGGCCAGTTTGCGGGCCGACGGCACGTGGTCGGCGGGGCCGAGCACCAGACCGATCCGCTCGTGACCGAGCGAGGCCAGATGCCGCCACGCCTGTTCCACGGCCACGGCGTCGTCGCAGGAGACGCCCGGAAAACCCAGGTGCTCTATGGCCGCGTTGACGAGGACGACGGGGATGTTCCGCTCGGCGAGCTGCCGGTAGTGGTCGTGGGGAGCGTCCGCCTGGGCGTAGAGCCCGCCGGCGAAGACGACGCCGGACACCTGCTGCTGGAGCAGCAGCGACACGTAGTCCGCCTCGGAGACACCGCCCCGCGTCTGGGTGCACAGCACCGGCGTCAGCCCGAGCTGGGCCAGCGCGCCGCCGATGACCTCCGCGAAGGCGGGGAAGATCGGGTTCTGCAGCTCGGGCAGCACCAGGCCGACCAGCCGGGCGCGCTCACCGCGCAGCTGGGTGGGCCGCTCGTAGCCGAGCACGTCCAGCGCGGAGAGCACCGCCTGCCGGGTGACCGCGGAGACTCCCGGCTTGCCGTTGAGCACTCGGCTGACCGTGGCCTCGCTGACCCCGACCTTCTTCGCCACCACAGCAAGTCGTCGCGTCATGAACGCAAGAATAGCGCAAGGAACGCAAATTCTTGCGTGAAGGGCTGCGTGGTGAGTTGCGCGAAGGGCGGGGAGTGATCAGGCCACGGCGGCACCGCGCGCCGGGGTTCAGTCGACCGCCGACACGACGCTGAGGTGGGAGGCGGCGCGACGGTGCCCGCGGCGGCGGGACGGGGCGCGGGGCGTCTCGCGCAGGACCAGGGTGAGCCGGGTGCAGTCCATGCCCTCGAGGATCCTGGTCGTCTCCACGACGAGACGGCAGTCGGTGACTCCCCAGCGCGGATCGGGATGGCGCAACAGCCGTACCGCGCCGTCGTGTTCGGCGGCCTGCTCGCCGACGGCGCGGAGCCAGTGCGGCAGCCCCTGCCGGTAGGCCGCCTCCATGATGGGGTCCTGGGCGATGTCCCGGCGGATGGCCTGCAGCCCGTGGTCGTGGCCGTCCCGCTCCACCGTCTTGGCGAAGTGGGCCAGCATCGGCAGGCACCAGCTCGACTCGTGTTCGCCCAGCACCGTGGGGGCGTCCGGGTGGAAGAGGACGAACCGGAGGAAGTTGTCGCCGGGCATGGCCGTCGGATGCGGTTCGACATCCCGGAAAAGTGTCCGGAAAGCAGCGTTCGCCAGCAGGACGTCCCAGCGGTGGTCGACCACCAGGGAGGGGAAGGGGACCGCGTTCAGGAACACGGCGTAGTCCTCCAGATAGGCCTGCGCCTCGGGAGTCTCGAGGACGGGCGGCCGCGGTGTCGGCCGCTGCCCTCCTGCCTGATGTGCCATCGGGAGGTCACCCCTCTTGCCTGTGCGGCCTTGACGCGGCGTCCCGATCCTGCTGCCCTGACGCGAGGCGTGTCAACTATCGTGGCATTCCACACCTGTTGACGGCTGAAATGGGACACAGTTGTGGCGAGACCTGGATGTGAGTTCGAGACACGGGCTAGTCTCCGTGAAGTTCATGGCAAACGCTCGTGAGAAACCTGTGAGAGACGTAGGAGATCTGTCGGTGACGGGTGGCTTCGAGGGTCCGGACACCGCGCCGACGACCGCGCTGTCGGCCGTCGTCGCCCGCGTCACCGCACTCGCCGACCGGCTCGAGGTGCCGCACGCCGAGATCTTCGACGTCGGCCGGCTGTCCGCGGCGTCCGGTGTTCCGGAACCGGTGGTCAAGGCTCTGCTGAGCGGCCGGCCCGCGGGCGAGCCCGAGGTGCAGACCCGGTTCGTGCAGCGCCTGGACCTGCTGCGCCGTACCCGGCTCAAGCCGAACAGCCGCAAGTACACGCAGCAGGAGATCGCGGACGGCGCGGGCATGTCCCGCCAGCAGGCCGGTGCCCTGATCAACGGCGACCGGCGTCCCACCATGGAACACTGCGACGCCATCCAGCGGTTCTTCCGGGTGCACGCCGGATTCCTCACCGCCGAGGACCCCGAAGCGCTCGCCATCGCCCTCCAGCACACCGAGCAGGAACTGCTGCAGACCCTCGCGGACCGTGAGCGGCGGGCCGCCGCGGCGGCCGACGACCCGCTGGAGCGGCTGCTGCGGGACCACGGCGTGCGCGGAATCGCGTGGCGGGCCGCGCAGCTCCCCACCGACCAGCACCGCGACAAGGTCGCGGAGTGGCTGGACATGCTCCTGGAGAGCGTCCAGCGGCCCCACTCCTGACCTGCGGCACGCGGGTGGGACGCTGCTCCGCCGGACGGGCGGGCCGGCGGGCGGCACAGCCCGGTGGTCCGCGGTGGACGGCAGGCTGGAGGCGTGCCCGCACTGTGCGGGACGTCCGCTGCCGGACCGCGCCCCGGGGAGAGCCGGGCGATGCCCACCGCCGTACCGGCCGACCACGAGCGCACCGCCGTCCAGGCCTGTCTGCGGCTGCCGCACACGGTGCGCGCCGCCCACGACGCGAAGAGCGGCCCGCCGGACACCCGCAGGCCCGGTCGTCGTGCCCTCGGTCCTCGCGGAGGCGGACACCCTTGGCCCGGATCAGGCCGGGCCGACCGGCCACGAGGAGACCTTCTTCCGGATGCTCCGCGACCGGCACCCGGAGCCGTGACCGAAAGAACCGGACCGGGTCGGCGCCCGTGCCGAAACCGCACGGCAGCGGGACGCGCCGCGGCGTCCCCGTCAGCCGTGGGGTACGGCGACCGCCGTCGCGACCAGGCCGCTCTCGGCGGTCCAGCGGCCCGTGAAGTGGTCGAGGCGGCGGTCGCCCACCCACGGGCCGGGGACCAGGAGCGCCGCCCGGAAACCGCCGCGCGTCCGTTCGCCCGGGTCGGTGGACAACTCGATGTCGGCCTCCATGAAGTCCAGCCACTTCCCGGTGAGCGGGAACCACGCCTTGTAGACGGCCTCCTTGGCGCTGAACAGCAGCCGGTCCCAGTGCACCTCGGGCCGGTCCACGGCCAGCCGGCCGATCCGCTCCGCCTCCCCGGGCAGGGCGACGGAGGACAGCACCCCCTCGGGCAGCGGCCCCTGGACCTCCGCGTCGATGCCGAGGGAGGCCAGGTCGTCGGCCCGGACGAGGGCGGCGGCGCAGTAGCCCGTGCAGTGGGTCATGCTGCCGGCCAGCCCGGCCGGCCAGCCCGGTGCGCCGCGCTCGCCGGGCAGCACGGGCTGCGGGGGTACTCCGAGCTTCTCCATGGCCCGCCGGGCGCAGGAGCGCACCGCCCGGAACTCCCGGCGGCGCTTCTCGACCGCCCGCTCCATGAGCGCCGCCTCCTGCGGGTAGAGCGGGGCGTCGGCGCCCTCGTCGCCGCGGGCCTCCATGACGACGACCGTGGCCGGCAGCAGTTCCTCGATCATCGGGCCCCTTCCTCGGGTTCCTCGGGCTCGTCCTTGCCCTCGTGTGCGTGTCCGTCCGGCACGATCCGGCGCAGCCGTCCCGGTGGCGTCGCCCGCTTGCGCCATTCGCGGGGGTAGCCCACGGACACCTCCTCGAAGGGGACGCCGTCCCGGCGGGTGCTGCGCGGGATGTGGAGATGTCCGTAGACCATCGTGTGGACGTTGAACCTGCGGTGCCAGTCGTCGGTCAGCTCGGTGCCGCACCACATGGCGAACTCGGGGTACCACAGGACGTCCGTGGGATGCCGGTGCAGCGGGTAGTGGTTGACGAGGACGACGGGCAGGTCGTCCGGCAGTTCGGCGAGCCGGCGTCCGGTCTCCTCGACCCGGGCCCGGCACCAGGCCTCCCGGCTCGGGTACGGGTCGGGGTGCAGCAGGTGCTCGTCGGTGCAGACGACGCCGGTGCCGTGCGCGTACGCCAGCCCCTCGTCCTTGGTGGCGCAGCCGGCGGGCAGGAACGTGTAGTCGTACAGCAGGAACAGCGGGGCCACGGCCACCGGACCGCCGGGGCCGTCCCAGACGGGATAGGGGTCCTCGGGGGTGGTCACGCCGAGTTCCCGGCACTGTTCGACGAGGTGGTCGTAGCGGGCGACGCCGCGCAGGGTGACGGTGTCCCTCGGGTGGGTCCACAGTTCGTGGTTGCCGGGTGCCCAGAGGACCTTCCGGAACCGGCCGGCGAGTGTCTTGAGCGCCCAGCGGATGTCGTCCACCGTCTCCGCGACGTCCCCGGCCACGAGGAGCCAGTCCTCGTCCGACCCGGGGCGCATCCGCTCGACCAGCGCACGGTTCTCGTCGTAACCGATGTGCAGGTCGCTGATCGCCCACATCTGTCCGTCGCCACCGGCCGTGGACGTCACTCTTCGCCTCCTGGGGATGAACGGACAACCCGTACGGACAGCATGCACCCCCCGGGCTCTTCGAGCAGGGAGAACCCGGTGTCCGCGGACTTTCCCTGGGGATCACATCCGTGCCGCCCGGACGAGGGCGGTTCTCCCGGAGCCCCCCGCGCCTCCCCCGTGGCTCCCTGTGTCTCCCCGTGTCTCCCGGGAACCCGTGACACGCCCGTGGTTCGGTCCCGGGTGCCGAAGCCGTATCATCGGCCCCGACACCACCGTGACGAGGAGCCCTTCACACAGGGCCGTTCGGTGACCCTCCACACCCTTTGCCCGGGCACGGGCCGCTGAGGCCTGCCCGCATACCGTGAAAGGCGGCCTGCATGGCCTCATGCGTACGCGTATGGCTCAACCGCACGTACGCGGAGAACGTGTTCTTCATCGATCAGGTGAGAAGGAATCCCCACGATCGGGCCGTCGAGATCCATGCCACGCACGGCGACCCCGACTCCCCCGTACTGGCCGCGGCCGACACCGCCGAGCTGGAACCCGAGAACCTGTCCCCGGCGGCGTACGTCGAGTACGCGCTCGCCCAGTGTGCGCGGCGCGGCATCGACGTGTTCGTGCCCCGGCTGCACCAGGGGGCCGTCGTCGCGCACCGCGCGGAGTTCGAGGCGGCCGGTACGGCGCTGCTGGCGCCGCCGCCCGAGGCCGTGGCCGTCTTCCACGACAAGGCGATCGCCTACGAGGCCGTGCAGGCGATCGGGGTGTCCGTGCCGCCGTGGTGGCGGGTGCGGTCGGCGGACGAGCTGGTGCGTGCCGTGGAGGAGCTGGAGGCGCTGGGGTACCGGGCGTGCTTCAAGCCCGCCTCCGGCGCGGGCGGTGTGGGCTTCCGGGTGATCACCCGTGCCCCCTTCGGCCTCGGGCAGCTGAGCGGTTTCCCCAGCTCGCAGGTGCCGCTCGATCTGGTGGTGGCGGCGGTGCGGCAGGCGGAGAAGCCGGTGGACTGGCTGGTGATGCCGGTGCTCGAGGAGCCGGAGGTGTCGGTGGACTGCCTCACCGGGACGGACAACCGGGTCCGGCTGTCCGTCGGCCGCACCAAGAACGGCCGCCGCAGGGGGTTCACCCTGCACGAGCGGTGGCTGGAGCCGGCCCGGCGGATCGCGGAGGGTTTCGGCCTGCACCACCTGTCCAACATCCAGTTCCGGATGTTCGGCGAACAGCCGGTGCTGATGGACGTCAACACCCGCCCGGCCGGTGGCCTGCACCAGCTGTCGCTGTGCGGGGTGAACGCGCCGTGGGCCGCCGTGCGGCTGGCGCTCGGCGAGGACCCGGGCGAGATCTCCCCGCCGTTCCTGGGCCAGGACTACTCGGTGGTGTCCGGCCCGCGTCCGCTGCGTCCCGTGTCGGCGCCGCAGCGGCTCCCCGACCTGCCCGCGGAGCTGCCCGCGCCCGCGCTGAGCGGTGTGCCGGCCGCGGCGGTGGCCGGGGACGCCGTGGCCGGTGGCCCGGCCTGGGGCCCGGGCCACCGGTAGGGTCGGCCGGCCGGCGTCACGGGTGGGGCGACCGGCTGCCCCGGTGCACACGGTGCGCGGGCGGTCAGTCCCGGTTCCGGTTCCGGTTCCGGTCCACCGCCAGCCGCAGGGTCAGCACCTGGAACGGACGCAGGGCCACGGGCACGCTGTCGCCGTCGGTGTCCGCCGGTTCCAGCGGCCGCTCCAGCAGGTCGGTCACCTGGGCCCCGCCGAGGGGGAAGCCGGTGCGCAGGGTGCCGGTGGCGCGTCCGCCGCGGGATTCGTAGAGGCGGACGACGACATCGCCGGAGGCGTCGTCGGCGAGCTTGACCGCCTCGACGGTCACGCCCTCGCCGTCCACCGAGACCACCGGGTCCGGTGCGCCCGCCGCCCGGGCCACGCGCAACGGCAGGTTGAGCGCGTAGCCCTCCGCGACGGCGTCCTCGATGCGCGCGCCGGGCAGCAGCGCGTAGGTGAAGCGGTGCGTGCCCTGGTCGGCCCCGGGGTCCGGGATCCGCGGGGCGCGCACCAGGCTGAGGCGGACCGTCGTGGTCGTGCCCCCGTCGTCGCGGACCGTGCGGGTCACGTCGTGGCCGTAGGTCGAGTCGCTCAGGACGGCGACGCCGTAGCCGGGTTCGCCGAGGTGCACCCAGCGGTGGCCGGAGACCTCGAAACGGGCCGCCTCCCAGCTGGTGTTGGTGTGGGTGGGGCGCTGGACGTGACCGAACTGGATCTCCGCGGAGGAGTGCGGGGCCCGGATGTCGACCGGGAAGCCGGCCTTGAGGATCTTCTCGGCCTCGTGCCAGTCGATCTCGGTCTCGAAGTCGATCCGGGGGCTGCCGGCGCGCAGGGTGATCGTCTGGGTGATCCGTGAGCCGTTGCCGAAGGCGCGCTCCACCCGCACCGCGCAGGCCAGCGGGTCCCGGGCGACGACGGTGACGGAGCCGGCGGCGGGCAGCTCGGTGAACCGGTTCCGGTAGTGCTGGTCGATGTCCCAGGCGTCCCAGTGGTTGGGGAGGTCCGTGTGCAGCCGGAGCAGGTTGCCCGGACCGGCCAGCACCTCGCGGTCCGCGCGGAGGTCCCGGACGGACGCCAGTGTGCCGTCGTCCGCCAGCCGGACCCGCACCGTCCCGTTGTCGAGCACCCGTTCCGTGACGGTCACCGGCTGAGGGCGGGGGGAGCCGGCCGGTGCCGCCAGGGGTGCGCTGCCGTTCGCGGGCACGGTCGTCCACACCGGCGCTCCCCCGGGTGTCCGGACCACCTCGGCGCGGTCGTACGGGCTGGTGTTGAACACCCGGGGGCCGGGGCCCTCCCCGAGGGCGGTGATCGCCTCCCCGGTCAGTGCCTCCAGCTCCGCTGCGACCCTGGCGTACTCCGCCTCCGCCTCCCGGTGCACCCAGGCGATGGACGAGCCGGGCAGGATGTCGTGGAACTGGTGCAGCAGGACCGTCTTCCACAGCCGGTCGAGCGCGTCGTACGGGTAGAGATAGGTCTGCGCGTGCAGTGCCGCCGTGGTGGCCCACAACTCGGCCTCGCGCAGCAGGTGTTCGCTGCGCCGGTTGCCCTGTTTGGTGCGGGCCTGGCTGGTGTAGGTGGCGCGGTGCAGTTCCAGGTAGAGCTCGCCGTTCCAGACCGGGGCGTCGGGGTACTCCTCGCGGGCCTTGGCGAAGAAGGCGTCGGGGTGTTCGACGACGACCTTCGGGGAGCCCTCCAGGTCGGCCAGCCGGCGGGCCCGTTCCATGTGCTCGCGGGTGGGGCCGCCGCCGCCGTCGCCCCAGCCGAACGGTGCGAGCGAGCGGGTACCGCCGCCCTTCTCCCGGTAGTTGCGCACGGCGCGGGCCATCTCCTCACCGGTGAGGGCCGCGTTGTAGGTGTCGACCGGCGGGAAGTGGGTGAAGATGCGGGTGCCGTCGATGCCCTCCCACCAGAAGGTGTGGTGCGGGAACCTGTTGGTCTGGTTCCAGGAGATCTTCTGGGTGAGGAACCACTCGTTGCCGGCGAGCTTGGCCAGTTGCGGGTAGGCGGCGCTGTAGCCGAAGGAGTCGGGCAGCCAGACGCCCTTGGTCTCGATGCCGAAGTGCTCGAGGAAGAACCTTTTGCCGTGGACCAGTTGGCGGGCGAGGGCCTCGCCGCCGGGCAGATTGCCGTCGGCCTCCACCCACATGCCGCCGACCGGCGCCCACTGGCCCTTGCCGACGGCCTTCTTGATCCCCTCCCACACCTGCGGGTGGTGGTCGCGCACCCACGCGTACTGCTGGGCCTGCGAGCAGGCGAAGACGAAGTCGTCGTACTCCTCGGCGAGCGCGGTGGCGTTGGAGAAGGTGCGGGACGTCTTGCGCCGGGTCTCGCGCAGCGGCCACAGCCAGGCGGAGTCGATGTGGGCGTGCCCGACGCCGGAGACGGTGTGTGCGCTGGCGTGCGCGGGCCTGGCGAGGACGGGGGCGAGGGCCGCGCGGGCGGCGGGGGCGCTGCCGGAGACGTCGTCGAGGTCGAGGGCGTCCATGGCCCGGTCCAGGGCGTGCGCGATCTCGTGCCGGCGCGGCTCGTGTCCGCCCAGTTCGGCCATGAGTTCGCGCAGCACGCACAGGTCGAGGTCGAGGTGCCAGACCGGTTCGTCGAGGACGGCGAGATCGGCTCCGTGGAACACGTACAGCGGGGTGTCGCCCGCCGTGTGCCGGTCGCCGAGCGGGGTCGGGCGGGCGAAGCCGTCGGCGAGGATGTCGGGGTTGGAGGCCGCCTCGACCAGGTAGTCGATCTCCTCGCCGCCCGCGGCCCGGCGGGCGACCGGGACGTACCGGTTGAGCGGGTTGACCGCCTTCAGCGGGGTGCCGTCGGTCAGGTGCACCAGGGCTTCGGCCTGGAAGCCCGGTCCGGCGCCGGTGAAGCCGAGGTCGATGACCGCCTCGACGCGCCGGCCGGCCCAGGCGGCGGGGACCCGCCCGCGCATCCGGAACCAGGTGGTGCCCCAGGGCGGGCCCCACGGGGTGTTCCTGGCGAAGGGCTCGTAGGGGGCGGCCGCGGCCTCTGCGAAGGGGACCGGCTCGCCCGGCGCGTGCCAGGCCTCGACGGTGAGCGGGACGGTCGCGGCGTAGACCGCGGGCTTGACGCGCTGGGTGTGGACGCGTTCGACGCGGCCCTCGATCCGATGGCGTTCGTCATGCATGAAGTGCTCTCCTCACAGGGCTACTTGAGGTGGGCGAGGCCGGGATGGACAGCGGTGTAGCCCTCGACGAGGCGGCGGGCCACGTTCACGGAGTCGACGAGCGGGTGGAGGGCGAAGGCCTTGACCGCCCGGGCGCGGGAGCCGGACTCGGTGGCCTGGAGCACCTCGCGCTCGACCGCCTTGACCGCGCAGACCAGGCCGGTGGCGTGGCCCGGCAGCGGGTCGACGGAGACGGGGTGCGCGCCGCCGGCGTCGACGAGGCACGGGACTTCGATGACGGCTTCCGTGTCGAGTGCCGAAAGGGTGCTGCGGTTGCGGACGTTGAGGATCAGGGTGGTCCGTTCGTCGCGGGCGACGGCCCGCATCAGTGCGAGGGCCACCTTCTCGTAGCCGCCGGACAGGTCGTCCTCGTCGCGGTCTCCGGCGCCGGCGGTCTCGCGGTTCTCCGCCATGTAGGTGGCCTCGCGTTCGGCGCGGGTGCGGTTCCAGGTGTCCAGAGCGGGGGTGCCGGTGGCGTCGGGGTCGCTCACCTGCGCGTAGAAGCGGGCCTGCTGGTCGTGGAGGAAGGCGCCGCGGGTCTTCTCCGCCTGCCGGTAGGCGCGTACGGTCTCCCGGTTGAAGTAGTAGTAGTGCAGGTACTCGTTGGGGATCGCGCCGAGGGACTGGAGCCAGTCGGCGCCGAAGAGCCTGCCCTCCTCGAAGGAGCCGAGCAGGTGGTGGTCGGCGAGCAGGCGCGGGAGTTCGTCGCGGCCCTTGACCCGCAGGCCGCGCACCCAGCCGAGGTGGTTGAGGCCGACGTAGTCGATCCACGCCTCCCGCGGGTCCGCGCCGAGCACCCGGGCGACGCGGCGGCCGAGGCCGACCGGCGAGTCGCAGATGCCGATGACGCGGTCGCCGAGATGGCGGGACATGGCCTCGGTGACCAGGCCCGCCGGGTTGGTGAAGTTGATGACCCAGGCGTCGGGGGCGAGGCGGGCCACCCGGCGGGCGATGTCGACGGCGACGGGGACGGTGCGCAGTCCGTAGGCGATGCCGCCCGCGCCGACCGTCTCCTGCCCGAGGACGCCCTCGGCGAGCGCGACCCGTTCGTCGTGCGCGCGGCCCTCGAGGCCGCCGACCCGGATCGCGGAGAAGACGAAGTCGGCGCCGCGCAGGGCGTCGTCCAGATCGGTGGTGGTGGTCACCTCGGGGGCGTCGGGCACCCCGGCCGCCTGGTCGGCCAGCACCCGGGCGATCGCGTACAGCCGGCGGTCGTCCACGTCGTGGAGGACGACCCGGGTCACCCGCCCCTCGGCGTGGTCCTCGAGGAGCGCGCCGTACACCAGCGGTACCCGGAATCCTCCGCCGCCCAGAATCGTCAGTTTCACGTCTGCACCCTTCCCGCCTCGGCGTCACCGATGCCGTTGACACCCTCGACACCAGCATGTCCGGCCAAGGGGGGCGGAGCGAGCACCGGGGTACGGACCGTCCGCGCACCGGCGACGTGGCGCGGTTGCACCCGTTCGCGTCGATTCACGGGATGAACTCTCCCCGCCCGGAAGGACTTTCTCGGTTACACCTCTTGACGGCCACAGGGCCGCAGAGCACATTGGCGACACTCTGAGAGCGCTCTCAGAACCATCGGGCCGAGCTCTCCGAGCACTCCCCCGTGCATCCGTATCCGTATCCACCTCCGCATCCACCTCCGCATCCGTTCTCACCTCCGCGTCCGTCTCCACATCCGAGAGGCAGCCCCCACATGAGTGACACCTCCGGCACCCCCCGCAGCTTCCGGCCCCTCCGCAGACCCCGCCCGCTGCGGCGGGCGCTGCTCGCCGTCGTCGGCACCCTCGGGCTCACCGCGGCCGCCGTCACGGCCGCCGTCCCGTCGGCGAGCGCCGCCGCCCCGCCCCCGCCGTCGGGCTGGAGCCAGCTCTTCGTCGACGACTTCAACGGCGCCGCGGGCAGCGGGATCAACACCGCCGACTGGCGGTACGCGACCGGCAGGGGATACCCGGGCGGCCCCGCCAACTGGGGTACCGGCGAGATCGAGACGATGACGTCGAACCCGGAGAACGTCTTCCTCGACGGCAACGGCAACCTCCGTATCACCCCGCGACGGGACGCCTCCGGCAACTGGACCTCGGGCCGCGTCGAGACCAACCGTGCCGACTTCCAGCCGCCCGCCGGGGGCACGCTGCGCGTCGAGAGCCGCATCCAGGTGCCGAACGTGACCGGCGCCGCCGCCAAGGGCTACTGGCCGGCGTTCTGGATGCTGGGCGCGCCCTACCGGGGCAACTACTGGAACTGGCCGTCCGTGGGCGAGCTCGACATCATGGAGAACACCCAGGGCAACAACACCGTCTTCGCCACGATGCACTGCGGCACCGCACCCGGCGGGCCGTGCGACGAGAACAGCGGCATCGGCGGTTCGACCACCTGTCAGGGCACGACCTGCCAGGCCGGCTTCCACACCTACCGGCTGGAGTGGGACCGCTCCTCGAGCGTGGAGCAGATCCGCTTCTACCTCGACGGAAACAACTTCCACACCGTGCGGGAGAACCAGGTCGACGCGACGACCTGGAGGAACGCCACCGACCACGGCTTCTTCGTCATCCTCAACGTGGCGATGGGCGGCGGCTTCCCCGACGCCTTCGGCGGCGGCCCGGACGGCGGTACCCAGCCCGGCCACTCGATGCTCGTCGACTACGTCCAGGTGCTCAGTTCCGGCGGCGGTGGCACCACGCCCCCGCCGGCCGGCAACCGGGACGCCTACGGCACCCTCCAGGCCGAGTCCTTCGACGCCCAGTCCGGCACGATGACGGAGACCACCTCGGACTCCGGCGGCGGCCAGAACGTGGGGGCGCTGGCGGGCGGTGACTGGCTGCAGTACAAGGGCGTCGACTTCGGCTCCTCCGCGGCCCGGCAGTTCTCCGCCCGGGTGGCGAGCGGCGCGCCGGCCGGGGTCAGCGGTCTGGTCGAGGTACGTCTGGACAGCCGGGGCAACGCGCCCATCGGGAGTTTCGCGGTGGGCAACACGGGCGGCTGGCAGTCGTGGCGGACGATCCCGGCGAACATCACCTCCGTGACGGGCACGCACGACGTGTATCTGACCTTCACCAGCGGCCAGCCGCAGGACTTCGTGAACGTCAACTGGTTCACCTTCAGCCGCTGACCACCCACGGTGAGGGGGTCCCCCGTACTCGGGGACCCCCTCACCCATGCGGTCGGCCACCGGGAACCAGCGCCTCGAGGCGTCCCTCCACCTGAAACGTCACACTTTCACCATTGAAGGTGAAGTGACAGTCACTCCTTCGGACCTAAGGCTCCCCGAGGACCAGCGGGTGAAAAGCACGGGCACGGGTCCCGCCTGGATCTCTCGGAGGTGAAGGTTCCCGCTTCCCGGGACACCCTGTAGGGGGAAGGCCCTCGACACCAAGGGAGCTGACGCGGAATGACCGAGGAGACGGGCGAGGCCGAAGGCGGAGGCGAGAACGGGGCCGGGGCCGGCCGGCCCGACCCCCTGCACACCCCCCGCGACCGCCGGCTCCCCCGGATCGCCGGCTCCTCCCCCGGTCGGCTCCGCCCGCCGGGACCGGGCGGGCCAGGGCGTCGCGCAGGCGGTGCGCGACGCGGTCGAGGAGCACCCTCGCACCCCGTTCCGCGAGCAGGTCCGGCAGTGGCTCGCCGCGGGCACGCGGGGCGTGCCGGGCGACTTCGACGACGACCCCGCGTCCGGGCAACCGCGCACGGCCGTTCCGGCGAGTCGTTCACCGAGTGCGGCCCAAAGACGTGCGAACGGCTCATCCTGGATGTCCTGCCGGGGGACACCCACCTGTTCCCCCGTCATCAGGAAGTGGAAGAGTCCTGGAGGATCCTCGACCCGGTCGAGGAGCACCGGGCGTCCCACGGCAGGCCCGCGCGGTACACCTCGGGCAGTCGGGGATCCGCACAAGCCGGCGGGATGCCCGCACGAGACGGACGGAGCTGGCGCAGGCCATGAAGATAGACCTCACCGACACCACGGCAAGCGATGTCAACAAGGCGCTGGTGCGGGGCCGCCGTGCCATCGGCACCCCCGCCGTGGGCATGGTCCTGACGATGGTGATCGTCACGGACGAGGAGAACGCCTACGACTCGATCAAGGCCGCCGAGAAGGCCTCGCACGAGCACCCCTCGCGCATGCTCGTCGTCATCCGGCGCCACGCCCGCAACTTGCGTGAACGCACCCACCCGCGTCTCGACGCCGAGGTGCGGGTGGGTTCGGAGGCCGGCGCCGGCGAGACCGTGGTCCTGCGGACCTACGGCGAGGTGTCCGACCACGCCGACTCCGTGGTGCTGCCGCTGCTGCTGCCGGACGCCCCGGTGGTGGTCTGGTGGCCCGCGGACGGGCCCGAGCACCCGTCGAGGGACCCGCTGGGCGCGCTGGCCCAGCGCAGGATCACCGACCTGTACGCGGTCGAGCATCCCCTGGAGGTGCTGGCCACCCGGAGTCGCTGCTACGCGCCCGGCGACACCGACCTGGCCTGGACCAGGCTGACGCCGTGGCGGTCCATGCTGGCCGCCGCGCTGGACCAGACCCGGCTGACGGTGACGTCGGCGGCCGTGGAGAGCGAGGCCGACAATCCGAGCGCGGAGCTGCTGGCGCGCTGGCTGGAGGCCCGGCTGAAGGTGCCGGTCGAGCGGGTGGAGACGGCCGGCCCGGTGGTCACCGGCGTGCGCCTGGGCACGGTGGACGGCGAGATCGCCATCGACCGCCCGGAGGGCCCGATGGCCACGCTGTCGCTGCCGGGGCAGCCGTCGCGGCGGCTCGCACTGAAGGTACGTCCCCTCTCCGAGCTGATCGCGGAGGAGCTCAGGCGTCTCGACGCGGACGAGATGTACGCCGTCGCCCTGCGCGGCGGGGCCACCGGGGAGGTCCCCGCCCATGCCTGACGCCCCCTCCCCCGCACCGACCCGGCGCCCCCCGGTGGGCCGCCCTGTCCGAACCCAGGAAGTGAACTGACATGCAGATCGGCCTTGTTGGTCTCGGCAAGATGGGCGGCAACATGCGTGAGCGCATCCGTGCCGCCGGACACACCGTCGTCGGCTACGACACGAACCCCGACCGCTCCGACGTCGGCCACCTGTCCGACCTCATCGACCGGCTCGACGTGCCGCGCGTCGTCTGGGTGATGGTCCCGGCCGGCGCGGTCACCCAGCACGTCATCGATCAGCTGGGGAGCCTGCTCAAGCCCGGCGATCTCGTCGTCGACGGCGGCAACTCCCGGTGGACGGACGACGAGAAGCACGCCAGGGAGCTGGGTGCCCGGGGCATCGGTTTCGTCGACGCGGGTGTCTCGGGCGGTGTGTGGGGGCTGGAACACGGCTACGCCCTCATGGTCGGCGGCGACGAGGAGCACGTGGAGCGGCTGAAGCCGATCTTCGACGCGCTCAAGCCGGAGGGCCCGTACGGCTACGTCCACGCGGGCGAGGTCGGTGCCGGGCACTTCGCGAAGATGGTCCACAACGGCATCGAGTACGCGATGATGCAGGCCTACGCCGAGGGCTGGGAGCTGCTGGAGAAGGTCCACTCGGTGGACAACGTCCGCGAGGTGTTCCGCTCCTGGCAGCAGGGCACGGTCATCCGCTCCTGGCTGCTCGACCTGGCGGTCGACGCGCTCGACGAGGACCCCCACCTGGAGAAGCTGCGCGGCTACGCCGAGGACTCGGGCGAGGGCCGCTGGACCGTGGAGGCCGCCATCGACCACGCGGTGCCGCTGCCGGCGATCACCGCCTCCCTGTTCGCGCGGTTCGCCTCCCGGCAGGAGGACTCGCCGCAGATGAAGATGGTCGCGGCGCTGCGCAACCAGTTCGGCGGCCACGCGGTCGAGTCCGCGGACCGGGACGGCCTGGATCAGAAGCGTGACCAGAGCCAGGAGCAGGAGGACTGGGCGTAGCGGTCGTGGGAGATCTCCTGCTGGCCCGGCACGGTGAGACGGAGTGGAGCAGGGCGGGACGGCACACCGGGGCCACCGATCTGCCCCTGACCCCGGGCGGCGAGGACCAGGCCAGGTCCCTGGCCCCGCTGCTCGCGGGCCGCGCCTTCGCGCTCGTGCTCACCAGTCCGCTGCTCCGCGCCCGGCGCACCGCCGAACTCGCGGGGCTGGCGGGGGCGGTGCCGGAGCCGGACCTGCGGGAGTGGGACTACGGCGGTTACGAGGGTGTCACCAGCGCGGACATCCGACGCGCCCGGCCCGGCTGGGACCTGTGGACCGACGGGGTGCCGTCCGGTCCGGAGTCTCCCGGCGAGTCCGCGGCGCAGGTCGGCGAGCGGGCCGACCGGGTGCTGTCCCGGGTGGCCGGGGCGCTCGAGGCGGGTGATGTGGTGCTCGTGGCGCACGGCCACCTGCTGCGGGTGCTGACCGCGCGGCGGCTGGGCCTGCCGCCCACGGACGGGCGGCTGTTCCGGCTGGAGACGGGAACGCTGGGCCGGCTGTCGCTGGAGCACGGCAGCCCGGTGCTCGCGGAGTGGAACACCCGCCCCTGAGGTCCCGACGCCGGCGCCCTGCCCTGAGAACTCCGAACGCCATGGGCGTCCGATCAGCTCACGGCGTCATGGGGGTCCCCCTGTTCGAGCGGAGCCGAGAGCTTGAGGGGAGTGCGTGCCGGACGCCGCGAGCCGGGCGCCCATGGCGTTCGGAGCCCTAAGGCTGGGAGGTGAGGGCGGTCGGGGTCCGGACGGCGTGCTGGGCGGCCAGCCGTACCGGTGCGTTGCGGGCGCCGTAGCCGCGGTGGCCGCCGTCGCGCTGGAGGAGTTCGAAGAACACCCGGCCGACGGTGCGGGTGTAGCAGTGCCGCAGGGTGCCGTGCTCGTCGTGGTCGTAGAGGATGCCCAGTTCGCGGTAGGTCTCCAGTTCTCCGTCGGCGAACTCGTGGCGGGCGGCGAGGTCGTCGTAGTAGTTCGCCGGGATCGGCAGCAACGGGACGCCCGCGTCGCGCAGCCGGCGGGCCGCGGCGACCACGTCGTCGGTGGCGAACGCGATGTGCTGGGCGTGCACGGTGTCGTCGCCGGGTGCGGCCTGGACGGTGAGGACGATCCGGACGGTGCCGTCGGCGTTGCTGACCGCGCGGCTGCGCTGCAGCCCGTAGGGGTCGGCGACGTCGACGCTGTCCTCGGCCCGCAGCCCGAGCACACCGCGGTGGAAGAGGGCCGCCTCGTCGAAGTGGTGCCAGGGCTGGGTGAGCGCGAGGTGGTCGATGCCCCGGACCCCCGGGGCGGCGACCGCGGCAGGCTCCCCCACGTCCTCGAAGTCGGCCCGCCAGTCGGCGAGTCGGGCGTCGCAGAAGAACAGTTCCGTACCGTCGGGGGCGGCGACGGCGTCCAGCGGGGCGTCCTTCGGGGCGCGGCGGCGCGGCAGGACGGGCGCCAGCAGGGCCTCGGCGCGGGCGGCGGCCCCGGGGGGGTCGGGTGACTCCAGGCCGACGGCGGCGAGTCGGGTGCCGTCGCGGCGCACGGCCGTACCGGTGTTGACGAGGAGGCGGGCCTCGCCCTGCTGCCACAGGTCGACGGGTTTGCTCCGGTGCCGGGCGGTGCGGGTGAAGCCGAGGCCGCCCAGCAGTGCGGTGAGGGGTTCGGCGTCGGCGGTGACGAGTTCGGCGAAGGCGACACCGGTGGGGACGACGGGGGCGGGCGGCTGCGCCACCCCCACCTCCTCCTGCAGGACGAGCAGGGAGCGCCGGGCGTCCACCGCGGTCGGGGCGGCCTCGGCCTGCCGGAACACGTCGTTGAACACCTCCAGGGAGAGCGGCCCGTCGTAGCCGGTGCGCAGGACGTGCCGGACGAGTCCGGCGACGTCGAAGCCGCCCTGCCCGGGGAAGCAGCGGTGGTGGCGGCTCCACTGGAGGACGTCCATCGCGGGCAGCGGGGCGTCGGCGAGCTGGAGGAAGAAGATCTTCTCGCCGGGGATGTCCTCGATGCCCTTGGGGTCGGAGCCCCTGGAGAGGATGTGGAAGCTGTCCAGGCAGGTGCCGAGCGCCGGGTGCCCGGCCGCCTCGACGATGCGCCAGGCATGGTCGTACGTGCTGACGTGCCGTCCCCAGGCCAGCGCCTCGTACGCGACCCGGATGCCGAAGCCCTGCGCCAGGTCGGCGAGTTCGCGCAGCTGTGCGGCGGCGAGGGCGTCGTCGTCGATCGCCTCGGGGTCGACGCTGGAGCAGACCAGCACGGTGTCGGCGCCGAGTTCGCCCATCAGCTCGAACTTGTGCCGGGCGCGGCGCAGGTTGCGGGCGAACGCCTCGGCGGGCACGGCCTCGATGTCCCGCAGCGGCTGGTAGAGGTCGATGCCGAGTCCGAGGTCGAGGCAGCGGGCGCGGATCTCCCGTGGCGTGAGCGGGCTGGCGAGCAGGTCGTTCTCGAAGATCTCCACGCCGTCGAAGCCGGCGCGGGCGGCGGCCGTGAGTTTCTCGGTGAGGGTGCCGCTGAGGGAGACGGTGGCGATGGACGTACGCACGTCGGTACCTCTGTTTCCGTGAAGTGCCGTGCTCTGGGGACTGAGGGCCCTGGGGCCTGAGGGCTTGGGGACTCTGGGGACTCTGAGGGCTCTGAGGGCTCTGGCGCTATTGGGGTGCTGCGACGGGGCCGGTGAGTTCGGTGAGGTCCGCGAGCATGCGGGCCCGGTCGGGTTCCCGCCCGGTGAACAGGCGGAACGCGTCCGCGGCCTGGAAGGCGGCCATGCCGCCGCCGTCGAGGGTGGCGCAGCCCGCCGCGCGGGCGGTGCGCAGGAGCTCGGTCTCCAGGGGACGGTAGACGACCTCGGCGACCCACAGCCCGGGGTGCAGCAGCTCCGCGGGCAGCGGCAGTCCCGGGTGGGCGGCCATGCCGGTGGGGGTCGCGTGCACCAGGCCGCCGCTGCCGTCGGCGGCGGCCAGCAGCTCCGGCAGCCGGTCCAGGGGTGCGGCGGCGGCGCGGTCCGCCCCGAAGGTCCGGTTCAGGGAGCCGGCGAGTTCGTCGGCCCGTTCGGGCAGGGCGTCGGCCACGGTGACCCGTCCGGCGCCGAGGGTGAGCACGGCGTGCGCGACGGCGGCACCGGCGCCGCCCGCGCCGAGCTGCACCACCCGCTCCAGCGGCACGTCGGGCAGGCCGCGGGCGAAGGAGGCGGCGAAACCGGTGACGTCCGTGTTGTGGCCGACGGCCCGGCCGCCCTCGAAGACGACGGTGTTGACCGCGCCGAGCGCCTCGGCCTGCGGATCGAGTGCGTCGAGATGCTCGACGACGAGCCGTTTGCACGGGTGGGTGATGTTGAGCCCGTCGAATCCGAGCAGCCGCGCGGCGCGCAGCAGCTCGCCCACCGCCTCGGGCGGTACGCCGATCGTGTCGAGGTCGAGGAGCCGGTACAGACAGCGCAGGCCCTGCCGGTCGGCCTCCCGCTCGTGCAGCGCGGGGCTGAGCGACGGGCCGATGCCGGAGCCGATCAGCCCGACGAGATACGAGTCCTTGAGCACCGGGGCCTCCAGAAGACCACTCACTAATGTACGAACCAGTACGTTAGCTATATCAGCCGGTCGGGGGCTCATGGAAGCCCCGGCCGGCCGGTGACGGCTCCCTTCTAGAATCACCGGCACTGCCCGACCTCGCCCGAAGGAACCCCATGACCAGCGTCGAAGAACCGGCACGGCCCGGCGAGCGCATCCGTGACGCCGCCCGCACCAGGGCCGAGATCCTCGACGTGGCGACCCGGGAGTTCGCACGGGCCGGCTACGACGGGGCCCGCGTCGACGAGATCGCCGCCCGCACCAGCACCACCAAGCGGATGATCTACTACTACTTCGGCGGCAAGGAAAAGCTGTTCACGGCCGTGCTGGAGCGCGCGTACGGCGTGATCCGCGAGGCCGAGCAGCAGCTGGACGTCGACCACCTGGACCCGGTGGCGGCCATCCGGCGGCTGGCGGAGGTGACCTTCGACCACCATGAGCGGCACCCGGACTTCATCCGCCTGGTGAGCATCGAGAACATCCACGACGCGGAGCACATCGCGGCCTCCGAGGAGCTCGGCCGGATGGGCTCGCCGGCGCTCGACGTGATCCGCCGGATCCTGGCCGCGGGGCAGGAGTCGGGCCTGTTCACGGCCGATGTGGACGCCGTCGACCTGCACGCGATGATCAGCTCGTTCTGCTTCTTCCGGGTGTCCAACCGGCACACCTTCGGCGCGCTGTTCGGCCGCGACCTGGTCGCCCCGGACCGGCGCGAGCACTACCGGGCGATGCTGGGCGACATGGTGATCGCGTACCTGACGGCGGAGCGGGCCGCGGACTGACCGGCGCGGGGCCTCGCCCCCGCGCCCCGGCGGCTCCCGGGCCGATTCCGCACGACGCCACCCCTTGACACCGGGGGCCGTCGGGCGCAGCATCCCTTTTCAGCCGCGACTAACTATCCAGTGGGTTAATTAGCGCACCGGCTTCTCCCCTCCGTTCTTCCTCCGCGTACCGTCGTGGAGTCCCCTCGAAGGAGCCCGCCGTGTCCGTCCCCGCACCGCCCCGCGACGCCTCCCCTCCCGGACAGCCGAAGAAGGCGGCGACCGCCGCCTGGATCGGCAGCGCCCTGGAGTACTACGACTTCTTCATCTACGGCAGCGCGGCGGCGCTGATCTTCCCGGAGGTGTTCTTCGACGACTCCGACCCGGCCACCGCGACCCTGCTGTCGCTGGCCACGTTCGGTGTCGCGTACGCGGCCCGTCCCGTCGGCGCGCTGTTCCTCGGCCACTACGGGGACCGGGTCGGCCGTAAGAAGATCATGGTCTTCACGCTGATGCTGATGGGCGTGTCGACGTTCCTCATCGGCTGTCTGCCCACCCGTGACCAGGTCGGCACCCTCGCGCCGGTCCTGCTGGTGCTGTGCCGCATCCTGCAGGGCATCTCGGCGGCCGGCGAACAGGCCAGCGCGAACTCGATGACCCTGGAACACGCGCCACCCCACCGGCGCGGCTTCTTCAGCAGTTTCACCCTGAGCGGTACGCAGGGCGGCCAGCTGCTGGCCACGCTGGTCTTCATCCCGGTGGCCGCGATGCCCGAGGAGCAGTTGCTCTCCTGGGGCTGGCGGGTGCCGTTCTGGATGAGCGTCGCGGTCGCCGTGGTCGGGTACGTCATCCGCCGCAAGCTGGACGAGACCCCGGCCTTCGAGCAGCAGACCGCCACCGAGGGTGTCGTGAAGATGCCCCTGGCCGTGCTGCTGCGCGAGCACTGGGCGGACGTCCTGCGGGTGGTCGCGGGTGCGCTGATCGCCTCGGTCAGCACGATCTTCACGGTGTGGGCGCTGGCGTACGCGACCAGTGACGCGGTCGGCATGTCCCGCACGTCGATGCTGTGGGTGGCCGCGCTGGCGAACGTCGCCGCGCTCGCCGCGATCCCCCTGTGGGCCGTGCTCTCCGACCGGATCGGCCGCCGCCCGGTCTTCCTGGTCGGCGCCGTCGGCAGCGCGGTGATGATGTTCCTGTACCTGTGGGTCGTCTCCACCGGCAACTTCGCCCTGACGATGCTGCTGGGCATCCTCACCTTCGGTGTCGTCTACAGCGCCGCGAACGGGGTGTGGCCGTCCTTCTACGGCGAGATGTTCCCGACCCGGGTGCGGCTCTCGGGTATGGCGATCGGCACCCAGATCGGCTTCGCCGTGGCCGGCTTCGCGGTCACCTTCGCCGCGCAGATCGCGGGCCCGGACGGCGACGACTGGACGGCGGTGGCCCTCTTCACGGCCGCCCTGTGCGTCCCGCCGGTGATCGCGGCGCTCTCCGCCCGGGAGACCCACCGCATCCCGACCGAACTCCTCGGCGAACGCACGGCCGACGGCACACCCCGGCCGGAGAAAGTGACGGCCTGACCTCGCTCGTCCCGACCCCCGGAGCCGCCACCCGGCCCCGGGGGTCTCGCGTCGTCGAGGCCCCGCCCGCCCCCGCCTATCGGTTGGACCACCCGCGCCGGCACAGCACCAGCCGGTAGCCGTCGGGGTCCTCGAGGGTGACGCCCCACTCGTTCCAGTACGGATTGGGGGACGGCACCGCCGTACCGCCGTGCTGTTCGAGCCGGCCGACCAGGTCGTCCGGGACCGGGCCGTCGAGGTAGACCACCAGCAGGTCCTCCTCGGTGGGCCGGGGCTCGACGGGCCGCCCGGGTTCGTGCACGAGCTCGAGGTGCCAGTCGGCATCCGGCCACCCCAGCATCAGCAGGTCGTGCCCGCCGGGCGGGGCGCCGCCCTCGGTCCGCCACACCACGCTCAGTCCGAGCCCGCCGCACCAGAACCGCTCGGCCGCGGCGAGGTCCCGGGACGGGCGGGCGATACGGATGTGACTGCGGCCGTCGACGGACATGACGTCCTCTCCCCTGGGGTGCGCTCCTCGGCGCCGGAACCGGCGCCGATCCGTTCCGCAGCGTAGACACCCCACGATCACCGGACCATCGGCCGTCCGGCGGGGGCCCCGGGTCCTACACCCCCGCCACCGGGGTCCTACGCCCCGCCGCCGAGGGCCCTACGACTCGCCGCGCCGGGGGATCCCGTACGCCCGTTCCACCCGCAGGCGCAGGACGAGGCGGTGGTCGCGGACCATGGCGGCGCGGTAGTCGTCCCAGTCGGGGTGTTCGCCGTTGACGTCGCGGTAGAGCCGGATCAGTTCCTGCACCGTCTCGTCGTGCGGGTCGGCGGCGACGGGGGACAGTTCGGCGGTGCCCTCGGCGACCGTGTACGCCCACCGGTCGGGGGTGGTCACGTGGTAGGACGCCCGGGGGTCCCGCCGCAGGTTGCGGGTCTTGGCCCGGCCGTCCGTGAGCGAGACACGGATCAACCGCTCGTCGGGGTAGTAGGCGTGGTTGACGTTCGACAGCTGGGGACGGCCGTCCCGTTTCAGCGTGACGAGCACGCCACCGTTGTGGTCACCGATCAGTGCGAGCAGTGCGGGCAGTGTGTCCTGTGTCATAACCCGTGCAACGCCCGCACCGGCCCCGGCGTTCCCGTCGTTCTCGCCGTCTGCCCGGATCCGCCGCTGTGTTCACCCGGTCCGACGAGGTCTGACCTGCTCCGGACGGGGTATCCCGGACTCAGCTCGGGAGCGTGATCGAAGGAGTGGGCGATGGGACTGCTGCGGCAAGAGGCCGACCCGGCGGAGTGCGGACTGGACGCGCAGGCGCTGGACCGGCTGGACCGGCACTTCGCGCACGAGGTCGACGCGGGGCGGCTGCCCGGCTTCCTCGTCGCCGTCGCACGGGGCGGGCGGGTCGCGCACCTGACGGCGTACGGGCGGCGGGACGTCGCGGCCGGGCTGCCGGTGGAGAGCGACACGCTGTGGCGGATCTACTCCATGACCAAGCCGGTGACCGCCGTCGCCGCGCTGCTCCTCGTGGAGGAGGGCCGGCTGTCGCTGGACGATCCGGTCGGCCGTCACCTGCCGGCGTTCGCCGCGCCGCGGGTGTACGAGAGCGGCTCCGGTGCCGGGATGCGCACGCGTCCCGCGGCCGGCCCCCTGCTCGTACGGCATCTGATGACCCACACCGCCGGGCTGACGTTCGCCTTCTACCACGCCCATCCGGTGGACGCGCTGTACCGCGAGGCCGGGCTGGACTCGTCGGTGGCGCCGGGTGCGGACCTCGCCCGGACGGTCGACGTGTACGCCGGTCTGCCGCTGCAGTTCGATCCGGGGACGCAGTGGAACTACTCGGTCGCCTCCAACGTGCTGGGGCGGATCGTCGAGGTGGTGTCCGGGCAGCCGCTCGACGTCTTCTTCGCCGAGCGGATCTTCGGCCCGCTGGGAATGGCGGACGCCGGTTTCCAGGTCGGTGACGAACAGGCGGGGCGGCTCGCGGAGTTGTACGGCGAGACGGACACCGGCGGCATCGAGCCCGTCGAGGGGCTGCCGCTGCGGGGCCGTCCCCGGTTCCTGTCCGGCAGCGGAGGGCTGGCGGCCTCCGCCCACGACATGCACCGCTTCATGGAACTGCTGCGCCGGCGGGGCGAACTGGACGGTGTCCGGCTGCTCGCCCCGGACACGGTGGACCTGATGACCCGCAACCACCTTCCCGACGGCGCCGATCTGCGCGCCTTCGGCAGCCGACCGGCCCACGACGAGCCCGGCAACGAGGGTGTCGGCTTCGGCCTCGGGGTCTCCGTCGTCGTCGACCCGTCCCGTACGCGGGCCCCGTCCGGCCTCGGCACGTACGGCTGGACCGGGGTCGCCACCACCGCGTTCTGGGTCGACCCGGGCCGCGACCTGACCGTGCAGTTCTACACGCAGGTGCGGCCCCGGTCCTCCCACTCGGTCTTCCCGGACCTCAGGCGGCTGGTGCACGAGGCCGTGACCGGCTGAACGCCGGCCGTCCGGACGCCGGTCCGCCGCCGGGGTCGCCGGGGCCGGCGGGCCGTCAGGACCAGTGCGCCACCGCGTCCAGGTGGGGCAGGTCGTGGTCGAGGCGTTCCCGCTTGGTCCGCAGGTAGGTGATGTTGCTCTCGCACGGCGGTATCAACAGCGGCACCTGCTCGGCGACCTGGACACCGTGCCGTACCAACGCCTTGTGCTTGCGGGGGTTGTTGGACATCAGCCGCACCGACCGTACGCCCAGGTCCTGGAGCATGCCGGCGGCGACACCGTAGTCGCGGGCGTCCACCGGCAGGCCGAGGGCGAGGTTCGCCTCGACGGTGTCCAGGCCCTCCGCCTGCAGGGCCATCGCGCGCAGCTTCGCCAGCAGGCCGATGCCGCGGCCCTCGTGCCCTCTCAAGTAGAGGACGACACCGGCCCCTTCGGCGGCCACCGCACGCAGTGCGGCGGCGAGCTGGTCGCCGCACTCGCAGTGCTGGGAGCCGAACGCGTCGCCGGTCAGGCACTCCGAGTGCAGCCGGGTGAGGACCCGGTCCGTGCCGATGTCGCCGTGGACCAGGGCGACTTGCTCGTCACCGCGGTCGTGGTCGAGGTAGCCGACCGCCTGGAACTTTCCGTACACGGTGGGCAACGGCGCATTCACGACACGTTCCACACCGGTCTGCTGGGGTGACTTCTTGGCGAGTACGCCTATGTTTTCTGTCATGATTCTCGAGTTCCTAAGCAGAGACGAAAGGCCGTGAGGGCATGAGTGGTTCACAAAAGCGGTCGGCGGCATACGGCCCGGTCCACGGTCTGTTGCCGGCGGATACTACAGAAGATGTACGGAATCGGGGGGCCGGCGTCTCACGGCAGATCGCGGTCCTTCCCGTCGGGAGTTTCGAGCAGCACGGCCCGTTCCTGCCGCTGGTGACCGACACCCTGATGGCGTGTGCCATCGCCGGGGAGATCGCCGACGCGTACCCGGTGCATCTCCTCCCTCCGGTGACGATCTCGTGCTCGCACGAGCACGCGGCCTGGCCGGGAACCGTCTCCATCTCCTCCGTGACCCTCCACGCGGTGGTGCGGGACATCGCCGACTCGCTGCGCCGGTCCGGTGTGGACACCCTGGTGCTGGTCAACGGGCACGGCGGGAACTACGTACTCGGCAACGTCGTTCAGGAATCCTCCGCCCGCGGCGAGCACATGGCGCTGTTCCCGGCGCCGGAGGACTGGGAGACCGCGCGCCGGCACGCCGGCGTGGTCACCTCGCTGCTCACCGACATGCACGCGGGGGAAATCGAGACCTCCGTCCTTCTGCACACTCATCCCGAATTGCTCCGTACCGGTTACCAGACCTCCGATCACGTCGCCGACGACCGGCGCCGGTTGCTCACTCTGGGAATGGCCGCCTATACCGATTCCGGTGTCATCGGACGCCCTTCACTGGGCTCCGCGGAAAAGGGCAGAGAGCTTCTGGCGAGCCTCGTGGATTCCTTCGGCGCGTATTTCTCGATGCTCACCTCCGAAAGCACCGCAACGGAGGCGGCGGACGCCACCGCTGCGGCCGGCGCGCTGGGCGACGGCGCCGACGGCGCGTAGGCCGTGTGCTTCCGGGCGCCGGGGACGGCGGCGGTGGTGGCCGTCCGGCGCCCGGCGCGCAGTCCCGCGTACCAGCGGGCGAGGAGCACGATCACCCCGGGCAGGCTCGCCACGAGGCTGAGCACCCCGTAGACCACGGCGACGGCCAGTCCCCGGCCCGCGCCCAGTCCCGCGGCGCCGAACGCCCAGGCGGCGACGCCCTCCCGGGGCCCCCAGCCGCCGACGTTCAGCGGCAGCGCCATGGCGAGCAGCGCCAGTACGCCCAGCGGCAGCAGCTCGGTGACCGCCGCGCCGACTCCGGCGACGCGGGCGGCGAGGACGAACATCGCCAGGTATCCGGCGAGCACGACGAGGGAGGCGAGCAGCACGCCCGGTCCGTTGCGCCGGGACAGCAGCCCCTCGCGGGCCTCGGCGAGCAACCGCCGCGGCGCCCGGTCCCGGCGCGCGGACGCCGGCCGGTTCATCCGCAGGGCGAGGACGACGGCGCAGGCGCCGAGTGCGGCCAGGCCCACCAGCGGGACGGCCTGGCGCATGTCGTCCCGGACCGGGGACGGCATGGTCAGCAGCATCACGGCCCCGGCGGCGAACAGCGCGAGCTGTCCCGCGGCCCGCTCCAGCACCACGGACCGCACCCCGCGGCCCAGGTCACCGGTGCTCTGCCCGTGGCGCACCGCGCGGTGGACGTCGCCGAGGACGCCACCGGGCAGGGCCGCGTTCAGGAACAGGGCGCGGTAGTAGTCGGCGACGGCCGGGCCGAGCGGCAGCCGGATCCTCAGGCCCCGGGCCACCAGGGCCCAGCGCCAGGCGCTGAACACCGTGGTCACCAGCCCGATCCCGAGCGCCGCCAGCACGGCGGGCCCGTCGATCCGGCGCAGCCCGTCGAGGAGGACACCGGTGCCCAGGCGCCACAGCAGGACGGTGAGGATGAGGACACCGGCGGCGCTGCCGAGGCGGGTGCGCACGGCGGGGGTGCCCAGTCGGGCGAGGAGAGCGCGCGGGGCGCTGCCGGGGCACGGTACCGGGGTGTCCAGGACCGGTGTCTCCACCGTCCGGGCACTCACGCCGCGGCGCCCGACGGCCGGCACAGGGCGAGCAGGTCGTGGTGGTGGACGACGACCCGCAGTTCGCCCGCCGCGCAGGCCTCCAGGCGCTCGGTCAGGTAACGGCCCGCGGGCTCCGCCAGTTCGGGGCGTTCCTCGACCGCCGCGCCGACCCAGCCCCGCAGCCACTGCGCGGTCAGTTCGGCCTGCTCGGGGCCGAGCCGCCAGGGGCTCGGGTCGAGCCGTACGGTCGCGCCGTGTGCGGCGAAGGCCTCCGCGGCGACGGTGGCCGCGTCCGGGCCGAGCAGTCCGTCCCGGCGCTGGTGGGCGTTGAACGCCTCGGCGATCTCCTGGTCCAGCGGGTGCGGCGCGGTCAGTTCGACGCGTCCGGCCACCGAGAGCGTGAGCAGCGCCGGGCAGCCGGCTCCGGCGCAGGCGGCGGCGAGGGCGTCGACGTCCTCGCGGGTGAGGACGTCGAGCAGTGCGGACGCGGTCACCAGGGAGGCGCCGGCCAGGGCCTCCGGGGTGAGCCGGGCGACGTCGCCGCGCCGGGTCTCCACGCTGACGCGGCTGCCGTCGGCGGCGGACCGCGGGGAGGCGACGGCGGCGAAGTGCAGGAGGTAGGGGTCCCGGTCGTGCAGGATCCAGTGCTGGGCGCCGTCCAGCCGGGGCGCGAGCCAGCGGCCCATGGAGCCGGTGCCGCAGCCGATGTCGTGGACGACGAAACCGCCGGCCCGCTGCGGCAGGTTGGCGAGCCGGATGCGCAGCGGGTCGAGCAGGTCGTGGGCGCGTGCGGAGGCGTCGGCGGGCTCACGCAGTTGGAGCCACTCGGGCGCGTACCGGGGAGGTTCCTCGGTGGCGGCGGTGGCGGCCTCCCGCAGCCGGAGGGTGTCCCGTTCCCCGGGACGGAGCGCGGGGCCGGCCCCGGGGATGACGGACTGCCGGGCGGCGGGGCCGCCCGGTCCGGCCGGTGCCGCTTGGACCGCCTGGGCCGGCTGCGCCGTCTGCGTGGTTGACGGGCTGGTCATGCGGCCCTCCGGGAGTCGGTCGGAAGCCGGCGCAGTACCGCCGCCAGGCTCTGTGCGGTGCTCGCCCAGCCGCCGAGGGCGGCACGCCGGCCGCGGGCGGCCGCCTTCAGCCGGCGGCGGACGTCCGCCTCGCCGAACCAGCCGCGGAGTTCGACGGCGATGGCGGCGGGGTTCTCCGGCGGTACGAGGATGCCGGGCACCCCGCCGTCGGGGGCGCGGCCGACCGCCTCGGGCAGGCCGCCGACATCGGTGGCCAGCACCGGGATGCCGCGCGCCAGCGCCTCGGTGACGGCCATGCCGTACGTCTCGGCGTACGAGGTGAGGACCATCAGGTCGGCGGTGGCGTAACTGGCGTCGAGTTCGGCGCCGGATTTCGCTCCCGCCAGCTCCAGCCGGTCCTGGAGGCCGTACCGGCCGATCAGGGACCGCAGATGGGCGACGTACTCGGGGTCGTGGCCGAGCCCGCCGACCAGCGCGCAGCTCCACGGCAGGTCGGACACCGCCGCCAGCGCCTCGACCAGCCGGTGCTGGCCCTTGCGCGGGGTGAGGGCGGCGACGCACAGCAGCCGGGAGACGCCGTCGGTGCCGGAGGCCAGGGGTGCGATGTCGGCGCCGGGAGCGGCGACGTGGACGCGGTCGGGTGCGAGCCCGTGGTGGGAGACGAGGCGGCGTACCGCCCAGTCGCTGGTGGCGATGACGGCCGGCACCGCGCGCAGCACCGTACGCTCGCGGGCGTCCAGGTCGGCGGCGACCGCCGGGTCGAGCCCGGTCTCGTCGCCGAGCGGGAGGTGCACGAGGACGGCCATCCGCAGCCGTTCCGCCTCCGGGACGATGATCTCGGGGACCCCGCAGGCGACCAGTCCGTCCAGCAGGACGACGGTGTCGTCGGGCAGTTCGCGCAGCGTGCGGGCGAGCGCGGTGCGGGCGGCGGCGTCCGGGCGGGGCCAGTCACCGGCGACGGCGTGCCGCTGCACCTGCCAGCCGAAGCCGGGCAGGTCCAGGCAGACGCGCCGGTCGTAGGCGTTGCCGCCGCTCGGTGCGGCCGGGTCGTCGACGCCGCCCGGCATCAGGAAGTGCACGGAGCGCAGGGACATGGGGATGATCCCTCCGTTCCCCGGGAAGGAGGCCTGCTGGGGGACGTAGTCCAGGCGGGCCCGCCGGGTGGCCGGGTCGGTCACGGTGACAGTGGCGGTGTCGGTCACGGTGGCGGTGTCTGTCACGGTGGCGGTGGCGTCGTTCACAGCTCACGCTCGTAACTCGCCCAGGCGATGTGCGACTCGTGCAGGGTGACCGTGAGCCCCTTGATGCCCTTGGCGTTCTCGCCCAGCGCGCCCTTGTGGATGCGCTCGGCCAGCCGGTCGGCGACGACCTTGGCCAGGAACTCCGTGGAGGTGTTGGTCCCCGCGAAGTCGGGTTCGTTGTCGAGGTTGCGGTAGTTCAGCTCGCCGACGACGGCACCGAGTTCCTGCGTCGCGAGGCCGATGTCGACGACGAGGTTGTCCTCGTCCAACTGTTCGCGCCGGAACGTGGCGTCCACGAGGAACGTGGCCCCGTGCAGGCGCTGGGCCGGTCCGAAGACCTCGCCATGGAAGCTGTGGGCGATCATGATGTGATCGCGGACGGTGATGCTGAACAACGGACGACCCTCCAGGTGCGGCGCGTCTGCTCCCCGGCCGATCGCCGCCGGGGATGTCGTGTAGTACGGCCGTCCGCCGTGCGGCGTTCAGCCTCCGGTCCGTCTTTTCTCAGGTCAGACGGTGGCCCTTCGATCAGGGCGTGACGTGGTCGTAGCGGACGAGGTGGCACAGGGCCGGGATCTCGCCGGAGGCGAGGCGGGGCATGACGCCGGGCAGCTCCTCGAACGCGGACTCGCCGGTGATCAGCGCGTCGAGCGCGGGGTCGGCCAGCAGGTCGAGGGCGAGGGCGAGCCGGTCGGCGTAGCTGCGGCCGGGGCGGGCCGGGGAGACCGTGCCGACCTGGCTGCTGCGGACGGTGAGCCGCCGGGAGTGGAAGGCCTCGCCCAGCGGGAGGCTCACCTTCCGGTCGCCGTACCAGCTCAGTTCGATCACCGTGCCCTCGGCGCCGAGCAGTTCGAGTGCCCGGGTGAGCCCCTGCTCGGTGGCGCTGGCGTGCACCACCAGGTCGCAGTCGCCCAGGGCGTCCTCGGGCCGTGCGAAGCCGACGCCGAGGGCCTCGGCGGTCTCGGCGCGCGCGGGGTCGGCGTCGACGAGCTGGACGCGCACGCCGGGGAAACGGGCCAGCAGCGCGGCCACCGAGCTGCCGACCATGCCGCCGCCGACGACGGCGATCCGGTCGCCGATCAGCGGCGCCGCGTCCCACAGGGCGTTGACGGCGGTCTCCACGGTGCCGGCCAGCACGGCCCGGCCGGCGGGCACCTGGTCGGGCACGGGGGTCACGGCGCTCGCCGGGACGACGTAGCGGGTCTGGTGCGGGTAGAGGCAGAAGACCGTGCGCCCGACGAGTGCCGCCGGCCCCTCCTCCACCACGCCCACGTTGAGGTAGCCGTACTTCACCGGCCCCGGGAAGTCGCCCTCCTGGAACGGCGCGCGCATCGCCGTGTGCTGGCTCTCGGGCACCCCGCCGCGGAAGACGAGGGTCTCCGTGCCGCGGCTCACCCCGGAGTACAGCGAGCGCACCAGTACCTCGTCCTCGCCGGGAGTGGGCAGGGCGGTCTCGCGGATCTCACCTCGGCCGGGCGAGGCGAGCCAGAAGGCACGCGCGGTGTGGTTCATCGAATTCCTCCTGAACGAACGGCAAGTTGCACCCGTACCGAGTGGTGCACAGGCCGCGCACAAGGTAGCGGCGTTGATCGACTCTGTCACACGGCCGGAGGGTGTTCGGTGGCCCTGAACAACAGTTACGACGCGAGGCTCCTGCAGCAGGAGACCGCCGTGGGGGCGGGCCTGCAGGTCCTGCTGCTGGCGCTTCTCGGTACGGCGATCGGCATGGGCCCGGCGGGCTGGCTGACCGGCCTCGCGTTCGCGATCGCCACCTGGGCGGTGCTCTCCCGGGCCCTGCACCGGTCCCGGCCGCGCTCGTTCGGCCCGGCCAACCGGGTGACGCTCGGCCGGGCGATCCTGGTGGGCGGGGTGACCGCGCTGGTCGCCGACTCCTTCCAGGACACTCCGCCCGTCTCCCTCTTCGTCGGCCTGACCGCCGTGGCCCTCGTCCTCGACGGGGTGGACGGCAAGGTGGCCCGCAGGACCGGCACGTCGACCGCGCTGGGCGCCCGTTTCGACATGGAGGTCGACGCGTTCCTCATCCTGGTGCTGAGCGTGTACGTGTCGATGGCGATGGGCCCCTGGGTGCTGCTGATCGGCGTCATGCGGTATGTCTTCGTCGCCGCGGCCCGGGTGTGGCCGTGGCTGAACGCCGCCCTCCCGCCGAGCACGGCCCGCAAGACGGTGGCCGCGCTGCAGGGTGTCCTCCTGCTGGTGGCGGCCGCGGACCTGCTGCCGCACCTGGTCAACGTCGGGGTGGTGGCGCTGGCCCTGGGCCTGCTGCTGTGGTCGTTCGGCCGCGACGTCCTGTGGCTGTGGCGTACCTCGCGGCTGCGGCCCGCCGCCCGCGCCGAACAGCCGGTACGCGAACTCGTCGCGGGGTGACGCCTCCTCGACCCGTAAGCATGAGGTGGCGCCGACACGCCCCGAAGTGTTTGACACCACCCGAGCCCGCCCCCGAACCTATCGACATGACATTCGTTTTCAAGACGGTGGAGTGCCGATGAGGATCGCGTTCGTCGGCAAGGGCGGCAGCGGCAAAACAACGCTGTCCGCCCTCTTCTCCCGTCACCTGGCGAGCACCGGCGCCCCGGTCCTCGCCGTCGACGGCGACATCAACCAGCACCTGGCCGAGGCCCTCGCCCCCGCCGAGAGCACCCCGGTGACGCCCCCTCCCCTGGGCCCGCGCCTGCACGACATCAAGACCTACCTGCGCGGCACCAACCCCCGCATCACCTCCACCGAGTCGATGATCAAGACGACCCCGCCCGGCCGTGGTTCACGCCTCCTGCGCCTGCTGGGCGACGACGAACTGCACGCGCGGCACGTCGTCCGGGCCGGCGGTGTCCCGCTGATGGCGACGGGTCAGTTCGACGACAGCGACCTGGGCGTGGCCTGCTACCACTCCAAGCTCGGCGCGGTGGAGCTGTACCTGGGCCACCTGGTCGACGGCCCCGGCGAATACGTGGTGGTCGACATGACCGCGGGCGCCGACGCCTTCGCCTCCGGCCTGTTCACCCGCTTCGACCTCACCTTCCTGGTCGCCGAACCCACCCGCAAGGGCGTCTCCGTCTACCGCCAGTACCGGGACCACGCCCGCGAGTTCGGCATCCGTATCGCGGTCGTCGGCAACAAGGTGACCTGCGAGGACGACCTCCTCTTCCTCAAGAACCAGGTGGGCGACGACCTCCTGACCCACCTCGTGCACTCGGACTGGGTCCGAGCCGCGGAACAGGGCAGAACCCCACCCCCGAGCCCCGCAACCCCGGACGCCTCGGACCCCCTGAGCACCCTGGAACCCCACAACCACCACGCCCTGACCGTCCTGCGCGAGGCCGTCGACTCCCACCCCCGCGACTGGGACCGCCTCCACCGCCACGCCGTGGAGTTCCACCTCCGCAACGCCCACTCCTGGGCCGACGCCCGCACCGGAGAGAACCTGTCCTCCCAGATCGACCCGACCTTCACCCCCGGCCCGGCAGCCCTCCTGTCCTCTTGCCCCTGACCCTGCTCCTGGTGCTGGTCCTGGTCGGCTACTCGATGCCCGTCGAGTCGAGCAGCCGGACCAGGTCCTTGCGCCCGTACCCGAGCAGCCGGGCACGATGGGTGCCCATCAGCAACAGGTGCGCGGCGATCACCGCCGCGTCTCCGTCCTTGTCGCCGCCGAGCCACTCCTGCGGCTTCTCCACCCCCAGGCTGTTGAGCACCAGCCCGTGCTCGCGCCGGACCTCCGCGACGG
Source organism: Streptomyces cathayae (assembly GCF_029760955.1). Taxonomy (GTDB): domain Bacteria; phylum Actinomycetota; class Actinomycetes; order Streptomycetales; family Streptomycetaceae; genus Streptomyces; species Streptomyces cathayae. The sequence goes on from NZ_CP121682.1 coordinate 894,800, forward strand.
TCCCGGCGACCGCGTCCAGCAGCGTCTTCCCCGGCCGCTCGCACTCCAGCGCGAAACACCCCCAGTCGACCGGCACACAGCCCTCCGGCGGCCGCTCCCGCACCCCCGCATACCGCTCGTCCCCGAACCCGGCCACGCCGAACTCCTCGTGCACCAGCGCGAACCGGTGAAACCCCGCCGGAACCGGCGGCGGTGGCGGCGTGTACTGCCACCCCGCGTCCTCGTACAACAGCCTCTTCACCTCCTCCTCGTCTGCATGCGTCACGCTGAACCCACTGGCGTCATTGCGCCCGGTCGTCGTCCCGTCGGGATTGCGATGAAAACAAAGACCCACTGTGTACCCCCGTGGCCTGCGATGAGAACGACGAGAAGCCCTCGTCACAGGACCAAACGGACCGCACCCCCCACCCGTGCCCGTTCCCCGAACCACCACCCGATCGTGTGAGCACGAGGTGCAAGCTGACGACAGGGCAACGGCACCCTTCACACACAGGAGACGACGCGCTCTGTCTGTGCTGTTCAGCAGCTTGGGGGCCGGATCCGGGCGTCGTCGGTGGTACCGGGCGCGGCGGTGAAGCCGAACCGGGCCCGGGCGCGGCGTCTCAGCGCTTCGGTACGGCCCTTCTCACATCGTTGTGAGGGGTCTTGGAAGGGTTGACGTCCGCGCGTCGGGGACCGGTGGTGGTCAGCGCAGGGTGAGGGGGGTCTCGGCTTCGGCGCGGGAGAGTTTCTCCGGGTTGCGGACGTAGTAGAGGCCGGTGATGCGGGCGTCCTCGACACGGACCGCCAGGACGCCGTCGAGCCCGCCGTCCAGATGCACGAGGAGTGCCGGGTTGCCGTTGACCACGGTTGGTTCGGTGGTGAGCGTGCCTTGGAGCTTGCCGATGCCGCCGGCGAACATACGGGCCACCTTGCCGGCGCCGGTGACCGGCCGCAGCGCGGCGTGTTTGATGCCGCCGCCGTCGCTCATCAGGACGACCTCCGGGGCAAGCACGTCGAGGAGGGTCTGCGGGTCCCCGGTTTCGATCGCGCGCTGGAACGACTCCAGGGCCGCCCGGGTCTCGTTCGGGGAGACCATCCGGCGGGGGCGGCGGGCGTCGACGTGGCGACGGGCGCGGTGGGCGATCTGGCGGACGGCCGCAGGGCTCTTGTCGACGGCGGCCGCGATCTCGTCGTAGCCGACGTCGAAGACCTCGCGCAGCACGAAGACGGCCCGCTCGGTCGGGGAGAGCGTCTCGAGGACGAGCAGGAGCGCCATCGACAGGCTCTCGGCCAGCTCGACGTCCTCGGCCACGTCCGGCGCGGTGAGCAGCGGCTCGGGCAGCCAGGGGCCGACGTACGCCTCCTTGCGGCGCTTCACGGTGCGCAGCCGGTTCAGCGCCTGCCGGGTGGTGATCCGGACCAGGTAGGCGCGCCGGTCGCGCACCTGCGCCAGGTCGACCCCGACCCACCGCAGCCAGGTCTCCTGGAGGACGTCCTCGGCGTCGGCGGCCGAGCCGAGCATCTCGTAGGCGACGGTGAAGAGCAGGTTGCGGTGGGCGATGAACGCCTCGGTCGCCGGGGCGGTGGCGTCGTCGCTCATGTCGCGGCCCCTCTCCTCGTCCTTCTCGTCCTTCGCGGTCGGCCCCGGCGGCCGACCGCGTTCGCGTGCGTCCACGGCAAGATCCTCGCAGCACGCGCCGGTCAGGCGACCCGGTCGGCGGCGGCCGGTGCCTCGGCGCGGTCGGCGCGCAGCAGCTGCCGGCGCTTGGCGCCCCCTCCCGGCATGCGGTGCAGCTTGTACGAGCCGGGTTTGTGCGCCTCGTCGGTCAGGTGCTTGGGGATGCCCTTGCAGACCAGTTCCTTGAGCCTGGCGCCCAGGCCGTCGTCGATGTGCAGCCACACCGCGGCGTCGGAGCGGTTGGCGAACTGGTAGATGCCCGCGCTGCGGCCCAGGCTGACGCACTGGGCGTAGAGCGACTGGTGGAGGTTTTCCGGCTGCTCACCCGCGAGTCGGCTGAGCACGGTGTCGGCGGCCCGCGCGCCCAGCGGCATCGCGTTCAGGCAGCTCATCCGCAGCGGCAGGCCGGACGGTGCCGCCGAGTCCCCGGCCGCGACGATGCGCGTGTCGTCCACGCTCGTCAGCGTCTCGTCCGTGAGCAGGCGGCCCACGGCGTCGGTGCTCAGCCCGCTGCGGGCGGCCAGGTCCGGAACGCCGAAGCCGACGGTCCAGACGGTGACCTCGCTCGGCAGCTCCCGGCCGTCGGCGAGCCGCACGGCCTCGCGGGTCACCGCCGTCACCTTCGTGTCGGAGCCGTCGAGGACCGTCACACCGAGCTTGGCCAGCCGCTTCGCAACCGAGCGCCGACCCCGGGGGTGCAGGTACGGGCCGAGAACGCCGCCGCAGACCAGGGTCACGGCGCGGCCCTGCTCCGCCAGCTCGGCGGCGGTCTCGATGCCGGTGGGACCGGCGCCGACCACCGTCACCGGGGCCGTCGCGGGAGCGGCGTCGAGGACCGGCCGCAGCCGCTGTGCCGCCTCCAGGGTGGCGATCGGGTAGGCGAACTCGGCCGCCCCCGGCACACTCGGTTCGGCGCTGCCACTGCCCACGGCGTAGATCAGGTAGTCGTAGCCGAGCGTGCCGCCGGCCGCCGGCGTCACGCCATGCCCGGCCGCGTCGATCCGGGTCACGGTGTCGACCACCAGCCGAACCCCGTCGGCCAGGACGTCCCGGTAGGCGACGACCGCGTCGTCGGACCCGCCCACCAACTGGTGCAGGCGGACCCGGTGGACAAAGTCCGCGCGCGGGTTGATCAGCGTCACGGTCACGTCGTCGCGCAGCGTCAGCCGGTTCGCGGCCATCACGCCCGCGTATCCGCCACCGATCACGACCACATGCGTGTTCCCAGCCATAGTGCCCCCTCCGTTTCCAGGTGTTCGGCCTCAAGACACCGCGCCATCGGCCGCCGTGACAGGACATGAGCCAGATCACTCCACGGGGGCTCAGCTGGAGCTGTGATCGGGCGCTGTCACGTTGTTGGCTGCGTAGGTCTCTGACGACGCGTCGGGGCGTGGTGGGGGCCGGGTTTCGGGCCGGTGCTCAGGCTTCGGCGGGCTGGCCGGCGGCGCCGGTGGCCTGGTCCCAGATCGCGAAGCGGGTGGTCATCTCGGCGCGGTAGTGGGCGGCGGTCATCAGGTGACGGCGGGGCCGGAAGTGGGGTGAGATGTCGCTGAACGCGGCCAGGAACCGCTGGGCTCCGCCGATACTGCGGAAGCCTTTCATGGCGCGTTCGCGCTGCCTCGTCGGCTGGTGGGAATTCTCGGCCCGGTTGTTCAGGCCCTTGTGGGCACGGTGCTCGACGGAGGGCATCACCTCGCGGTGCGCCGCCCCGTAGGAGCGCAGTTTGTCGGTGACGACCACCCTCGGCACCGTACGGGTCGTCTTCAGCAGCCTGCGGAAGAACCGCCGGGCCGCAGCGGTGTCCCGCCGGTTCTGTACGAGGACGTCGAGCACGGTGCCGTCCTGGTCGACCGCGCGCCACAGGTACTTCTGCTCTCCGTTGATCTTGATGAAGACCTCGTCCAGATGCCACTTGTCCCCGGGCCGGGGCCGCCTCCGGCGCAGGCCTGCCCGAACTTGGCGCATCACCGCCGGACCGTCTCGTAAGAGACGATCACACCGCGCTCAAGCATCAGCTCCTCGACCTCGCGGAACGACAGCGGGAAGCGGTGGTACAGCCACACGCGGCGGGCAATGGCCTCGACCGGGTACCGGTGCCCCTTGTACGACGGCGACGCGGACGACACGAGCGATCCCCCTGTCCAGCACGATCAACTCCAAGATCATCCCAGGCCGGTCAGCCAACGTGACAACGCCGTGACGGAGCCTTGCGACCTCCCACTGCCGGCACGGCCTATACCGGCTCCTCGTACAGGTCGATCTCGGAGGGCCCGCGATCAAGTAGCAGTTCGAGACGCCCCTCCATGGCGGCGAACCACTGATCGAGGTCCGCATTGGCGTCGTGAAAGAACCAGGAGTTGAAGCTTCCCAGGGCGTCCAGGGCGAGCCCGGGCTCGTAGCGGAACTCGCAGTGGACCTGCACGTAGTGGTCGTGCTCACCGTCGTCACCGCTGATGTCGAACTGTCGCGTGAGGTCCACAGTGAACATCGGTCGCCCGCTGAAGGCGTACGTGCCGTACTGGAAGAGCAAGCCGTCGGAGTCGGGTGTGGGTGCTGTGGCAAAGCGCTGCCGCCCGAATCGCATGAAGGCCAGCCATGCAGCCCGAGTGGTCAACTCGGTCGTCGTCGATCGCCCGGCCGCCAGCTCGGCACGCAGGAAATCGAGGGCTTCCTCCATCCGTGGTCTGTCGGGCACACCGGCTCTCCTCGCTTCGTGAATCAGCGCCTTAACGTCGTGGGGCCAGAGCAAAACCAGTCCTGATCACCGAGGCGTCCGCCTCGCCGTCTCGCAACGCTCGGTCACGGCTCCACAGAAGTTGAGCCAGAACCACGATTCACCCGTCGCCGACACACGAAATCCTTCCGACCCGACTGGTCTGCACGGCGGTATCCACCCCCCGTGCTCTCCAGCGATCCGGACTTCTTGCGCCCGCACCTGCCGCAACTCTGCTCATCTGGTTTCGCATCTGAGCCCCAGCTTCACAAAGCGATCGGCCGGTACCCCAGGGCCTGATCGACTACTTCATCAGCCGAAAGCTCCCGCTCCGGCGACCAAAAAATCAAATTGCTGACATGACCGGGCGGGCATGCCAGGGCTCTGTCGAGCCTGTCCAGCCAACCGTCCACCTCGTCGTCTGAGGTGTAGTCCGCTTCCATGATCCGCTGCACGAGCGCGACTGCCTCCGCGCGACTCATCTCCACAGCGCTCTTCAGGTCCCTCCGCCAGGTCACCCTAACGAGACGCATGATCGCCCGGACAGGCCCTGGGCGATTCGCATGCCACACGAAGCCCACTTCCCGCGCTGCAAATGACCGTTCCCCTCCGCGTGACGTTGGAAGACTGTGTGTGCTGTGCCGTAATACGGCGACAGTGCTGCGGTGGTCGCGTCAGTCGAACTGTGCCTGGGCGACGACGCTGGTGACGAACTGCTCCGCCCTCTCGCCCCGGGACCGAACCAACAGGCGCAGGGACTCAGGCAGTTGGTGGGGCAGGTCGTTGGGGGCTGTCACCAGCCAGTGCGTGTGCAGCGTCTTTCCCGCCCGGAGAGCGGTGGGGCGGATCGTGTGCTGGGGAAGGGCTTTCCAGTTGTCGGGGACGAGCAGGTGCGGGCTGACGACTGTGGCGGCTGCCGCCGTGACGGTGGTGGTGACCTTCACGGTCCTGCCCGGCTCCACGGGGACGAGGCCGTTCGACGGTGTCTTGACGGTGAGGGTGAGCCGGGGGTCTTCCGTCCGCCATGACTGCCAGGCGGCGACTCCCACGGCGCCGCCTGAGGTGCGTGTGGCGGTGAGTCTGAGGGCGGTGGTGGTGACGGCCTTCTCCAGGAGGATCCGGTTGAGGGTTCCCGGCCGGGGAGCCTGGGGGGTGCGGTGCTGGCCGGGCAGGGGATGCCATCCGCCGTCCTGGCCGAGGTGGTGGAGTTCGTAGGAGTCGGGGGTGCGGACTCCGCCGCCGTCGTCGTAGAAGGAGATCCGCAGGTCCGACACGGGCGTGGGGACGCCGAAGTCCACGGCGAGCCAGTCGTCCGCGTGGGGACTGCCGTAGTTGGTCCACCGCGATGACGGTGTGTCGAGGTGAAGGTCCTGTCCGTCGATGGCCTTGGCCGGGCTGTCGAGGTGGAACGTGTACGAGGCACTCGCGAGGGGATGGCCCTTCTGCTCGACGTTGGCCAGGTCGTCGACCTCGCGGGGCAGGGTGTGCTGTCTGGCCCTGCCGATGGTGAGCGTCACCGGCTCCAGGTCGTCCTGCCGGTGGATGCGCCGGCCGTCCAGCCAGACGCTCAGGCCGGCTCCGTGTCCGTAGTGCCGGCCGCTGCGGTCGAAGAGCACGCTGAGGTTGTGGCCGTGGTAGGGGAGGTTCTCCACGGCGAAGTGATCCCATTCGCGCGGCACCAGCGGCGCGAGGGAAACAGTGGCGTCGGACTGGGAACGGATCCCGAACAGCCCCGACAGGACCAGGTCGTTGAAGGTGGAGTGGTTGTAGTCCTCACTGTGCCCTCGGCCGTCGTAGATCCAGCGGTCCTCGTCGGGGTGGTGCGCCTCGGCGACATACGGCTTGCCGTCCTTGCGATGGGTCAGGGCATAGGCGCGGAGCACGGCGTAGTAGTCGGCGCGGTCGACGTGGGACTGGGCGGGGTAGTCGATGAGGAGGTTGGCCAGGGCGGTGAGCGTCTGACTGGTGGCGAACGGCCAGCTCGGACCGTTCCAGCGGCAGCAGCCCTCGAGCGCCTGGTGCATGAACCACGGGCTGCGCCGCTCGACCGTGGTGGGACCGAAGGGCGCGGAGAACCCCTCGGGATCGCGCAGTTGGGCCCATGCTGCGGCGTTGTCCGCCGGAGCCATGTGGAAGTACCAGGGCAGGAAGCCGATCTGCTCGCGGTCGGCGAGCCTGCGCCGCTCGGGATTCCCGTCCCGCATGACGTGCTTGTAGAACTGGTGCTTTTCGTCCCACAGCCAGCGCTCCTGCTGCGCCCGCAGGGCACGGGCCCGCTCGTCGTAGCGGTCGGCCTTCGCCTCGTCGCCCCGGTGGCCGCGGCGCCGCAGGAGTGCGGCGATCGCCTTGGCGTCGCCGTACTGGTAGGCGTTGAGAGTGGGGCGGAACCCCTCACCACCGTGGTACGGGTCGTCGCTCTGGTAGGAGCTCGCGGTGTACTCCATCGCGTCCCACACCGGTGTCTGCCAGTAGAGGCCGACTTCGTCGTCGAACTGCGGGGCCCAGCGCCCCCATTGGCGTTCCAATTCGTCGAGCAGACCCAGGGCCTGCTCCCATCTGCCGTCGGTCGACGCCCGGGCCACCACGGCGTCCGCGATCCAGAAGGAGTACTGGTGCGCCCAGTCGGTGGTGTTCTTGTTGAGGAAGTCCGTGGCCGGTTTGGGTCCCGAGCCGCTGCCGCGCAGCCAGTAGCCGATGTAGTCGTCGAGGTAGCGGTGGTCGCGCAGCCAGCGTGCCTCGCGGATGTGGTGAGCGGCGGCGGCGTTGATCCCGCCGTGCGGCGCGGAGTAGCCGACCGGGCCCAGGAACTCCGAGAGGATCCAACCTTCCCTGGGCCCGGTGTACTTCAGGGCGTGCTTGATCACGCGCCACCGGTAGTAGTAGGTGTCCCGGATGGCGGCGTCGGGCAGGTCGACGAAGGGGATGTTCGCCTCGTACCACTCGGCCTCCGGCAGGTCCCCCAGCAGTGACCGGTGGTCCAGGAAGGCCGTTCCGGGACCCACCACCGGATACAGCGGAGACGCGCTCGCCCCCTTGCCGCCTGCGGGCGCCCCGCCCGCAGGACTGCCGACCGCACCCGCCGACGTGGCCGCGCCGGGCGGCACCGCACCGCTCAGGGCCACCGCGCCCAGGGCCGCTGCGCCGCTGTGAAGAAGCCGCCGACGATCGAGGGCCATGCGAGTGCTCCTCTGCGAGAACGAGTCGACAGGGCTGCCCGAGCGTCTGACGGACCGCGCCTGACAGCGTTGTCCGCCAGAGGTTCTCGGCTCAGACTGCCATGGGCGGGTCTACATCTGAAGAGTCCGTGCAACGTTGGAAAGAGGGAGACGCGAGGCGCGCATCACCACTCACCGCACGGATCGAGCAGTCGGGCATGCGGCCGGGCCGCATCGGCGCGGGCCACGTCATGCGTCAGGGGAAGCGGGCGGTGCCGGGGAGACCGCCCGGTCGGCCGGGTTCGGCCGGGTTCGGTCGTTGCCTCGGTTCCGTGGGCCTCGGCGATGGAGCGGACGATGGCGAGACCGAGTCCGCGGCCGGTGGTGCCGACACGGTCCTGGGTACGGCGGCGGAAGGGCCCGAAGAGGTCCGGTATCCGGTCGGCGGACACGGTGGGCCCGGTGTTGGCCACGGTCAGCGTGTGACCTTCGAGCCGTACACGGCCCGGCCGCCGGGGTGGTTGTACTGAAACACCCGGCCGGTGAAAGCCGGTCATCCCGATGGCTGTCGATCAGGGTCGGAGTGGTGTCGGCGGCACCTTGCGGCGGCGGTCGGCACCCCACAGGGCGCGGGTTCGGGGCGGCCGCTCGAACGGCTGCCCCGAACCCGCGGGCCGGTCAGTTGACGGCCAGGACCGCCGTGTTGTTCGCGAGGTCCGGGTCGAAGGCGAAGGGGTACTCGCCGAACTCGCCGTACGAAGGGTGGATGCTCACGGCACCGGTCGCGCCGGGCACCACGGTGTCGATGTGCACGGAGAACGCGAACGTGTGCCGGGTGTCCTCCAGCACCCAGTACCGCAGGTTGCAGTCGTAGCGCGGGGCGCCCGTACGCTTCGGGTAGTAGCCGCCGTCGAGGGTGCGGGGGGAGCAGCCGGACGGCACGCCGGTGACCTCGGTGCCCTCGGGCACGACCAGCCGGACCTTGGCGACCGGGTCGCCGGAGCCGAGGTTGCCGAGCCAGGCCGGGCCGTTGTTCTTGAACGTGAGCTCGGCCGTGACCGTCTCGCCCGCCGTGCCGGAGACTGTGTCACCGGTCACGGAGAAGTCCGCGGTGTTTTCCGCCCCGATCTGGAGGATCGTGTAGTCGTTCTCGGAGTCGATGTCCTGGGCACCGTCGCCCGGCTCGACGTCGATGTCGAGCCGCTCGTTCAGCGCGTGCGGGGCGAGTCGCACCGTCAGCGGTTCGGGCAGTTCGAAGGAGTCGCCCGGCGCCAGCACCTGGTCGAACGTGCAGACTGCCCTGTTCGACGGTGCGTAGTCGTTGCCGTCCGTCGTGGTGTAGGTGCAGGCGTCGTACCGGGTCAGATCCGTCAGGCCGTACGAGGCGTGCAGCTTGACGGTGAACCCGTTCGCGCTCTCGTTGCCGTTGTTGGTGATCCTGAACGGGATCGTCCGCTCGTCGCCGGGCCGGCCGGCCTCGATGTCGGCGACGGGGTCGATGGCGAGGTCGGGCCCGGCGCCGACGGTGAGCGTGGTGTCGAAGCTCTCGTGCGGCGCGGTGAGCGTGCCGTCGGGGCCGCCGGTGGCCGTCGCCTCGTAGGTGATCCTGCCCTGTGCGCCGACTTCGGCGCCGTCGGCCGCGCGCACCGTCAGCAACACCTGGTGCTTGTAGTCGCTCCCGATCGTGGGCACCACGGGAACGTCGCACACCGCACTCGTGCCGCTCGGCGTGCAGGTGTCGGGCCAGGTCACCTCGGCGACCCCGGTGAGGTCGGAGACGTCGACGGTGAGCCTGCCGTCGGTCACCGTGAAGTTCTCGTTGTCGTGGGAGAGGCCGACGCGGAGAGTGCGGGACTGCGGCTGGCCGCCGTCGGTGCCGAGCGGCAGCGTCTGCTCGTACGGCTTGTTGATCCACAACTGGTCGGTCTGCGGCGGGTCGTCGTCGGCGAACGCGGGCGCGGCGAGGCCGGCGGTCAGCAGGCCGGCCGCCGCCACCACGGCGGCGCCGGATCTGAGCCGTACCGGGCGTCCAGCGGAGAACAACAGTCTCATTGCTACCCCCCAAGGGTGTGGTAACGCGACTGACGCGCCGGCAGCCCCGGCGCACCGGCAAGATCATCACATGGCAGGGCAGTCCGCCGCGCCCCGGTTTCCGACCCTGTCGGAGAACACCCTTATGTCGGCCAACTCCTGGCCGCCGAGAAGGACTTCGACAACCTGGAGTGGTGGACCCTCCACCGGCTCAGCCCACCCTCTTCCACTCCTGGCACCGGTTGGTCTTGAAGTACTCGCCGGTGTTGAGGGTCACCCGGCCCGGGCCGTTCAGGTTGTTGTTGGCGATGATGGAGCCGAACTCGCCGCTGGCGTCCTTGGCCCGTTCCCAGTAGCAGCCGAAGTCGCCGTCGGCCCCGGCCGTCTTGTACGTGCCGGCCTTGATGTCCTCGCCGACGACGTACTCGCCCTCTCCCGAGAAGCTGGTCGCCGGGCCCGGCGCCTTGGTCTTCTTCGGCTTGGCGGTGACCGTCTTGGTCTCGGTGACGGTGGGGGCGGGGGCGGGCTTGGCGTCACCGCCGCCGTTGGCCTTGGCGGTTTCGGTGACGGTGACCGTCGGCCTCGGCTCCGACTTGGTGTCGGCGGCTGCCGTGTCCGCTGCCGCCGTGCCGTCGCCGCTGCTTCCGATGCCGACCCCGATGAACAGGGAGACGAAGGCGACCGCCCCGTACTTCAGCCACCGGCCGCGCTGCTTCGGGGGCCGCGCCGGGCCGGTGGGGGTGCCGAGGCCAAAGGGGCCCTGGGTGCCGGGCCCGGGCTGCGGAGAGGGGGAGTGGAAAGGCTGCTGGAAGGACATGGTCATGCTCCGTTTCCGTGTGATGCGTGCGTGGGATCACGATGCGTGCGTGGGATCGCGATGCGCGCATGCGTGTGATGCGTGCGTGGGATCGCGATGCGGGATGAGGTGGAGTCGAGAGGCGCGTGGGCGTGGTGCCCGGGTTCAGCGGCCCCGGATCTTGCGGCCCGCCTCGGTCGCCGGGTAGAGGATCGCGTCGGCGACCCGGCCGCCCGAGTCCTTCACCCCGCCGCTGAAGTTGAGGCGTCCCGAGGTGCCGGTCTTGGCGGCGACGCCGTCCCAGTACTTCGCCTCGCGCTCCCAGTGGACGTCGTCGAGGAGGCGGATCAGGTCCTCCACGCGGAACGCGGAGGCCGATTCGGTCCACGGCATCGTGTGGTGGACGGCGATCCCCAGCCCGGCGAGGACGGCGGGCGCCGTGAGGGCGCTGCGGTCGGTCAGGTGCTGCGCGTAGCGGTCGATCAGCCGGCCGAGCACCGGGACGACGGCGGCCTCCACCTGCGCGGACCGGCTGCCACCCGGCAGTTCGTCCTCGTGCACCGACTCGGCGGACCGCTGGAGTCCGGCGCGTCCGTAGAGCGTGGCGACGACGAGGGCGCGCAGTGCGGAGAGCGTGACGACCTCGCGGTCGCCGGCCGACACCTGCCGCTTGGTGGCGTTGACGAGCCGCGCGAACGGTACCCGCTGCCCGTCCACGTCGACGCGTACGGAGTCGGCGACGAGGTGGGCGAGCCGGGTGCCGAAGTCGCGCTGGTCCATGGACATCGCCAGGTTCTTGGCGACGGCGACGCCCTGCACGTTGCGGTCGTAGAAGATCTGCCGCGCGTCGGCCGGGGCGAGGTCGATGTACATCTCGAACGGCAGGCGCACCTGGGCGAGTTCGGGGTATGTCAGGCCGTACGCCTCGGGGTCGTCGTAGAGGTCGTGCCAGGCGGTGGTCTGGGTCTCGCCGTCGATGGCGACGACCATCGTGCCGGGTGCGACGGTGAGGGTGCGCAGGCCGCTGCCGGGGACGAGTTCGTCGCTGAGCGCGGCGAGCGGTCCGGCGTGCCAGAGCGTGACCGGCGGGGTGGACCAGGCGGCGCCGAGTTCGCCCTTGAGGCCGGCGGCAATGTACTCGGCGTACGGCGTGACGTTCTTGCCCTTCTGCGAGGACCTCAGCGTGCGCTGCACGGTGGCCCGCAGTTCGGCGTGCCGGCGCACCAGACCGGAGGCGGCCTTCAGCCTCCTGGGGTCCTCCTCGGCGCGCGGCGACGGTACGAGCTGGACGAGCGCGGGCACGGACAGCGTCCCGACGACGGC